>DASQND010000077.1:0-18165 GCA_035645215.1 Allosphingosinicella sp.
GCATGGGGAGGGGGACCACCCGAAGGGTGGTGGAGGGGTAACTGGCTCGGACTCTGCGTATCCGGCGCGGGAACACGCAGTCCTGCGCCTTCTACCCCTCCACCATGCTTCGCATGGTCCCCCTCCCCATCTTTCGATGGGGAGGACATGGAGGCGCCTGCGCCGCTCACTTCGACGCCCTTGCCTGGCAGATGCCGTCGGCGAGCCCCGCGGCCCACTTGGTGATGTCGCCGGCGCCGAGGCAGATGACCATGTCGCCCTTGGCGGCGATGTCGCGAAGCGAATGGCAAAGGTGGTCGAGATCGTTCACGGCCTTGACCGCGCGGTGGCCGCGCTGCTTCAGGCCCTCGACGAGCGCTTCGGCGTCGACACCTTCTATCGGCTCCTCGCCGGCCGCGTAGACGGGCGCGACATAGACGATGTCGGCATCGTTGAAGGCGCCCTGGAACTCCACCATGAGGTCGCGAAGGCGGGTGTAGCGGTGCGGCTGGACGACCGCGATCACCCTCCCCTGCGCCCCTTCGCGGGCGGCGGAGAGGACGGCGCGGATTTCGGTCGGGTGGTGGCCGTAATCGTCGATGATCGTCGCGCCCTCGATCTCGCCGACCTTGGTGAAGCGGCGCTTGACGCCATCGAATTTCTCGAACCCGCGCGCGATCACGTCGTGGGCGATGCCGAGCTCGGCGGCGACTCCGATGGCGGCGAGCGCGTTCTGGACGTTGTGGCGGCCGGGCATGGGAAGCTCGACGTCGCGGATCGTCGAGACGTTGCCGGCGCGGTCCCGTATGTTGACGTCGAAGCGGTTGCCGCCCGGCACCGGCCGCACATTGTCGCCGCGCACGTCGGCGAGCGCCGCGAAGCCGTAGGTGACGACCCGCCGGTCGCGAAGGCGCGGAATGATCGTCTGCACCTCCGGATGATCGACGCAGAGCAAGGCCGCGCCGTAGAAGGGCACGTTCTCGACGAACTCGACGAAGCTGTCCTTCACCTTCTCGAAGCTGCCGTAATGGTCGAGATGCTCGGGATCGATGTTGGTCACGACCGCGATGGTGCCGTCCAGACGCAGGAAGCTGCCGTCGCTTTCGTCGGCTTCCACGACCATCCAGTCGGAGCTGCCGAGCCGCGCGTTGGAGCCGTAGGCGTTGATGATGCCCCCGTTGATCACCGTCGGATCGATGCCGCCCGCATCGAGCATGGCGGCGATCATCGAGGTCGTCGTCGTCTTGCCGTGCGTCCCCGCCACCGCGACCGTGTTCTTGAGCCGCATCAGCTCGGCCAGCATCTCGGCGCGGCGGACCACCGGAATGCGCTTTTCATAAGCGCAGACGAGCTCGGGATTGTCCTTCTTGATCGCCGTCGAGATGACGACCACCGCCGCGTCGTCGAGATTCTCCGGCTTCTGCCCGATCGTCACCGGGATGCCGGCCTTGCGCAGGCCTTCGACGACATAGCCTTCGGCGACGTCCGAGCCCTGCACCTTATAGCCCAGGATGTGCATCACTTCGGCGATGCCGGACATGCCGATGCCGCCGATGCCGACGAAGTGAATGGTGCCGATGTCCTGCGGAACGCCTCTCACGCAAAGGCTCCGCCGGGGACGGGCGTCAGCACGTTCTCGCGCAGGAAATTGGGATCGAAGCCGCGGTCGCGCCCGGTCCGCTCGACGAGGTCGGCGAGATCGGCGGCGGCGTTGGGGCGGCCGACGGCGCGGGCGCGGGCGGCGGCGTTGGCGAGCGCGCTCGGATCGAGGGCGAGCTTCTGCATCTGCTTGGCGAGCTCGACCGGCGTGAACTGCCCCTGCGCGATCATCCGCGCCCCGCCCGCCTTCGCCATTTCACGGGCGTTGAAGGTTTGGTGATCGTCGGTGGCGGACGGCAGCGGCACGAGGATCGCCGGCCGCCCGGCGGCAGTGAGCTCGGCGATGGTGGACGCGCCGGCGCGGGCGATGACGAGGTGCGCCCAATTGAGGCGCTCCGGCATGTCCGCCATGTAGGTGGCGAGATCGGCGGGAATGGCGAGCTCCGCATAGCGGCCGCGGACCTGCTCGATGTCCTCGGGCCGGCATTGCTGGGTCACCTGGAGGCGGCGGCGGAAATGCTCGGGAAGAAGGGCGAGGCCTTCGGGCACGACTTCGCTCAGCACGGTGGCGCCCTGGCTCCCGCCGGTGACGAGCAGGCGGAAGATGCCGTCCTCGGTCAAAGGCGGGAAGGGAAGCTCGCGAAGCGCCAGCACTTCGTCGCGCACCGGATTGCCGACGAGGGTGACTCGCGGCTCCGCCTTGGGCGGCAGGCGCTGGACCTTGTCGTAGGCGGTCGCAATGGCGTCCACCTTGTTCGCCATCAGCCGGTTGACGCGGCCGAGCACCGCATTCTGCTCGTGGACCAAAGTGGGCACCTTGTCCGCGCGCGCCGCAAGCAGAGCCGGAAGCGCCGGATAGCCGCCGAAGCCGATCACGGCGGAAGGGCGGAACGTCTCGTAAAGGCGCAGCGCCATGGCGCGGCCGGTGAAGATGTTCCTGATCGCCCGCGCCCACCCGATCGGACCGCCCGACAGGCGCCCGGCGGGGAGGACGTGGACCTGGACGCCTTCGAACAGGCCCGGAATGCGCGCGCCGCGGTCGTCGGTGACGAGCGCCACGCGGTGGCCGCGGCGCATCAGCTCCTCGGCCAGCGCATGGGCCGGGATCATGTGCCCGCCCGTGCCGCCGGCGGCGAGGACATAGTGGCGCGAGATCATCGGCCCATCCCCCCCATCCCCTTCACCACATAGGGCGAGCGGTGAAGGAACGGATTTCGCCGGGTAAAGGCCAGAAGCAGCCCCATGCCCATGGCCAGCGCGATCATCGAGGAGCCGCCATAAGAGATGAAGGGCAGCGTCATGCCCTTGGACGGCGCGATCTGCACGTTCACCGCCATGTTGATCAGCGCCTGCAGCCCGAACTGGGTGACGAGCCCGGCGGCGGCGAGGACGACGAAGCCGTCATCCTCGTGGAGGAGCCGGATCAGCACGCGCGCGACGATGACCATGTAGAGAATGGCGATGGCGAGGCAGGCGATGATCCCGAACTCCTCGCCGATCACCGAGAAGATATAGTCGGTATGGGGCTCCGGAAGCGTGAACTTGCGGCTCCCCGCGCCGGGGCCCGCGCCGAACAGCCCGCCCGACGTCAGCGTCCGGAGCGCGCTGTCGGTCTGGTAGGTGTCGCCCTGGGCGAACAGGAAGCCGTTGATGCGCTGCGTCGCGACCGGATAGAACAGGTAGGCGGCGACGATGCCGACGATCCCGCCGATGCCGAGCCCGCCCAGGATCCGCATCGAAGCGCCGGACAGCATCAGCAGCATCACCCAGGCCGAGACGAAGATGATCGTCTCGCCGAAATTGGGCTGCCGCATCAGGAGCAGGGCGACGACGCCGGTCAGCACCGCGGTCAGCGGCACGACGGGGAGGCTCGGGTCCTTCTGCCGCAGCGACAGGATCCAGGCGATGGTGACGATGAAGAGCGGCTTCAGGAACTCCGACGGCTGGAACTGGGAAATGCCGACGCCGATCCAGCGCTTCGCGCCGTTCACTTCGACGCCGATGATCGGCACCAGGAAAAGCAGGGTCGTGAAGACGATCGTGCCGATGATGCAAAGCCGCCGGGCCATCGAGCGCGGCAGCATGGAGACGCCGATGAGCACGGGAACCGCGACGACCAGCCAGACGAGCTGCCGGTAGAAATAATAAAGCGAGTCGAACGTGACCGTGCCGCCCGAAAGCCGGTTGGCGGCGGCGGGCGAGGCGGCGGCGACGGCGATGAGGCCGATCGAGATCAGAACCGCGACGAGCACCAGGAGAACGCGGTCGATCTCCCAGAACCAGCGGCCGATGGCGCTTCGGTCCGATCGGCCGAGGCGGGAGGATCCGTCCTTCTTCACAGGCTGGAAGATACTCATACAAGGGCCTCCACGGCAGCGCGAAAAGCGTCTCCGCGCGCTTCATAGTCCCGAAACTGGTCGAACGACGCGCAGGCCGGCGACAAAAGGACGACTTCGCCCGGCGCGGCGGCGCGCGCGGCGCAGCTCACCGCCTCGTGCAGCATCTCGCAGCGCCGCACCGGCACCTTGCCTTCGAGAAGGTCGGCGAACATCGGCCCCGCCTCGCCGATCGTGTAGGCGGCCTGGACGTGATCCAGGAACGGCTCGCACGCGTCGAGATCGCCGGACTTGGGCAGGCCGCCGACGATCCAGTGGACCTTGGCGTAGGCCGCAAGCGCGGGGGCCGCGCTGTTCGGGTTGGTCGCCTTGGAATCGTTGACGTAGAGGACGCCGTTCCGCTCCGCGACCCGCTCCATCCGGTGCGGCAGGCCGCGATAGGTGGCGAGCCCCAATGCGATGGCATCGTCGGCGATGCCGAGCGCGCGCGCGGCGGCGACGGCGGCGGCGACGTTCTGGCCGTTGTGCGGACCCTGGAGCGAAGGCCAGTGCGTCTGGTTCTTCACGTCCTCCGCCGAGACGAGGACCTTGGTCCCTACGATCGTGCCGGCGATGGCGCGCGTATAATCGTCGTCGATCGCGATGACCGCAATATGCGCGGGCGATTGCATGGCGAACAGCCGCGCCTTGGACGCCGCATAATCGTCGACCCCGTCATAGCGATCGAGATGGTCGGGGCTGATGTTGAGCAGCACCGAAACGTCGCAGTCGAGGCTTTGCGTCAGGTCGATCTGGTAGGAGCTGAGCTCGAGGACGTAGACCCCATTCTCCGGCAGCGGATCCTGCCCCAAGATCGGATAGCCGATATTGCCGGCCATGGTCGCCGGAAGGCCGGCGGTGCGGCAGATATGGTGGATGAGCGCGGTGGTGGTCGACTTGCCGTTGGTGCCGGTGATGCCGACCACCTTGTGCGGCGGCAAAGTCGCGCGCGCCTGGGCGAAGAGCTCGATGTCGCCGATGAGGGGCACGTCGGCGTTGCGGGCGCGGTCGGCGATGGGGTGGCGGTTCAAGGGCACGCCCGGGGACACGACGACGCCGTCATAGCCGTAGAGGGCTGTGACGAGAGGGTCGGCGAGGCGGACGCGTGCCTCCCCATCGCCAGATGGGGAGGGGGACCAGGCGGAGCCTTGTGGAGGGGTAATTGGCTCGGCCGCTGAGCCAGTTACCCCTCCACCACCCTTCGAGTGGTCCCCCTCCCCGCCGCTTTGCGGCAGGGAGGATCTAAGCTCTTCCCTCGCCTTCTCGCTCTGGTCCCACGCCATCACCTCCGCCCCGCTCGCCGCCAGCGCGTCCACGACCGCCCGCCCGGAACGCGCAAGCCCGAGCACCGCGTAGCGCTTGCCGGAAAAGGCGGGGCTGGCGATCATCTGAGCTTCAGCGTCGACAGGCCGGCCAGCGCCAGGACGAAGCTGATGATCCAGAAGCGGATCACCACCGTCGCTTCCGACCAGCCGATCTGCTCGAAATGGTGGTGGATGGGCGCCATCCGGAAGACCCGGCGGCCGGTGCGCTTGTAGAAGAAGACCTGGATGATGACGCTCATCGCCTCGACCACGAACAGGCCGCCGATGATGCCGAGCACGATCTCGTGCTGCGTCGAGACCGCGATGGCGCCGAGCGCCCCGCCCAGCGCAAGGCTCCCGGTGTCGCCCATGAAGACGGCGGCCGGCGGCGCGTTGAACCAGAGAAAGGCGAGCCCCGCCCCGATGATCGCCGAGCAGAGTACGGTCAAGTCCCCCGCGCCGAGCACGAAGGGAATGCCGAGATAGGCGGAAAAGACCGCGTTCCCGACCAGGTAGGAGATGACGAGGAATGCGAGGCTGGCGATGATCACCGGCATGGTCGCGAGCCCGTCCAGCCCGTCGGTGAGGTTCACGGCGTTGCCGAACGCCACCACCACGAAGCTCGCGAAGACGATGTAGAACCAGCCGAGATCGACCACCGGCCCGTTGTAGAAGGGAATGTAGAGCGCCGTCCCCGCCCCCCAGGTGATGACAGAGCAGCCGACCGCCGCCACGGTGAATTCGGCGAGCAGGCGGGTGCGGGCGGAGACGCCCTTGTGGTGTCGCTTCGTCACCTTGTCGTAATCGTCGAGGAAGCCGATCAGGCCGAAGCCGACCGTGATGAACAGGCACGCCCACAGATAGGTGTTCCTGAAATCCATCCAGAGCAGCATCGAGATTGTGATCGAGGTCAGGATCATGAGGCCGCCCATGGTCGGCGTGCCCCGCTTCGACAGGTGCGACTGCGGGCCGTCGGTGCGGATCGGCTGGCCCTTGCCCTGCCGGATGCGCAGCCAGCCGATGAACCTGGGCCCGATCAGGAGGCCGATGATCAGCGACGTCGCGACCGCCGCGCCCGCCCTGAAGGTGATGTAGCGAAAGACGTTGAAAAGCCCTGGAAAGCCGAGCTGTTCTGAGAGCCACAAGATCATCGGTCAGGTTCCGCTTGCCAGCGCGTGGACGAGGGCGGCAAGTCCGACGGAATTGGATCCCTTGACGAGTATCGCGTCTCCCGGCCCGATCGCGTCCTGGACCAGGCCGGCAGCCGCCGCCGCATCCGCGACATGCGCCATTTCGCACGACGATCCAAGGGCTTTTGCAAGCGCCCCCATCTCTTGCCCGACGAGGATGGCGTAATCGACCCCGGCCGCCTCGATATGGGGGGCGAGGCCGGCGTGGAACTCGTCCGAGCCGGGCCCGAGCTCGCGCATCGCGCCGAGGACGGCGATGCGCGAGCCTTCGACCTTTTCCAGCCCGAAGGTGCGCAGGGTCGCGGCCATGGAGGCGGGATTGGCATTGTAGCTTTCATCGATCAGCAGCGCCTCGCCGCCGTGGATCGGCACCAGATGCCGCTCGCCGCGCCCCTTGATGCCCGGCAGGTCGGCGAGGGCGAGGCCGGCCGCGGCGAGGTCTCCGCCGACGGCATGGACCGCGCCGATCACGGCGAGCGAGTTGGAGACCCAGTGGTCGCCGGGCTGCGAGACGGTGTAGCTCAAGTGAATGTCGCCCATCGTCGCCGTGACGAGCGTGCCGCCCGAGGACGCGCGGATCGCGTAGGTGGCGCGAATGTCGGCGCCTTCGCCGAAGCCGAAGGTGACGATGTTGGCGGCATAAGGCTCGGCGTGGCGGATGAGGCGCTCGCGGTGCGGGCTGTCGAACGGCACGAGCGCGGTGCCGTCCGGCTCCAGCCCCTGGAAGATCTCGCCCTTGGCATCCGCGATATCCGCTTCGGTGGCGAAGAATTCGCGGTGGGCCGAGGCGATGGTGGTGACGATCGCGACGTGCGGCCGGACCAGGCGGGTCAACGCGGCGAGCTCGCCGGCATGGTTCATGCCCATCTCGAACACGCCGAAGCGGGCCTCGCGGTGCATGCGGGACAGGGAGAGCGGCACGCCCGTATGGTTGTTGTAGCTCTTGACGGAGCGATGCGCCTTGCCGCGCGCCGGCCGGTCCAGCGCGGCGAACAGCGCTTCCTTGGTCCCGGTCTTCCCCGCCGAGCCGGTCACGCCGACGATCTTCGCTTCGGAGCGCGCCCGCGCCGCGCGGCCGAGCGCGTTCAGCGCCTCGGTGGTGTCGGCGACGAGGACATGCGGCGCTTCGATGATCTCTGACACGACCGCCCCCGCCGCCCCGCGCCCGAGCGCCTGGCCGACGAACCGGTGCCCGTCCGTCGCTTCGCCCTTGAGCGCGATGAAGAGGTCGCCGGGCTCGATTTCGCGGGAGTCGAAGGCGACTCCGTTGGCTGAGAAGGCGCCGTGCGCGGTGCCGCCGGTCGCCTCAGCGATTTCATCCGAGGTCCAGAGCGGGCTCATCCCGCGCACTCCCGAGCCACTTCCACATCGTCGAAGGGCAGCACCCGGTCCCCCACGACCTGCCCCTGCTCATGCCCCTTCCCCGCGAGCAGGATGATGTCGCCCTCCTTCGCCTCCGCCACAGCCGCCTCGATCGCGTCGCGGCGGCCGCCGACCTCGCGGGCGCCGGGCGCGCCGGCCAGGATGTCGCGGCGGATCGCGGCTGGGTCTTCGCTCCTCGGATTGTCGTCGGTGACGATGACGAGGTCGGACAAACGCATCGCGACCGCGCCCATTTCCGGGCGCTTGCCCTGGTCGCGGTCGCCGCCCGCGCCGAACACGGTGATGAGGCGGCCTTCCGTATGCGGGCGCAAGGCTTCGATGGCCGACTCGATCGCATCCGGCGTGTGGGCGTAGTCGACGTAGATCGGCGCCCCCGCCCGCGTGATGACCGCCCGCTCGAGCCGGCCGCGGACCGGGTGGACACGCGCGAGGTTGGCCAGCGTCTGCTTCAAGTCTCCCCCCGTGGCGACGAGCAGGCCCGCCGCCGTCAGCGCATTGGCGGCCTGGTAGGCGCCGATCAGCGCGAGCGTCACGACGTGGCGCGCGCCCTCCGCCTCGATCGTCAGCTTCTGCCCGAGCTGCGTCGGCTCGCGCGCAACGAGCCGCAGCGTCTCGCCGTTCGTGCCCACGGTCAGCACCCGCAGCCCCCGCGCCTCGCAGCGCTTCAGAACCTCCCTGGACTTCGGATCGTCCATCCAGATGACCGCCGCGCCGTCCGGCTCCACCACTTCGGTGAAGAGCCGCATCTTGGCCTCGAAATAGGCCTCCATCGTGCCGTGATAATCGAGATGGTCGCGGCTGAAATTGGTGAACGCCGCCGCCTGCACCGGCAGCCCTTCCGTCCGGTATTGCGACAGGCCGTGGCTCGAGGCTTCGAACGAGGCATGGGTGATCCCCATCTTCGCCAGCCCCGCCATGTTCGACAGGAAGGTGACGATGTCCGGCGTCGTCAGCCCCGTCGTCACCTGCTCGTCCGCCGTCGTGACGCCGAGCGTCCCGATCGACGCCGAAGGATGCCCCGCCATGCGCCAGAGCTGCCGCGTCAGCTCGACGTTGGAGGTCTTGCCGTTCGTCCCCGTGACCGCGATCACCGTCTTGGGAAACGGCGCGAAGAACCTGGCCGCCAGCCGCGCGAACGCTTCCCGGGGCTCCGCGGCCGCGATGTGCGCCGCGCCCTCGACCTTGACTTCCGGCCGCGCCACCACGGCGACGGCGCCGGACGCCACGGCGTCGCCCACGAAATCCTCGCCGTTGAAGCGGGTGCCTGGAAAGGCGCCGAAGATTGTGCCGGGGGCGACCTTCCTGTGGTCGATCGCGAAGCCGGTCACCTGGGTCTCGTCGCCGCTCCCCGTCAGGGCGCCGAGTCGCATCAGTGCCCCTGGGAGCCGGCGACGAATGGCCTGAGGTCGCTGGTGTCGATGTCCTTCATCGCGTCGGGGATGACGCCGAGCAGCGGCCCCGTGCGCGAAATCACGCGCGACACGACCGGCGCGGCCGTCCAGGCGGCGGTGGTGACGAATGAGTTCGCCTCGGTTCCTTGGGGTGCGTCCATCATGACGACCACCACATAGCGCGGCGCGTCCATCGGAAAAGCCGCCGCGAACGTCGAAACGTTGACCCGGCGCGAATAACCGCCGCCCGCCGCGACCTTTTCGGCCGTGCCCGTCTTGCCGCCGACCCGGAAGCCCGGCGCTTCGCCCTTGCGGCCCGTGCCGTCCGTGACGATCATGCGCATCATCTGGCGCATACGCCGGCTGGTTTCTTCCGAATAGACGCGGCGGCCCGCGGCGGCGCGGCCTTCCGGAACCCGCAGCAGGGTCGCCGGACGCCAGATGCCGCCGTTCACCAAAGCGGCATAAGCCGAGGCGAGGTGGAGCGGCGAGACTGCAACGCCGTGGCCGAAGCCGCTGGTCAGCACCCGGGCGCGGCCCCAGTCGCTCGGCCAGAGCGGGCGGGTGCGCTCGTTGAGCTCGATATGCGCCGGCTCGTGGAAGCCGACGTCGCGAAACGCACGCTGCATGCGCTCGGCGCCCATCTGGTCGGCGATGCGGGCGGTGGCGATGTTGGACGAGTGGATGAGAAGCTCGGGCACCGAGATGGCGCGGCCGAGGGGATGGTCGTCGCTGATCCGGAAGCGGCCGATCGGCACGGGCGACGAAGCGTCCCAGCGCTGGCCGGGCGACGTCACAACCCCCGCCTCCATGGCGGCGGCGACGGTGATCGGCTTGAACACCGATCCGAGTTCGTAAACGCCCATGGTCGCGCGATTGTAGAGCGCGTCGGCGTCGGTGCGGCCCGGCGTGTTCGGATTAAAGGTCGGCGCGGACGCCATGGCGACCACTTCGCCGGTGGCGACGTCGAGGACGATGCCGGTGCCGCCTTCGGCATTCTGCGCGGTGACGGCGGCGGCGAGCTCCGCCTCCATCGCCGCCTGGACGCGGCTGTCGATGGCGAGCGCCACCGGCTCGCCGCGAGTGGCGGGATCGAGGAGGCGCTCCTCGAGGACCCGTTCCATGCCGGCGACGCCGCGGCCTTCGAGGTCGGTCCAGCCGAGGACATGGCCGGCGAGCTGGGTCTGCGGATAAAGCCGCTCCGGCTCCTGGCTGAAGACGAGGGCCGGCTCGCCCAATGCGTTCACCGCCTGCACCAGTTCGGGAAGCGCGCGGCGGCGCAGGTATATAAAGGTGCGCTCCGACGCGAGCATCTCGCGATACTGGGCTTCGGTGCGCTCCGGCATCAGCTCGGCGAGCTGGCGGGCGACGACGGCATGGTCGCCGATCACGTCGTTCGGGCGAAGGCCCACCGTCCAGGCGTCGATGGTGCGCGCCAGCGGGATGTTGTTGCGGTCGACGATGTCGCCGCGCGGCGGGAGGAGCGGATTGGCGGCCGACGCGCTCGCCGCCCGGTCGCTGAAGACCTGGAGGAAGAGCAGCCGCATGACGATGACGAAGGTGACGCCCGCGAAGATGAGCAGCATCAGCATCAGGCGCTGATAGGTGAGGCTCAGCGCATGCGGGTGCTCCGCGGCGGGCGCGCCGTAGGCTTCGGGGCGGATTGCGGCCGTTGCCATGTCCCTGCCGATCAATCCTTCGACGCGGTGCGGGTAGAGGCGGTCTCGGCCGTGCGGCGCACCGGCGTGGCGCGGGCCGGCGCGGTGCCGGCCGGGCGCGTGGCCGCGGCGGCGGGAGCGCGCGCGGTTTTGGTTTCGCTGCGCGCCGCTTCGCCAATGGCGCGGGTGGTGCGCTCGTCGAGGAGCGAAGCGCTGCGCGTCGGCGCCGGCGCCGGCGCCTTGGCGGCGGCAGGCGCCGGTCGGGCGGCGGGGCGCGTGGTGGTCGTGGTACGCGCTGCGGCCGGAGCCGGAGCCGGCGTCGCGGTGCTGGTGGTCAGGCTGGCGCGGCGGACGACCGGGCGGGCGGGCTCGGCCGGCGCTTCGGCGACGGCGGTGCGGACCTGCGGGCGCGCTTCAACGGGCGCCGCGGGCGCCGCGGGCGCGGCCGGTGCGATTTCGGCCGAAGCCATGCGGACGGACGCGCCGCCCGGAAGCTCGTCGGTGGGACGCTGCTCGAGGCGGGCGAGGACGACTTCGTTCTCGACGAACTGGCCTGCCGCCGGCGCGGACAAGGCGAGCACGTCGGCATTCCACTGCTCGAGCTGCTGGAGGCGACCGCGGGTGCCGAGCTCCGTCTGGAGGCCGCGAATTTCCTGCTGGGCGGCGACGATGCGGCGCTCGACGCTGGCAAGCTCGGCGCGCTCGGCCGCGACCTGGAGGGAAAGCATGTAGCAGCCGAGCGCCGCGGCGCCCACGCCCGCGACCCAACCGACCGACTTGAAGCTCCTGGCGCTCATGAGGATGTTCCCTGTCGGACTGAAGACGATGACCATGAAAGTGCGGCGGTGCGGCGGGCGACGCGCAAGGTCGCCGACCGCGCCCGGGGATTGCGTGCGATCTCCGCCTCGCCGGCGCGGACGGGCTTCCCGACCGCTTCGAAGCTCGGCGCGCGGCGGCTCGCCGTGGTGTCCGGGAGGTGGCGCGAGCCCGAAGGCAGGTCGCCGCTGCGCTCTTTCAAAAAGCGCTTCACCATCCGGTCCTCGAGGCTGTGAAAGGTGACCACGGCAAGGCGGCCGCCGGCCTTCAAGACCTGCTCGGCCGCTTCCAACCCGCCTTCCAGTTCCTGCAGCTCTTCGTTCAAGTGGATGCGGATCGCCTGAAAGGTCCGCGTCGCCGGGTCCTTCTTCATGCCCTGGTGCCAGCCGAGCGCCTTGCGCACGATCTCGGCCAGCTCGCCGGTGCGCGTGATCGGGCGCGCGGCGACGATGGCGCGGGCGATCCGCCGCGACTTGGGCTCCTCGCCGTAGCGAAAGATGACGTCGGCAATGTCCGCTTCGGCGGCGTTGTTCAGGAAATCGGCCGCGCTTTCGCCGTCGCGGCTCATCCGCATGTCGAGCGGGCCGTCTCCCTGGAAGGAGAAGCCGCGCTCGGCCCGGTCGAGCTGCATGGAGGAAACGCCGATGTCGAGCGTGACGCCGTCGACTTCCTCGACGCCGTGGGAGGCAAGCGCCTGACGCATCCGGCTGAAACGGTCCGGAACAAGCGTCAGGCGCCCCCCGCAAGCAGCGGCGAATTCTTCACCTTCGCGGATCGCATCGGGATCGCGGTCGAAAGCGAAGACACGGGCCGCTCCTTTCTCGAGAATGCCTTTCGTGTACCCACCCGCGCCGAACGTGCCGTCGACATGGGTCTCCCCTTCGGCGACGGCCAAGCCGGCGATCACTTCGTCCAGGAGGACGGGGACGTGGGGGGCCGGTGCGCCCGGATACGCGACGGGGGCGGTCACGGCTGGAGCCCCTTTTCCTCGAGCCGGTAGGCGGCGAGTTCCTTCAGGTCCTCGTCGCCATGCTCCAGCGCAAGATAAGGGTTCCAAATCTCGAACGTGCCGCCGACCCCGACGAACAGGGCAAGATCCTCGATCTTGCCTTTGCGCCGCATCATCGTGGGCAGGATGATGCGGCCGCTGGGGTCGTACGGCACGTCCTCGGTCAGGCCGAAGGTACGCCGGGCCCGACGGTAATGGCTTGGGTCGCCGGCGCTGCCCTGGCTTTCTTCCAGGAGGCGGCGGCGTTCGTTCTCGACATGGAGGTGGCGGGCGAAGCCGCGATCGTAGGCGGTGAGGCAGGGGTCCACCTCGTGCGCGCCGATGATGATCGCCTTTGCGTCGGAGCGCCGCTCGACGACGCCGCGGATGAAGGCAGGGATCGACAGACGGCCCTTGCCGTCTACCGCGTTGAGCGCGCTTCCGTTGAAGAGATGCTCCAACTCCACGGCTTGTGACCCACCCCCTTTACGCGCGGCGGAGCTTCCCCGTTCACGGAGCGCATACTCGCGCCCCGCGTGACCTATCGATCAGACAGGAATTCCCCTGAACTCTTTAGAGCGGTGTGAATAACAGGGAGGGGACGGGTTTGAAAGGGGTTTTCATGCCTATTCGTGGGTTTTCATGCCACCATGAGGGAAACACCTTCCAATTCATGGGTCGGGAGCAGCATCTGTTCTTGAGTTGTTCTCGGTTGGCATCCCTGTGGATAAGTTTGTTGAAGATCTCGCCGCCCTGCCGCGGCCGACGAGTCCCAAGAGGAACGGCAGGAGCGCCGCGGCCATTGCGGCAAGGCCCGGAAGCATCCCGAAGACGACGGCCTTTCCCGTGCCGCGTTCGGGATGCACCCATGCGACGAGCCGGTCGCTCCGCTCCCGCTCGATCCCCGCGACGGCGTCGAGCCAGTCGGCGACGAGGAGGGGATTGTCGGCGAGCCGCAAGTGGCGCTCGTGGCCGCGCGGCGGTCCTGCGGGTGCCCAGGCATCGTCGGTGAGGAGGTCGGCGTCCGCGACCACCAGCGCCTCGCCGCGCCCGATCCGGCAGCGGGCGATGAAGCCCCGCCCCGCGGTCCGGCATGAAGTCCCCGAAACGGCGAGGCGGCCGGGATGGTCGACGAGCAGCCGCCGGTCGCCGCCCGCGCCCGGCAGGAGGTGGAGCTCGATGCGCGGATTGCCTGGCGCGAGTTCGAGGCCCCAATGGGTGAGCAGCGGACCGAGCAGCCCGGCGTCGGGCGGCCGCCGCACATCGCCGAGCGGATACTCACGCGCCGCGGCGAGAACGGGATCGGTGAGGATGAGGACGCGGCCGCCGCCCCGCACCCATTCGTCCAGCGCCACCAGCTCCTCGGGCGCGAGCAGGCGCGGCTGGGCGAGGAGCATCAGGCGGTGGCCGCGCAGCGTCGCCGGCTCGATCGCGTCGATCGGCGCAACGTCGAACTCGCGCTCCAGCGCCCGGTAGGTCTCGGAGGGGCGGCTGCCCGGATCGAAGGCGCCGCCCTCCCCCCACACCATCGGCAGCGCCGTCATCAGGAGCAGCCGCGGCTTCGGCCCCGAGGCTTCCCGCGGCGCCGTCGGCCCGATCACCAACGCCTCGTAGGGGCGGCTTGCGCTCGCCAGGAAGAAGAGCCCGCCGAGCAGCAGCAGAGCGGCGAGGCTCCCGAGCCACGGGCGCCAGCGCCGCAGCCGCTGCACCGCGAGGTCGGCGATGGCCGCGGCGGCGATGCCGGCGGCGAGGCCGCGCAGCATCTCGGTCGAGGGAGCCAGCGCGCCGAGCCGCACGACGATGATCGTCTCGCCCGCCGCCGCGATGGCGAGCATCGCCGCGTAGAGGAGGATCCGGCGCGGCAGCGTCCAGTGGCCGGCGGCAAGCGCGGCGAGGATCAGGATCCAGGGCCGCCAGAGGAAGAAGAACAGGGCCTCCGCCCGCGCAAAACCGTCCAGCGGATTGAGATAAAGCCCGCCGGCAAGCTCCAGCCAGGCGAGCAAGGCCGCCGCGGCGAGCGGCGCCGCGGCCTCTCTAGCGCTGGGGAGCAGGGCCAGCGGGCGCGCCCGCGTTCGAATTGCTGGTGTTGCTTTCGGCATTGCCGGGGGCGACGCCCAGGACGGCGAGCGGTTCCTGCGGCTCGCCCATCGCGTTGCCGCCGCCGGCGCGCTGGCCGCTCTGGTCGCCGGGATTGGCGGTGAGCGGCGCTTCCTCGCTCGGCCGGCGCACCAATATCGTCGCGAGCAGGACCAGCACGAAGACGAAGGCGAGCCCCGTCAGTCCAATCCGGACGCGCTGCGTGCGCTGGATATTCTCGGCTCCGGCTTCCATCCGCCACAAGCGTAACGAAAGAAATTCGGCTTGTCGAACCTCGGATTTGTACCGCGCGAACGTGCGGAAAAGCCCTTGACGGCAACCGCTTGGACCGCAAAGAGCGAAGTCTATGGCACGTAACATTGTAACATTCGCCGCCGCCGCGCTCTTCGCCGGCATGTCCCTCACCGCCTGCGGCCAGGCTTCCGAAGACGCCGGAGCCGAGAACAACCAGGCCGCCGCCGAGCGCGCCGCGCCCGCCGCCAACCTCCCCCCGTCCATCGCGGCGAGCCGCACCTATCGCTGCCCGGACAACAGCCTCGTCTACGTCGATTTCTTCACCGACGACACGGCCGCGATCCGGCTCGAAGAGCTCGGCACCCCGACGCGCCTCACCCCCCAAAGTGCAGATGGCGAGAACGGCGCAGGCGCGTTCAAGGCGGAAGGCTATTCGGTCGCCGCCAACGAAGCGAGCACCAGCATCCAGGTTCCCGGCAAGTCAGCCCAGACCTGCCGCGCCCGCACCTGATCCGCGTCTTCTTCGATCACGCCTGAGTTCAACCGCCGGTCCGGAGCCCAGCTCCGGGCCGGCTTTTCGCGCGCGCCAGCGGGCGCCCGCTCTAGTTGGGCGCCGGTGCGGGCGGGCATCGCACACCCCTCCCCGTCATTCCCGCGAAAGCGGGAATCCAGCGGGCGTTCGTGAAAGGTAGTGCGGGTGGAGGCTTCGCCTGGACCCCCGCTTTCGCGGGGGTGACGGCTGAGGAAAGGGCAGGCGGCATCGCACAGCCCTCCCCTTCATTCCCGCGAACGCGGGAATCCAGCGGGAAGTTGGCAAAGGGCGGCGTGGATGGAAGCTTCGTCTGGATCCCCGCTTTCGCGGGGATGACGGCTGAGGCAGAGGCCGCGGCGAACCGCGAGCCGAACCGCTCAGCTCAGTCGCACTGCCGCGTTTCGCGATATTCGCCGGACGAACTCATCGTCCGAACGGTGGTGCAGGCGCCGTCGCGCAGCTCCTCGCGCCACGATCCGTCGGCGGCGGTGACCCGGTTGCCGCGGGGCACGCGGCGGCCGTTGCGGATTTCGTAGGACCAGTTGGAGGGCGTCTTCGCCTGGGCGTCGCTCTTCTGCGCGTTGGCCGGCGTCCCGAAGGCGCCGAGCGCCACCGCCGCGATCGCGAAGACCGCGCCGGCTGCAAGCGTCATCTGCACTGTCTTCGTCACGGGACACACTCCTGTCTAACGATAGGGACCTACGCCCAGCCCGATGAACGCAAGATGAGTGCAGACGCGCCGTGCTTCAAGCGGGGTGCGGTGAGCGGAATGGCCAAGGCCGTCATCCCGGCGAAGGCCGGGATCTCAGCGGGTGAAGAGCGCAGGCGCTTATGGAGGACCCCCAGAGAGCGCGGCATATCCGCCCGCGCCTTTCACCCCCTGAGATCCCGGCCTACGCCGGGATGACGGACCTGCTCGAATGCGCTCGCACGCGCCTCCTTCCAAAACACCCCGCAGCACCCACCAACCGCCCTCCAAATGCGACGAAATTGCGGTGGATAAGTCGTTTACCCTCTTGGCCGCGATTCGGAGTTCAGGCACAAAGGCTGGTGGCGGTGCCGAGGGGGTGACGCTAGTGGTTGTAGGCACAAGCTCCGGGGCCCATATGCTCTCGAGTGGTTTCGGCGCGGTCCTGTGGATATCGGGGACAAGCCGAAATGAGCTCAACCCTCCCCCTCGAAAGCGCCTAAGGTGGGGTGCGTTCCCACTGGAACATGAGTAGAACAAGGGGTAGAGCGATGGACCTGTCAGGCACCAGCGAAGTGGGAAGCGGCGACGTGAACACGATGACGGCCGAAGCGCCGAAGAAGGTCATGGCCCATGGCGGCGATTCGCACAGCGTCACGCCGCAGCTCCATAAGGTCGTCGTCGATCGCAGCCGCGACGCGCTCCTCACCGATTTCGGCAAGGACACGCTTCAGGACCGCTATCTCCTCCCCGGCGAATCCTATCAGGACCTCTTCGCCCGGGTCGCCTCGGCCTATGCCGACGACGCCGCCCACGCCCAGCGGCTCTACGACTATATCTCGCGCCTCTGGTTCATGCCGGCGACGCCCGTCCTTTCCAACGGCGGCACCGGGCGCGGCCTCCCCATCTCCTGCTACCTCAATTCCGTGAGCGACAGCCTCGAAGGCATCGTCGGCACCTGGAACGAGAATGTCTGGCTCGCCGCCCGCGGCGGCGGCATCGGCACCTATTGGGGCGCGGTCCGCGGCATCGGCGAGGCTGTCGGCCTCAATGGCAAGACCAGCGGCATCATCCCGTTCGTCCGCGTCATGGATTCGCTCACGCTGGCGATCAGCCAGGGGTCGCTGCGCCGCGGCTCGGCCGCCTGCTATCTCGACATCAACCATCCCGAGATCGAGGAATTCCTCGAAATCCGGAAGCCCTCGGGCGACTTCAACAGGAAGGCGCTCAACCTCCATCACGGCGTCCTCATCACCGACGCCTTCATGGAAGCGGTGCGCGACGGCGCCGAATGGACGCTTCGCTCGCCCAAGGACGGCACGGAGCGCGCCACGGTCGACGCCCGCGCTTTGTTCCAGAAGCTGGTCGAGACCCGCCTCGCGACCGGCGAGCCCTACATCATCTTCATCGACCAGGTGAACCGCACCATGCCACGCCACCACCGCGAGCTCGGGCTCAAGGTGTCGACGTCCAACCTGTGCTCGGAAATCACGCTGCCGACCGGCAAGGACCATCTCGGCAAGGACCGCACCGCCGTCTGCTGCCTCTCGTCCTTGAACCTCGAGACCTGGGACCAGTGGAACGGCGACAAGAATTTCATCGAGGACGTGATGCGCTTCCTCGACAATGTGCTGACCGATTATATCGAGCGCGCGCCGACCGAAATGGCGCGCGCCAAGTACAGCGCCGAGCGCGAGCGCAGCGTCGGCCTCGGCGTAATGGGCTTCCACTCCTTTCTCCAGGCGCGCGGGCTCGCCTTCGAGGGCGCCATGGCCAAGAGCTGGAACCTCAAAATCTTCCGCCACGTGAAGGGCCAGGTGGACGAAGCCTCGATGCTGCTCGCGCAGGAGCGCGGCGCCTGCCCGGACGCGGCCGACATGGGCGTGATGGAGCGCTTCTCGTGCAAGATGGCGATCGCGCCGACCGCCAGC
>DASQND010000078.1:0-24089 GCA_035645215.1 Allosphingosinicella sp.
CCTGCCGGCTTCGAACCGCCGTCCCGGAAGCCGGGTTCCGCGCCTCGGGCAGCCGCTGATCTGCGTTAGACTCTTTTCCAGCGCCGCTCCCGAGCGGAACGCCTCCCTCCCGAAAGCCGCCATTGCATCGCGCATGTGTTCGTGCTATGTTCCCGCCATGCGGCGGCTCCTGTCCTCGATCTCGCCGATGCGACTCGGACGGCGCCGTCCCCTGAGAGGGGGCTTGCCGGTCAGCCGGATTTTTCTCTTCTATGAAGATGAAACTTCCGAAACTTCCGCGGCCGGGGGAGCGAGCGAGAATGCGCGAGACCGTGAACTTCGTGAACTTCACGCCGGAGGAAAGGCCGTGCGGCACGCTAAGGCGCCCGTCACCCGGCCGGAACGCGAGGGCGTTGGTGCCGACGGGGCCGCGGCAGCGTGACCTTAGTGTGACCTTCCGCGTCGGCGGCCCCGGGCAGAGCCCCTTGGAGAAGCCGAAGCCGAGGGCGATGTTGCGGTGCAACATTTTCGCTTGAAAGCCGTTCGAACCTCCACTATGTTGCAGTGCAGCAGAGATACAGAGGAACAGCTTTCATGGCCGATACCAAGACCGAGACCCACGCGCCCAAGCACGACGCGCACGCCAAGGTCGACGCTCCGGCGCATGCCGCTCCGAAGGCCGCCGAAAAGGCTGCCGACGCCGCCCCCAAGGCTGCCGAAAAGGCCGCTCCGGCGCCGGTGAAGGACGCCGCCAAGGCGACCGCCACCGCCGCTTCGGCTCCGGCCAAGGCCGCCGCGCGGACCGCCAAGGCGACGACGCCCAAGCGCTCCGCCGCCAAGGCCGACAAGAAGCCGGCCCGCCGCGCCCCGGCGAAGACGAACACGGCTCCGAAGCGCACCGCCGCTCCGGTCGCCGCCGCGGCCCAGAAGGCCGCCAACAGCACCACGAAGACCATCAGCATCAACTTGAACGAAGGAACCCGTAACATGAAGAACGAAGCCAAGCAGGCTGCCGACCGCTTCCAGGCGGTCTTCGGCGACGTCAACGAGCGCGCCAAGACGGCGATCGAGCGCAACAGCCGCGTCGCCGAGGAGCTCACCGAGCTCACCAAGGGCAATGTCGAAGCGATCGTCGCCTCGACGAAGGTCGCCGCCAAGGGCGTCGAGACCCTCGGCCAGGAAATCGCCGAGTTCAGCCGCAAGAGCTTCGAGGACGCTTCGGCGGCCATGAAGGGCATCGCCGACGTCAAGTCGCCGACCGACTTCTTCCGCCTCCAGAGCGACTTCGCGCGCGGCCAGTTCGACCTCATGGTCGCCGAGACGTCGAAGCTCTCCGAGACCATGATCAAGCTTGCCGGCCAGGCCGCCGAGCCGATCACCGGCCGCTACTCGGTCGCCGCCGAGCGCGTCCGCACCGTCGTCGCCGCGTAAGCGCTGACGCCGAACGAAAAGAGGGCGGCCCGCTTCGGCGCGGCCGCCCTTTTCGCGTCTGAGGCCCCCTTGCCCGCCCGGGGCACCTTGCCATATTCACGGCGTTGATATGCACATGAGCGACACACAGATCCGAATGGCCGGCCCCGGCAAGGGCGGGAAGGACGACCGCACGGATGACGGCGGCACCGGCCTCGGCGTCGCCACCCGCACGCGCACGCGGACCAAGACGCCGTCACCCTACAAGGTGCTGATGCTCAACGACGATTACACGCCGATGGAGTTCGTCGTCCACGTCCTCCAGCGCTTCTTCAAGATGGACCTCGAAGATGCGACGCGGGTGATGCTCGCGGTGCACCAGCGCGGCGTCGGCGTCTGCGGGATCTTCAGCTACGAAGTGGCCGAGTCCAAGGTGCAGCAGGTCATCGACTATGCGCGCCAGAACCAGCATCCGCTGCAATGCACGCTGGAGAAGGCTTGAGGCGCAGCGCTGACAAAGCGCGTCATTGCGAGGAGCGGAGCGACGAAGCAATCCAGTCGGCGGCGGAGACTCGCACCGACGCCCGCTGGATTGCTTCGCTCCGCTCGCAATGACGGCTGAGAGGCACCCACGCACCCCACCCCCTCCCCTTGCACCCCTCGACGAAAGCTCTATTCCTCCGCCATGGATCGCATCATCATCAGGGGCGGCAACCGCCTCGAAGGCCGCATTCCCATTTCCGGGGCGAAGAACGCGGCGCTCACCCTCCTTCCCTGCGCTTTGCTCACCGACGAGCCGCTGACGCTCAGGAACCTGCCGCGGCTCGCCGACGTCGACAGCTTCGGGCACCTCCTCAACCAGCTCGGCGTCTCGACCACCGTCGAAGGCGCGCGCGCCGACGAGTTCGGCCGCGTCATGACGCTGCGCGCCTCGAACATCGGCTCCACGGTCGCGCCCTACGACATCGTGCGCAAGATGCGCGCCTCCGTGCTCGTCCTCGGCCCGCTCGTCGCCCGCTCCGGCGAAGCGACCGTGTCGCTGCCCGGCGGCTGCGCGATCGGCATGCGGCCCGTGGACCTCCACTTGAAGGCACTGGAAGCGCTCGGCGCCGAGCTCGAGATCGCGGCGGGCTACGTCAAGGCGCGGGCGCCGGACGGGGGCCTCCGTGGCGGCACGATCCGCTTTCCATTCGTCTCCGTCGGCGCGACCGAGAATGCGCTGATGGCGGCGGTGCTGGCGAACGGCACCACGACCATCGAGAATGCGGCGCGCGAGCCGGAGATCACGGACCTCGCCATGCTCCTCATCGCCATGGGTGCCGAGATCGAGGGCCTCCGAAGCGACACGCTCGTCGTCCACGGCAAGCCGCGGCTCCACGGCGCCACTTACTCGGTCATGCCCGACCGGATCGAGGCGGGCTCCTATGCCTGCGCGGCGATGATCACCGGCGGCTGGCTGGAGCTGGTCGGCGCCAGGAAGGAGACGATGCCCTCCATCCTCTCCGGCCTCGAAGACGCCGGCGCGATCGTCGAGGACGTGCCCGGCGGCATCAAGGTTTCCGCGGACGGCGCGATCCGCCCGCTCTCCATCTCGACCGCCCCCTTCCCCGCCTTCCCGACCGACATGCAGGCGCAGTTCATGGCGATGCTGACCCGCGCCAACGGCACCAGCCTCCTCACCGAGACGATCTTCGAGAACCGCTACATGCACGTCCCCGAGCTCCAGCGCATGGGCGCGGACATCGAGGTTCGCGGGCGATCGGCGGTGGTGCGCGGAGTCGAGGGCCTGGTCGGCGCGCCCGTCATGGCGACGGATCTGCGCGCTTCCATGAGCCTGGTCCTCGCCGGCCTCGCTGCGGAGGGCCAGACGGAGGTCAACCGAGTCTACCATCTCGACCGTGGCTACGAGCGGCTGGAAGAGAAGCTCCAGGGCGTCGGCGCCGACATCGAACGCAACAGCGACGGATAGAACCCCTCTCCCCTTGCGGGAGAGGGAGGGGCCCGCGCGGCGCAGCCGCGTGGGAGGGTGAGGGCATGGGGTGCGTGGGTGTGCACCGAGGCCGGAGCCAATCCCCTACTTCGTGCCCTCACCCTCCCACCGCCTGGCGGCGGCGGGCCCCTCCCTCTCCCGTAAAGGGAGAGGGGTTGCCGGCCTTACTCCGGAAGGACGCGCCTTCCGCCGAGCTTGTACACCCGGCCGTGGCGCATCACGAACTGGACGCTTTCGAGGACGCGGACGTTCTCGAGCGGGTCGCCGGTCACCGCGATGATGTCGGCGTCCATGCCGGGCGCGATGGTGCCGACGCTGGATTCGCGGCCGAGCAGGGTCGCGCCGCCGATGGTCGCCGAGCGGATCGCCGCCGCCGGAGTCATGCCGTTCCGCACCATCAGCGCGAACTCCTCGGCGTTGCGGCCGTGGGGGCTGACGCCGCTGTCGGTGCCGAAGGCGATGTTGATGCCCTCGCGGACCGCCCGGGCGAAGCTCCTCTCGGCATTGCCGGAGGCTTCCCGCGCCTTTTCGAACTGCGCCGGCGTCAGCGCGCCGCGCTCCCCGTCCGCCACCGCCGCGGCGGGCGCGACGAGGGTGGGGACGTAATAGGCGCCGGTCTGGCGGTAGAGCTGGAAGGTGCGGTCGTTGGTGAAGGTGCCGTGCTCGATCGAGTTCACGCCGGCTTCCAGCGCGGCGTTGACCCCGTCCGCGCCGTGGGCGTGGGCGGCGACGCGGCGGCCGAAGGTGCGCGCGGTCTCGACGATGGCGCGCATCTCGTCCGGCATCATCTGCTGGTTGAGCCCGCCCGCGACGTTGGAAAGGACGCCGCCCGTCGCCGAGAATTTGATCACTTCGGCGCCGCGCGAAATCTGCTCGCGCACGGCGCGGCGGCAATCGTCGGCGCCGTTGCAGACGTTGATCGCCTGCGGCTCGCGCATCTCGGTGAGGCCGCGGTTGAGGCCGTTCACGTCCCCGTGCCCGCCCGAGACCGAGATGCCGCGGCCGGCGGCGACGATGGTCGGCCCTTCGAACTGCCCGGCATTGATCGCGTCGCGAAGCGAGAAGATGAGGTGCGGATCGTTGCCGAGATCGCGCACGGTGGTGAAGCCGGCCAGCAGCGTGTTCCGCGCGTGGATCGCGGCCGTATAGGCCTCATCCTCATAATCGCGGGTGGATTCCTGGAGGCGCGACTGGAGGCGGTCGTCGAGACCGCGCAGATGGACGTGCATGTCCATCAGGCCCGGAAGGACGAACTGCCCGCGCAGGTCGACGACGCGGGCGCCCGGCACGTCGACGAAGCCGTCGCGGATTTCGACGATCTTGCGCCCGCGCGTGACGATGCTGACGTTGCGCCGCGGCGGACGGCCGGGGACGGCGAGGAGGGTGCCGGCGTGGATCACGGTGACCGTCTCGGCCGGCTGGGCGGCGGCGGGCGGCGCGGTTTGAGAGGAGGCCGGCGCGGCGGCGAGAGCGAGCGCGAGCGCGGCGAGCGAGGTCCGGAGCAGCATCAGGTCATCCCCTTGTTTTCGTTGCGCCCAGCAAAGCGGGAATGAGGCTGCCGTTCAACCCCTCTCCCATTTCGGGAGAGGGAGGGGCCCATTGCGTCAGCAATGGGAGGGTGAGGGAACGAGGTGTGAGGGTAGGCACCGCGCTGGAGCAAGCCCGCTCACTTCGTGCCCTCACCCTCCCACCGCTTCGCGGCGGGCCCCTCCCTCTCCCGCAAGGGGAGAGGGGCGCGAGGGGCTACGAGAGCACTTCCACCGTGTGGATGACGAGGCCGACGAGGCCGCCGACGAGGGTGCCGTTGATGCGGATATACTGGAGGTCGCGGCCGACGGCGGCCTCGAGGCGGTCGGTGACGGTGCGGGCGTCCCAGGAGCGCACCGTCTCCGAGACGAGAGTCACGATGCCGCTGCCGTAGGAGGCGACGGCGCCCACGGCGGCGCGGCGGGCGAAGAGGTTGATCGTGCGCTTGAGCGCCTCGTCCTGCTGCAGGGCTTCGCCGAGCTGGCGCAGGGCCTCGCCGAAGCGGCCGGCCATGGCGGCTTCGGGGTCGCGGGCGGCGCGCAGCAGGCCGGCGCGGGCATTCTCCCACAGACCCTCGACCCAGTCGCCGACCGCCTTGTGGGCGATCATCTCGTTCTTCCAGGCCTCGACCTTGGCGCGCGTCTCGGCGTCGTGCTGCAGGCTCCAGGCCAGGCGGGCGAGGCCTTCCTCGGCCTTGGCGCGCAGCGGATGCTTCTCGTCCGCCGCCATGTCGATGGTGAGCTTCCTGAGGCCGTCCACCACCTTGTCGGCGAGCTTGGCGTCGAGGCCGGCGAAGCGGACGATCCAGCCGGCGCGGTCGTGGACCATCTGGCGAATGACCTCCTCGTTCGCGTCGATGGTGCGGCCGGTCCAGACGATGATGGCGTCGAGAATCGGGACGTGCCGGTCCTCGCCGATCGCGGCTTCCAAAGACTGGCCGGCGACGGGCGCCACCTCCATCGCCGTCATGCGCTGCTTGACCGCGCCCTTGACCATGCCGCCGAGCTTCTCTTCGCCCAATGAGGCGAGAATGTCGGCAACGAGCCGCGAGGCGCCTTCGCGAAGGCGCCCCGTCGCGGGCGGCTTGGAAAGGAAGCGCCCCGCCGCCGCCGCGATGTCGAGCCGCTTCATCCGCCGCGCGACCACCGAGGGGGTGAGGAAATTGTCGCGCAGGAACGAGGCGAGCGTGTCGCCGATCCGGTCCTTGTTCCTGGGAATGATCGCGGTGTGCGGAATGGGGAGGCCGAGCGGGTGGCGGAAGAGGGCGGTGACCGCGAACCAGTCGGCGATGCCGCCGACCATCGCCGCTTCGGCGAAGGCGCGGACGAAGCCCCAGGCGGGGTGGACGTCCTCGAGGCGGGTGGCGGCGACGAAGATCGCGGCCATGACGGCGAGCATCGCTGTCGCGAAGGCGCGCATCTTGCGTGCGCCGCTTTGGGCGGTGCTCGGCGGGCTAGGAGTGTTCGGCCGAAGCAGGCTCATGGAGCCTCAATGGCCGGGCGGGGCGATGGTTCATAGCCCCGCCGTCCCACGGCTTTCGGCACAGGCCCGCCGCATGCGGCGCCCCCGCCGTCACTCCGCCGGCTGGACGACGGGATCGCCTGCGGACGGGCCGTGATCCTGGACGCCCTTGTAGGTGATGATCCGCCCGATCTTCGGCGCCAGCCAACGTTCGAAGCTGTCGGCGAGGCTGAACGAGGCCGGGACCAGCACCAGGGTGAGCAGCGTCGAGAGCAGCAGACCGCCGATCACGACCACCGCCATCGGCGCGCGCCAGCTGGCGTCGCCCTGCAGGCTCAATGCCGTCGGCACCATGCCTGCGACCATCGCCATCGTCGTCATGACGATGGGCTGGGCACGCTTGTGGCCGGCATCGAGGATCGCCTCGTCCTTCGGCACGCCCTTCGCCATCTCCTCGATCGCGAAATCGAGGAGCAGGATCGAGTTCTTGGCGACGATGCCGAACAGCATCAGGATGCCGATGAAGACCGGAAGCGAGACGGCGTGCCCCGTGAGGTGGAGGGCGATCGCGCCGCCGAGCGGCGCGAGCAGCAACGAGCCCATGTTCACGAACGGAGCCATCAGACGCTTGTAGAGGAGGACCAGCACCGCGAAGACGAGGAAGGTGCCCGAGACGAGCGCCCTCATGAACTCGCTTTGGAGCTGCGCCTCCTCGCGCTGCTGGCCCGATCGGGCGCGCTCGACGCCTTCCGGCAGGGCCTTCATGATCGGGAGCTCGTTGATGATCGGCTCGGCATCGACGATGCCGGGCGCGAGATCGGCGCCGACCATGATGCGCCGTTCCTGGTTGATCCGCTGGATCGCCGAAGGGCCGGCGCCGAAGGTGAGGTCGGCGACGACCTTGAGCGGCACGGAGCCGCCGCCCGTGGTCGGCACCGGCATGTTCTCGATGGTCGACAGGTTGCGGCGCGAGCCTTCGTTGAGCGCCACGCGGATCGGCACCTGGCGGTCCGAAAGCGAGAAGCGGGCCGAGGCCTGGTCGATCTCGCCCTGGGTCGCGACCCGGATCGCCTGGCTCATCGCAGCGGTTGTGACGCCCATGTCGGCCATGAGATCGAGCCTCGGACGGATCGTGATCTCCGGCCGGCGCAGGTCGCCGGCGATGCGCGGCGAGCGCAGTTCCTGGCGCTGGCGCATCTGTTCGACGAGGGTGAGCGCCGCCTGCTGGAGCTTGGCGGGATCGGAGCCGGCGAGCAGCACCGAAACGTCGCGTCCGCCGACCCGCTGCGAATTGCGGAAGAAGACGCGGGCGTCGGCGATGCTCAGCAGCTCGGGCGCGACCTCGCGCTGGAAGTCGGTGCTGGTGCGCTCGCGCCCGTCGCCGCGGTCCTTCAGCGAGACGTAGATGGTGGAGCTGCCGGCGCGGACCGATGCGAAGAGGGATTTGACGTCGGGCTGGCCGCGCACGATCGTTGCCGCCTGCTCGGCGATGACCCGCGTCTGATCGAGCGTCACGCCCGGCGGCATCTCGATCGCGACCTGCACCGTATCGTCGTCGGTGTTGGGCTGGAAGGTGTACTGGAGCGTCGCGAAGGCCAGGATCTGCAGGCCGAAGCAGGCCATGCCGATGAAGACGGTCTTCCAGCGGTGGACGAGCGTCCAGCGCAGCAGGCCGACATAGCGGTCCATGAGCCAGCCCTCGCCGTGCTTGGCGTGGCCCTTCGCCTTCAGGAAATATGCGGCCATCATCGGCGTGATCATGCGCGCGACGGCAAGGCTGATCAGCACGGTGACGACGATGGTGAGGCCGAAGCTGATGAAGAACTGGCCGATGATGCCGCTCATCATCGAGACGGGCAGGAACACCGCGACGATCGAGAAGGTGGTCGCGACGACGGGAAGCCCGATCTCGTCGGCCGCTTCGATCGATGCCTGATAGGCGGATTTGCCCATCCGCATGTGCCGGACGATGTTTTCGATCTCCACGATCGCATCGTCGACGAGGACACCGGCCACGAGACTGAGCGACAGCAAGGTCACCATGTTCAAGGTGAAACCCAGCAGATCCATGAACCAGAAGGCGGGGATCGCGGAGAGCGGGATGGCGATCGCCGAGATCAACGTCGCTCGCCAGTCGCGCAGGAACAGGAAGACGACGATCACGGCGAGCACGGCCCCCTCGACCAGCGCCCACATCGAGCTGTGATACTGCATCTCGATATATTTGACCGGGGTGAAGAGGAGGGCGTAGCGGACGCGCGGATCCTCGCTCTCCAGCGCGGCGAGCTCGCGCTGCACCGCATGGTAGACGGTGACGTCCGAATAGCCCTTGGCCTTCTGGATCATGAAGCTGACGACCTGGCGGCCGTCCTGCAAACCGTAGGAGGTCTGCTCGGCCCACTGGTCGCGCACGCTGGCGATGGAGTTGAGGCGAACGGTGCGCCCCCCTCCGACGCTGATCTGGGTCTGGCCGAGGTCGTGCGCGGTGACCGCGCTGCCGACGACCCGGACAGTCTGCTCGGAGCCCGCGATTTCGGCGCGGCCGCCCGCCGCGTTGATGTTGATCGCGCGCAATTGCTGGTTGATCTGCGTGGCGGTGACGCCCTGCGCCTGCATGCGCACGGGATCGAGCTCGACCCGTATCTCGCGGCTGACGCCGCCGGTGCGGCTGACGATCGCGACGCCTTCTATGCCCATCAGGCGGCGGTTCAGCCGGTCGTCGATGAACCAGCTCAACTGCTCCACGGTCATCGCCGTGCTTTGCGCCGAGAAATAGCCGATCGGCTCGTTGGTGAAGTCCTCGCGCTGGACCTGGGGCTCGAGGATTCCGTCCGGAAGGTCGCCGCGGATTCGGGCGACGGCGTCGCGCACGTCCGAAACGGCGCGGTCGATCGGGGTCCCGATCTCGAAGCTGACGAAGGTGGTGCTGTTGCCTTCGCGGATGCTAGAGTTGATCTCGTTGACGCCGTTGATGCCGCGCACCGCGGCCTCGACGCGCCGGGTGATCTGGATTTCGAGCTCGGGCGGCGCGGCGCCCGGCTGGCTGATCGACACGATCGCGGCCGGCGATTCGATGTCCGGGTTCAAGTTCACGTCCATCCGCAGGAAGGCGAAGACGCCCATCGCGAGAAGGAAGGTGAAGAGGACGATGGGGATGACCGGATTGCGGATCGCCCAGGCCGAGATGTTACGCATGATCAGTCAGCTCCCCGTCGGCCGGACTCAGCGCCGCGCCGCGGCGCGAAGGTTGGGGCTGATACGCTCGCCCGCATTGAGGAAGGCGCCGGCCGATTCGACGACCTGCTCGGTGCCCGCGAGCCCGTCGGCGACGACGACGCCGCGATCGGTCACGCTGCCGACGCGCACCGCGCGGCGCTGGACCGTGCTGTTCGGGCCGACGATCATCACGAAGGTGCCGTTGTCGTCGGTCAGCACCGCCGATTCGGGGAGGAGCGGCGCAGTGGTCGATCCGGCGCGGATCTGCGCGGAGGCGAAGCCGCCCGGGCGAAGCTCGCGATTGTAGGGGATGAGGATGCGCACTTCGCCCTGGCGGGTCTGCGCGTCGATGGTCGGCGCGAGCTGCCACACCACGCCCTGGTAGCTGGAGGCAGAGCCGACCGGCGTGACGGTGACCGGCACGCCGACCGAAAGGCGGGCGAGGTCGGTCTGCGGCAGGCGGGCGAGAAGCTCCATCTCGCCGCCTTGGGCGATGCGGAACAGGGCGCCGGTGCCGGGTCCGACGACCTGGCCGGCCTCGACGTTGCGATCGAGGACGAGTCCCGCGGCGGGCGCGCGGATGTCGAGCCGGCCGATGCGGGCGCGCGCCGCGCCGAGCTGGGCCTGGGCGACGCGGACGCGGGCCGCGGCGGCGTCGCGGGTGGCGCGCTTCCTGTCGACGTCGGCGGCCGAGACGAAGCCGCGCGAGACGAGCTGCGACGCGCGGGCGAGCTCCTGTTCGGCGAGCCGAAGATCGGCCTGCGCGACCTGGATGGAGGCGCCGAGCTGGGCGGCTTCCTGGGTCTGGACCGAGCGGTTGATGACGGCGAGCGCCTGGCCGGCCCGGACCCACTGGCCCGGCTCGACGAGGACTCGCTCGACCTGGCCGCCTTCGCCCGGGACGCCGACCGGAAGGTCGCGGCGGGCGGCGATGGAGCCGGTCGCGGAAAGAACGGCGGGAATGTCCTGCCGTCCCGGAACGACGACGGTGACGGTCGGCGCTGAGCCGGGGCCGCCCTTCGCGGGCGCCTTTTCCTCGGCCGCGCCGCCCATCGTCATGTAGGCGATCGCGGCGGCGGCGATCAGCACGACGAGCGCGGCGATGACGATGTTGCGGTTGCGGCGCCTGCGCGCCAGCGTCGCATCGTCCACCACCACCACGGTCGTTTCGTCACCGGCGCCCTTGCGCCACTTCGCCGCCTCGATGTTCATCGCTTTCATCGTCCCCACTCGGATCCCCAACGGGTTCGCCCCTATCCCGGCTGTGTATTAGCCGAATAGATCACCCGCAACAAGCCGGTTTCTGCGCCGTTTCCGCGCAAGCTTCTGCGGTTGCCCCCCCGGCCTCCGGAACCCCGTTTGTACATTTGTGGTTGAGGCTTTACCACCGCTGAACGCCAGGTGAATTGGTCATGCGGCAGAAGGAGCGACAAGGATGGAAGAACTGCTCAGGAACTACGGATTCTTCGGCTGGATCGTGGTGGGCGGCCTCGCTGGGCTGATCGCCAAGGCGATCATGCCCGGAAAAGACCCGGGCGGCTGCATCGTCACCATCCTTCTGGGTGTTGCGGGCGCCCTCGTTGCCGGGTTCATTGGCCGTGCGCTGAACTGGTACGGCCCGAACGACACCGGCGCGGGCTTCATCGCGGCGATCATCGGCGCGCTGATCATCCTCTTCGTTTACCGCCTGGTCGCCGGCCGCCGCGCGCGGCGCTGATTCGCAACAGCCGTCCGAGCACGAGAGGGAGCGCCGCGGTTTCCGCCGCCGGCGCTCCTTTCGGTTCAGCAACGATGCAGCCGCTCCGGCCATAAAGCGCCGCCGGGGCGCGCCGGGCCGCGTCCCTTGTTCACTCAAGGGAGCTTTTCATGATCAGGATCCTCAGCACCGCCGCCGCGCTCGCGCTTTCGCTGCCCGCCACGCAGGCCTCTGCGCAGCCCGCTGCCGTTCAGCATATTTCCGGCACGAGGCTCGACATCGTCGCCGTGGGCGAAGTCACCCGCGTCCCCGACGTCGCGCGGATCAGCGCCGGCGTCGTCACCCAGGCGCAGAGCGCGAGCGAGGCGATCCGGCTCAACTCGACCCGGATGAACGCGGTCCGCGAGGCGCTGCGCCGCGCCGGCATCCAGGATCGCGACATCCAGACGAGCAGCATCAGCCTGCAACCCGATTACCGCTATGCCGAGAACCAGCCGCCGCAGCTCACCGGCTACCGCGCTTCGAACGAAGTCAGCGTCCGCTTCCGCGACATCGCGCAGACGGGCCGCATCCTCGATGCGCTGGTCGCCCAGGGCGCCAACCAGATCAACGGGCCGATGCTCGAGATCGACCGGCCCGAAGCGGCGCTGGACGAGGCGCGGCTCGCGGCGCTCACCAACGCCCGCGCCCGGGCGGAAATCTATGCGCGCTCGCTTGGGCTTCGGGTCCGCCGCGTCCTTTCGGTCAGCGAAGCCGGCGTTCCCGCCATGCCGATGATGCGCCGCGAAGCGCGCGGCATGGCCGTGGCGAACGACTCGGTGCAGATCGACCCGGGCGAGCAGCGCCTCGGCGTTTCGCTGACGGTCAGCTTCGAGCTGGAGTGAGCCTAAGCCGCCGGCCTGTGCCGGAACAGGTTCACGATGCCGACGAGGATGATCGCGCCGGCGGCGGCGACGATGAGGGCGGTGGTGCGCCAGGGATCGTCGCCGATGCTGCCGCGTCCCGCCGCGATGCCGCCCGCGATCGCGCCGACGATGCCGGCGCCGAGGATGAGCAGGCGCGCGGAGGTCGTTTCGACGCGCTGGAGGAGCATCGCCGCCACGCCGACCGCGGCGCCGATCACGAGCCAGACCAGGATTGTCAAAAACGCTCTCCTTCGCCCCCCGCCGGACGAAAGCCGGCGGGCGCGACTGTGTCACAGCGGGCGCGCCGCCGATAGGGGCGTCAGTATTTCTGCTGGCGCTCGTAGAGCGAGCGGTAATGCTGGATGCGGGTGACGCGGAGGCCCGGCATGCCGGAGCGGTCCACGGCGCGCTGCCAGGAGGCGAACTCCTCGAGGGTGAGGCCGTAGCGTTCGCACACCTCGTCGACGGACAGGAGCCCGCCGTTCACGGCCGACACCACTTCCGCCTTGCGCCGGACGACCCACCTCGTGGTGGACGGCGGCGGCAGCGAATCGATGGTGAGCGGCTCCCCGAGCGGGCCGATCACCTGTGCCGGTCTTATGGTCTGGTTCTCGATCATTCGGTCCTCAAAGTACCCTGCCCCCCGAGGCAGATCGCAGCGTGATGGAGACGGTGTAGCGGGAGAGCGTTGAAGGAAGGCTAAAATGCGAAGGTAAACGCGGCGGTGACACCGCTTTACGAGGAGTTGAGAGGCCGCTGCGCAAGCCGCGGGTTGAAGGAGCCGTGCTGGGCGCGCACCGCGCGGCGCCAGGCGGGGCCCGCTGAGAGCAGTTCGGCGAGTGCGTCGTTCGGCCGTTCCCACCCGCGCCGCGTCGCCGCGGCCCTTGCCGTCGCGCTCTCGGCCTGGTGGGCCGAGAGGGTCGCGACGAGCAGGCCGTAATCGAGTCCCGCCGGCGCCGCATGTTCGCGGGCCAGCATCCGTTCGGCGCGTCGGAGGAAAGCAAGATCCATCGACTCGCGTCTTTAGGGACGAAGCCTGAAAGGCCCGTAAAGGCCCCGGTAACGCGCCGGTAAGGAGGCGCCGGGATGACGTTGGCGCGCCGACGCCCTATGTAGCGCGCGCAATGAACGCGGATTTCCAGCTTCCCCGCCCCTTGAAGGGCGCGCGGATCGTCGTCGCCATGTCGGGCGGGGTCGACAGCTCGGTCGTGGCCGCGCTCGCCGCGAGGAGCGGCGCGGAGGTGATCGGAGTCACGCTCCAGCTCTACGATCACGGCCAGGCGGTCGGCCGCTCCAAGACCTGCTGCGCCGGCCAGGACATATACGATGCGAGCGAAGTGGCGGCGAAGCTCGGCATCGCCCACTATGTCTTCGATTATGAGAGCCGCTTCCGCGACAGCGTCGTCGAGAAGTTCGCGGATGAATATGCGAAGGGGCGCACGCCCGTGCCGTGCATCTCGTGCAACCAGGGGGTGAAGTTCACCGACCTGTTCGGCCTCGCCCGCGATCTCGGCGCCGATTGCCTCGCGACCGGCCATTATGTCCGCCGAGTCGCCGGCGCGAACGGCCCCGAGCTGCACCGCGCCGCCGATCCCGCGCGCGACCAGAGCTACTTCCTGTTCGCAACGACTCGCGAGCAGCTCGAGTTCCTCCGCTTTCCCTTGGGCGGCATGCCCAAGCCGGCCGTGCGCGAGATCGCCCGCGAACTCGGGCTGCTGGTCGCCGAGAAGCGCGACAGCCAGGACATCTGCTTCGTCCCCGACGGCGATTATGCCGCGATCGTCAGGAAGGTGCGCCCCGAAGCCGCGCAGCCCGGCGAGATCGTCGACATGGAAGGCCGCGTCATCGGCCAGCATCGCGGCCTCATCCACTTCACCGTCGGCCAGCGCCGCGGCCTGGAGATCGGCGGGCGCCCCGAGCCGCTCTACGTCGTGCGGCTCGAACCGGAGACGCGCCGCGTCGTCGCCGGCCCGCGCGAGGCGCTCGCCGTCGCCGCCGCGCATCTCTCCGACATCAACTGGCTCGGCGAGGACCAGCGCGCCGGCCTCGCCGCCAAGGTCCGCTCGCTCGCCAAGCCGGCACCGGCATCGTTCGACGGTGGCAGCATCCGCTTCGAGCGACCGGAATATGGAGTCGCGCCCGGCCAGGCCGCGGTGATCTACGACGGCGACCGGGTGCTCGGCGGCGGCTGGATCGAAGACACTGTGGCCGCAGTGCCAGAGTTCGCCTGAAATTTGCGAACGGTCATTCCGGACCCGTTGCGCGCCGGGCCGCCGCTGCTAGCATCGCCCCTGCAGCGCGTGCTGCCCAAAACAGGGGGTTTTGAGATGATTTCACGCATGCTCGCGGCGACGGCCGCTTTCTTCATGGTCGCGACGCCCTGCCTCGCGGCCGAAATTCCGAACCACGACCAGGCTGGCGCCCGCCGCTCCAGCGCGATTGCCGGCGCCTATTTCCGGGTGCCGCTGAGCCGTGACGCCGCCGGGCGCGCACGCGCGCCGCAAGCCGGCCTTCGCCTCTCGATGCAGCACGATTACCGGACCGGCCAGGCGCCGACCGCGCGCGTCGTCGAAGCGGACGGCTTCGATCTGCGCCTCACCGGCACCGGCCAAGGGCCGACCCTCTACGCCGCCGGCCGTCCGCTGACCGGCGAGGAGGGGCGCCGCGCCAACATTTCGGGCGGCGGGCTCCTCATCACCGGAATCGTCGTGGCGGGCGTGATCGTCGGCTTCCTCGTCCTTCGCAACGAGCTTGCCGAAGGCGATTAAAGAAACAGCGTTCCTTCGATCACGGTGACGCAGCGGCCGCCAAGCACGGCGCGCTCGCCCGCGGCCCGGCAGGAGACATGGCCGCCGCGCTTGCTCGCCTGAAAGGCCTGGAAAGCGGGGCGGCCGAGCCGCTCGGCCCAGAAGGGCGCGAGCGCGGCGTGGGCGGAGCCGGTCACCGGATCCTCGTCGACGCCCCAGGCGGGGACGAAGACGCGGCTCGCGACGTCGTAGCCGCTGCCCGGCGCGGCGGGCGCGGTGACGATCGCCATCAGGTCGACGCTCCTCAGCGCCCGCATGTCCGGCACGCAGGCGCGCACGGCCGCTTCGTCGGCGAGGAGCACGATGGCCGTCGCTTCGGCGCCCTGGTGGCTGAGGAAGACCTGGGCGGAAGGCCCGGCGTCGCTGGCACCGTCATGAGTGATGATGTCGATCAGCGAAGGCCCGTCTCCCGTATAGGGGCGCAGCGCCTCTTCATCGGCGGCGCGCACCAGGGTCAGCGGCAGGTCTAGCTCCAGCGCGCCGCCGTCGCCCCGGCGCACGGCGAGCCCGCCCGCCTTGCGCGTCATGAAGCGCACCTCATCGCGCTCGCCGATCAGGACATGCCCGCTTGCCAGGGTGGCATGGCCGCAGAGCGCGACTTCGGTCGTGGGCGTGAACCAGCGCAGTTCGTAATCCGCCTCGCCACCCGACGCGGGGACGGTGAAGGCGGTTTCGGAGAGGTTGTTCTCGGCGGCGATGGCCTGGAGGGTTTCGTCGGGGAGCCACTGCTCGAGCGGCACGACCGCGGCGGGATTGCCGGTGAAGGGCCGGTCGGCGAACGCATCGACCTGGACGAGGCGGTACTGGGGCATGTGTCGGGTCTCCGTTCTTCAATGAAAGCCGTTCATGCGCATGCGCAGGTCCCTCGACACGGGCTCTCGATACGGCTTCGCCTACTCGATCCCTGCTCGGGACGAACGGTGTCTGTGTGATTGGCGCTTGTTGCAGCTCCTATCCGCCATACCCTCACCGTTCGTCCCGAGCAGAGACCGAGCTTGTCGAGGGTTCGTGTCGAGGGACCCGGGCGCAGATCATTCGAAACGTGTTTGAGCTGTGTGGGCGGAAATCATCTCGTCCTTCTCCGCCTGCTGCTGCGGCGTCAAATTGGTTTCGGCGAGCGGGTTGCCCGGCTGGTCGACCTTGCCCTCCGGATCGAGGTGGATCAGCACTTCCACGCCCGGAAAGTCCCGCGCGAGGCGCGCTTCGATCTCCTCCATCACATCGTGCGCCTCGGCGACCGTCATCTCGGGATCGACCCAGATGTGAAACTGGGCGAACTGGTGCGCGCCGCTGGTCCGGGTTCGAAGGTCGTGGACGCCGCGCGAGGCAGGGTGCTCGCCCGCGACCCGCGCAAAGGCGAGGCGGCGCTCCTCGGGCCATTCCTTGTCCATGAGCTGGTCCACCGCTTCGCCCGAGGCGCGGACGGCGCCGTGGAGGAGCCAGGCGGCGATCAGGATGCCGAAGACGGGGTCCGCCCCGGTGAAGCCGAGGATCTGGTCCGCGACGATGGCGGCGATGACGGACAGGTTGAGGAGAAGGTCGGTCTGATAGTGGACATGGTCCGCCTGGATCGCGACGGAGCCGGTACGGCGGATGACCGAGCGCTGATAGGCGAGGAGGCAGAGCGTCGCTCCGATCGCCACCAGCGACACCGCGACGCCGTATTCGGCGTCCTCGGTCGGCTGCTCGGCGACGAGCCGCTCCACCGCGCGCCAGGCGATGAAGAGCGCCGAGACGGCGATGATCCCGACCTGGACGAGGGCGGCGAGCGACTCCGCCTTGCCGTGGCCGTAGCGATGGTCCTCGTCCGCAGGGATTGCCGCCACCCACACCCCGAACAGGGTGACCAGCGAGGCGACGACGTCGAGCGCCGTGTCGGCGAGCGAGGCGAGCATCGCGATCGAGCCCGTCTCCAGCGCCGCATAGCCTTTGAGGCCGAGGAGGAAGAGCGCCATGGTGACGCTCGCGAGCGCGGCGCGCTGGGTGAGCTTCGCGTGGTCGGCGTGGCGGGTCATGGCCGGCTCATGGATAGAGCAGGCCTTCGCGCCAGCTCCCGTCGTCCGCTTTGGTGAAGAGGCGCCGCTCGTGGAGGCGGTGGGCGCGGTCGCTCCAATATTCGATGGCGTGGGGGACGACGCGGTAGCCGGACCAGTGCGGCGGGCGCGGCACGTCGCCGCCTTCGAAGCGCGCGCGCATCTCCTCGTAGCGCGCTTCGAAGGTGGCGCGTGCATCGAGCGGCTGGGACTGTTCCGAAGCCCAGGCGCCGAGTTGGCTGTCCCGTCCGCGCGTGGCGAAATAAGCGTCCGCCTCGGCTTCGGTCACGGGCTCGACGGGCCCTTCGATCCGGACCTGGCGGCGCAGCGACTTCCAGTGGAAAAGGAGGGCCGCATGGGGGTTCGCCGCGAGTTCGCCGCCCTTCCGGCTCCGCTGATTGGTGTAGAAGACGAATCCGCGCTGGTCGTGGCCCTTCATAAGGACCATGCGCACCGACGGACGCCCCGCCGCGTCCGCGGTGGCGAGCGCCACGGCGACGGGGTCGTTCGGCTCGGAATGCTTCGCTTCGGCGAGCCATAACTCGAACAATGCGTGCGGATCGGCGGCCATGGCCGAAACTCCTAGCCGCCCGGCCGATTGCGGCCAAGGCACTTGCAGCCCGGACGCCCTGTACCCATCTCCGCTCCTGTTGCATAATGGCAACAGTGGACATTTGGCAGCGAGTGGAGAACGAACGAACGCGATGGCGGACCTCTACACACAGCTTGGCGTGTCGCGCGGCGCGAGCGAGGCCGACATCAAGAAGGCCTATCGCAAGCTCGCCAAGGAGCTGCACCCGGACCGGAACAAGGACAATCCGGCCGCGTCCGAGCGCTTCAACCGCGTTACGCAGGCCTATGACATCCTCACCGACAAGGACAAACGCGCCCGCTACGACCGCGGCGAGATCGACGAGCAGGGCAATCCGCGCATGCCGTTCGGCTATGGCGGCGGCGGACCGGGCGCGGGCGCAGGCGCGGGTGCGGGAGGCGGCTTCCGCCGCACCGTGAACGGCTCCGAATTCGAGTTCGGGCAGGAGACGGGCGACATCTCCGACATTTTCGAAGGCCTGTTCGGCGGCATGGCGGGCCGCCGCGGCGGGGGCGCGAACCCCGGCAACTTCGCCAATTTCGGCCGACGCTCCGCCCCTCCGCAAAAGGGCGCGGACGTCGCCTACCGGCTCGACGTCGCCTTCGAGGATGCCGCCGCGCTCAAGGACCAGCGCGTCAGCCTTGCGGGCGGCAAGACGATCATGATCAAGCTTCCCAAGGGCGTCGAGGACGGGACCAAGATCCGCCTCGCCGGCCAGGGGCAGGAGGGGCCGGGCGGCAAGGGCGACGCGATCGTCACCATCGCGCTCCGCCCCCACGCCTTTTTCAAGCGCGACGGCGACAATATCCGGCTCGACCTTCCCGTCTCGCTCGACGAGGCGGTGCTCGGCGCCAAGGTGAAGGTGCCGACCGTCGACGGCCCCGTCATGCTCAGCGTCCCCAGGGGCGCGACGTCGGGCAAGACTTTGCGCCTCAAGGGCCGCGGCTTCACCGGGCGCGGCGGCGTGCGCGGCGACCAGCTCGTCACCTTGATGGTGGACATACCGGGCGACGATCCGGAGCTCGCCCGCTTCGTCGAAAGCTGGAGCGCAAAAGGGCGAGGCAACCCAAGGGCCTCCCTGGGAGTCTGACCCCAAATGCTCCAGGTTTCACCCGAGTCTCCAGAAGCAAGACGCAAGCGCCTCGCCACCGCCAAGGCGAAGCTCCATCATGTCACCCCGCACAAGGGGACGCGCAGCTACGAAATCCTGAAGCGCGTGGCGGTCGGCGTCTACAATGACGGCTTCATCCATGCCGGCAACCTCGCCTACCTCGCCTTGCTGTCGCTCTTTCCGTTCGTGATCGTCGCCGCCGCGATCGCGCGCCTCCTCGGCCAGACCGAGGAGGGGATGAGCGCGGTCTACGGAATTCTCGAGACGATGCCGTCGGACGTGCGCGAAGTGCTGAGACGGCCGATCGCCGACGTGCTCCAGGCGAGGACCGGCAATCTCATCTGGCTCGGCGCGCTGGTCGGGCTCTGGACCACCGGCAGCTTCATCGAGACGATCCGCGACATCATCCGCCGCGCCTACGGCGTCACCTACAGCCGGCCGTTCTGGGAATACCGCCTCGGCTCGATCGGCATGATCATCGTTGCCGTTCTCTGCGCGATGCTGGCATTCAGCGCCTCGATCCTGCTTTCCAGCATCCAGCAGCTCATCGTCTCGCACATTCCCGGCGCCGACGATGTCGTCGGCCTTTTCACGATTCTCAGGATCGTGCCGGCGCTCGTTCTGTTCGGCGCGCTCTACATGCTGTTCTACGCCCTGACGCCCAAGCGCTACCGCGTCACCGCCTGTCCGAAATGGCCGGGCGCGGCGTTCGTGGCCGCCTGGTGGGTGGCGACCACCGCATTGCTGCCGGTCGTGCTGCGCCAACTCGGCAGCTACGATCTCACCTACGGCAGCCTGGCCGGCATCGTCATCGCGCTGTTTTTCTTCTTCATCATCGGCTTCGGTCTGGTAATCGGCGCCGAACTGAACGCGGCGATGGCCGAGACGCCGATGCCGACGCCCAAGGAAATCACCGCGGCCGTGCAGGAAGCGGCGGCCGAAGAGTTCGCCGAAGAGGCCCATGAAGAAATGGTCGCGATCGCCGAGGAAAAGGCCGAGACGGGGACCGACGAGAGCGTCGCCGAGATCGTGGACAGAAAGGCCGGGGAGCGGGCCGAAGAGGAGGAAAGATGACGGGGCTGATGCAGGGGAAACGCGGGCTGATCATGGGCCTTGCCAACGACCGGTCGCTCGCCTGGGGGATTTCGAAGGCGCTCGCCGAGCAGGGCGCCGAGCTCGCCTTCGCCTATCAGGGCGAGGCTCTGGGCAAGCGCGTGCGGCCGCTCGCCGAGCAACTGGGCGCCGACTTCCTGATCGAATGCGACGTCTCCGACATGGCGGACATCGACCGGGCGTTCGAGCAACTGAAGGCGCGCTGGGAGACGATCGACTTCGTCGTCCACGCCATCGGCTATTCGGACAAGAACGAGCTTCGCGGCAAGTTCGTCGACACCAGCCTCGAGAACTTTTTGAACACGATGAACATCTCGGCCTACAGCTTCGTCGCGGTCACCAACCGCGCGCGGGCGATGATGCGGCCGGGCGGCTCGGTCCTGACCTTGTCCTATTACGGCGCCGAGAAGGTGATCCCGCATTACAACGTGATGGGCGTCGCCAAGGCAGCGCTCGAAGCGTCCGTCAAATATCTGGCGATGGACCTCGGGCCGGAAGGCATCCGCGTCAACGCCATCTCGGCCGGGCCCATCAAGACGCTGGCGGCGAGCGGCATCGGCGACTTCCGCTACATCATGAAGTGGAACGAATATAACAGCCCGCTGCGGCGCAACGTCACCATCGAGGACGTCGGGGGCGCCGCGCTCTACCTTCTTTCGAACCTGGCGAGCGGCGTCACGGGCGAGATCCACCATGTCGACGCCGGCTACAACGTCGTCGGCATGAAAGCCGAAGACGCCCCCGACATCGCGACGGTCTAGCATTGACCCCTCTCCCGTTCAGGGAGAGGGAGGGGCCCATTGCGACAGCAATGGGAGGGTGAGGGCACGCCCATGAGGAAGGCCGACGGCAGCGAAGCCTTGGACCGTGCGCGGCAGATGCGGCGCGAGATGACGCCGGAAGAGGAGCTTCTGTGGTCGCATCTGCGGGCGCGCAGGCTCGGCGGCTTCAAGTTCAAGCGGCAGGAATGGCTCGGCCGGTACATTGCTGACTTCTATTGCTGGGAGGCGAAGCTAATCGTCGAAGTGGACGGATCGCAGCATCATGAGCAGGCGGGGTACGATGCAGGCCGCGACGCCTGGCTGAAGCGGCGCGGGCTTAAGGTGCTGCGGTTCTGGAACAACGAGGTGACCGGGGAGACGGAGGCGGTGCTGGCGAAGATTCTGAGCGTTTTTGAGGAGCGCGTGCCCTCACCCTCCCACCCGCCTTCGGCGGGCGGGTCCCTCCCTCTCCCTGAACGGGAGAGGGGATCGTGAGCGTCAATTCCTTCGGCCATGTCTTCCGCTTCACGACCTGGGGTGAGAGCCATGGGCCGGCGATCGGGGCGGTGGTGGATGGGTGTCCGCCGGGGCTGGCGCTCTCCGAGGCGGACATTCAGCCCTGGCTCGACCGGCGGCGGCCGGGGCAGTCGCGGCATGTGACTCAGCGGCGGGAGCCGGACGCTGTGCGGATCCTTTCGGGCGTGTTCGAGGGAGAGACGACGGGGACGCCGATCTCGCTCATGATCGACAATGTCGACGCGCGCTCCAAGGATTATGCGGAGATCGCCGGGGCGTACCGGCCCGGCCATGCCGACTATGCCTACGACGCCAAGTACGGCCACCGCGACTGGCGCGGCGGCGGGCGCAGCTCGGCGCGCGAGACGGCGGCGCGAGTCGCGGCGGGCGCGGTGGCGCGGATGGTGATCCCGGAGGTGCGGATCACGGCGTGGGTCGAAGCGGTGGGCGGCGTGCCGGTCCTGTATTCGCGCTTCGACGAGGCGGAGATCGATCGAAATCCCTTCTTCTGCCCCGATCCGAAGACGGTGTCCCGCTGGGAGGAACTGCTCGACGCCGCGCGCAAGGAGGGCTCCTCGCTCGGCGCTGTGGTGGTGTGCGAAGCGCACGGGGTGCCGGCGGGCTGGGGCGCGCCCATCTATGCCAAGCTGGACGCGGAGCTCGCCGGCGCCTGCATGGGCATCAATGCGGTGAAGGGCGTCGAGATCGGCGACGGCTTCGCGGCTTCGCTGTCGCGCGGGGAGGCGAATGCCGATGCGATGCGGCCGGGCGTCGGCGGGCCGGTGTTCCTCGCCAACCATGCCGGCGGGATCGCGGGCGGCATCTCGACCGGGCAGCCGGTGCGGCTGCGCGTCGCGTTCAAGCCGACCAGCTCGATCCGCATCGAGACGGAGAGCGTGACGCGGGAGGGCGAGGCGGCGAGCGTATCGACCAAGGGCCGGCACGACCCATGCGTCGGAATCAGGGGCGTGCCGGTCGTCGAAGCGATGATGGCCTTGGTCCTCGCGGACCAGAAGCTGCTGCACAGGGCGCAATGTGGGTGAAGCTTGTCCTCCCTGCCGCGAAGCGGTGGGGAGGGGGACCACCCGAAGGGTGGTGGAGGGGTAGGTGGCTCGGATTGCATAGGCTTGCGCCTTCTACCCCTCCACCATGCTTCGCATGGTCCCCCTCCCCATCTTCGATGGGGAGGACTCAGCCCCGCTTTTTCCCGATCAGCGTGCCCTTGGAGCCGCCCTTCCAGAGGCGGAAGCTGAATTCCGGATGCGCCTTCTTCCAGCGCCTTGCCACGAGGCGTTCGCCGGGGCGGGCGGCGTCGTCGAGCATGACCGTGCCGCCGGGCCCGATGTTGGCGAAGAGGGTCTCGGCTGCGCCGCGGGTCATCGGGTGGATCGACCAGGGTGGGCCGTCGACCAGCATCAGGTCGATGCCCTCCGGCAAGGGTCCGTGATCGTACCAGAGGCCGGGCCAGCCGCCGGGGGAGCGGCGCAGCGGCACGGCGCGCATGTCGCTCTCGAGGCCGTGCTCGGCGAGCCAGGCCTTCGTCGCATCGACGAAATCCTGGTGCTGCTCGAAGCTGATCAGCCGTCCGCCGCCGCCTGCTTTCTCCAGCGCCTTGGCGATGACGAAGGACGAGGCGCCGGCGCCGAATTCGACGACGAGCTTGGGCTTGTGCTCCAATATGTGGTCGACGACGAGGTTGAGGAGGCCGGCGTCGGCCTTCCAGCTTCCCAGGTTCGGGAGCGCGTCTTCGGGGAGGCCGAGCTTGGCGAGCATGGCGCGCTTGACGCTCTTGCGGCCGGGATCGAGGCTCCGGAGCAGCCAGGGCCAGGTGATCGCGCCGAAGGCGAGCACGGCGAGGCGGTCGCGTTTGCGGCGGCGCGCGCCGGCGGCGAGCGGCGTGCCGCCGCTGCGCGAAAGGAGGCCGGTCGTCTCGCGAGTGGTCATGTTGGCCTCCTTCAGCCGGCGAACGGGTCGCGCACAAGGATCGTATCCTCGCGCTCCGGACTTGTCGAAACCAGGGCCACCGGGCAATCGATCAGCTCCTCGACGCGGCGGATATATTTGACCGCCTGGGCCGGAAGCTGCGCCCAGCTCCGCGCGCCCGCCGTCGACTGCGGCCAGCCCTCGATCGCTTCGTAGACCGGCTCCACCGCCGCCTGGTCCGCGGCGTGGGCGGGGAGATGGTCGAGGAGTTCTCCGCGCAGGCGATAGCCGGTGCAGATGCGAATCTCGTCGAGCCCGTCGAGGACGTCCAATTTGGTGAGCGCGATGCCGGTGACGCCGGCGACGGCGCAGGATTGGCGGACCAGCACCGCGTCGAACCAGCCGCAGCGGCGCTTGCGGCCGGTGACGGTGCCGAACTCGCGCCCCCGCTCGCCGAGCCGCTGGCCAACCTCGTCGTCGAGCTCGGTCGGAAACGGGCCGGAGCCGACGCGGGTGGTGTAGGCCTTGACGATGCCGAGAACGAAGCCCGCCGCGGACGGGCCGAGGCCGGTGCCGCCCGCCGCCGTGCCGGCGATGGTGTTGGACGAGGTGACGAACGGATAGGTGCCGTGATCGACGTCGAGGAGCACGCCCTGCGCGCCTTCGAACAGGATGCGGCGGCCTTCCGCGCGCGCCTTGTTCAGCGTCTTCCAGACGGGCTTCGCGAATTGGAGGACGTAGTCGGCGACTTCGGCCAGGTCGCGCATCAGGCGGTCGCGGTCGATCGGCGGCTCGCCGAAGCCGGCGCGAAGCGCGTCGTGATGGGCGCAGAGGCGGTCGATCTGCGGCTCCAGGCCGCCCAAGTGCGCGAGGTCGCAGACCCGGATGGCGCGGCGGCCGACCTTGTCCTCATAAGCCGGGCCGATGCCGCGGCGGGTGGTGCCGATCTTGCCGGCGCCGCTCGCGTCCTCGCGCAAGGCATCGAGATCGCGGTGGAAGGGGAGGATGAGCGGGCAGGTGTCGGCGATCTGCAGCGTTTCCGGCGTGAC
>DASQND010000079.1:0-31287 GCA_035645215.1 Allosphingosinicella sp.
GCCATAGCGTCAGTGACCCACCCGATCCCATCCCGAACTCGGCCGTGAAACCTGACTGCGCCGATGGTACTATCGCTTAAGCGATGGAAGAGTAGGTCGTCGCCAGGCTTTGCGGGCCGCGGATGAAGCAACCCATTCACATTGTCTCCCCATTCAGGGCCTCGCGCCCCGCTTGGGGAGTGGTTGACGCGGGATGGAGCAGCCCGGTAGCTCGTCAGGCTCATAACCTGAAGGTCGTAGGTTCAAATCCTACTCCCGCAACCAACAAAAAAGCCGCCGCGCCCTCACGGGTCCGGCGGCTTTTTCGTGTCTGCGACCGGTACTGCCCGCAGGGCGAGCGCCCTGCCAGACACGTCGTCCCGGCGAAGGCCGGGACCTCAGCGGGTGAAAGGCGCAAGCGGGCGTGCAGTGCCACCGGGGGGCTGCAGAGGCGCAGCGCTCATCACCCCCTGAGATCCCGGCCTTCGCCGGGATGACGGCCTTGCCCGGACCACGCGAATCGATCGACACGAGTCGCGCTGGCACCCTCGACGTCCGGCCGGTCGGGCCTCGGCGCGTCTGCCCATGTTTCAATAGTTTCAGCGTGACGCGCAAAACCGGCCTCCGCCGCCCTCCAAATTCCCGCACTGGTTTCAGTGGTTTCACTCGTTGACGGGCCGCAACGAGCGGCATAGCCCGCGCTCATCGAACCCGCTTTTACGGGAAGGAGACGATCGATGAAGAAGCTCATTGCAGCAGCCGCCGCGGCTCTCGTCGCGGTTTCCACCCTCGCCGGCACGGCCGATGCGCAGACGGCGCAGCCGACCGGCGTCTGGCGCAATCCCAAGAACAGCGTTCACGTCCGCATCCAGCCCTGCGGCCGCGAGATGTGCGGCACGGTGGTCTGGGCGAGCCCGCGGGCGCAGCAGAAGGCGCGCGCCGCCGGCACCGCCAATCTGATCGGCGCCCAGCTCTTCCGCCAGTTCCAGCAGCAGGGCGGCGGCACCTGGGGCGGCCGCGTCTTCGTGCCCGACCTCGCCCGCACCGTGCCCGGCACGCTTCGCGTCCGCAGCCCGAACGCCGTCGAAGCGAGCGGCTGCGTCCTCGGCCGCGTCGTCTGCCGCTCGCAAACCTGGACCCGCGTGTCCTGACCGGCAGCCGCGCCGCCGCTCAGCGAAAGCGGGCGCCGGCGATCCGCGCCTGGAAGAAGGGGAGATAGTCGGCCGTCCCATAGTGGTTGCCGACATGCACTTGCGCGGGAATGGTGAAGCCGCCGAACGTCGCGCTGGCCAGGACCGTGCCGCCGAACGGCTGCAGGCGGAACCGCCGCTCCGGATTGGCGTTCGACCAGCGTTGCCCGAGCACTTCGCGCACCGTGCCGTCGGCGTTCAGCGCCAGCTCGATCGCGATTCGCGGCGCCGTCGCCGTGAAGGTCAGACGCGCGCGGTCGGCGCCGATCTGCTCCCACAGGACGCCGCGCTCCGGCAGTAGGCTGGCCGGCGCCCAGATACTCTCCACCGCAGCCCGGAAGGCGGCGGAGCGGAGGAGATCAGGGGACGATCGGGCATTCGCGACGGGCACGAGCCCGGCGAGGAAGAAGCGGGTCCACGCCTCGCCGCCGACGAGCGCGTCGGAGCCGGAAATGCGCAGCGCGCCCGAGGCGAGGCGCGCGATCCAGACGAACTCGAAGGGCGGGCGCAGGATCTGGCGCGCCGTCATCCGGTAACTTTGGTGGCTGCTGACATCGCCGAGAAGGAAGCTGCCCTCCATTTCGAGCTCGACGCTGGTTGAGAGCGGCGTCCCCGGCGCGATGGCGCGGCGGAAGTAACGCTGGGCGGCTTCGGGAAGCCCTTCGATCATCGCCGGGTCGAAGACGCCGGAAGGCGCCTCTGCCCGCGAGCGGATCGAACGCCAGGCCGCTTCCGAGTCACTCATCGCGCCGCGGTGCCGACCGCAGGCAAGCGCCGCGGCTCCCACGAGCAGGGCAGAGGCACCGGAGAGAGCACGGATCGGCTTCATCCCACCGCCATCGCAGCCGTGCCGCGCCGCCGCCATAAGGAGAAGCCCGGAAGGCTCAGGCCGCGACGCCGGCCTCTTCGAGCTCTGCCGACGCTTCGAGCCAGCGCGCCTCGGCCGCTTGAAGCCTGGCGGAGACTTCGGCGCGCAGCTTCATCAGCGCGCTCATCGTCAGCTTCGCGTCGGCCGCAGCCGCCGAAGCCGGATCGAACATGGCGCGGTCGATCTCCGTCCGCCGCGCTTCGAGGCGCACGATCTCCGCTTCCGCCGCCCTGGCGGCACTGCGAAGCGCCTTCGATTTTTCGCGGGCGTCCGCGGCGGCGCGGCGCTCGTCCTTGCGGCTGACCTTCTGCCCGCCGCCCGCCGCCTCGCCCGCGCCGCCGCCGCTGCCGGCGCCGTTCCTGCCGAGGATCATGTCCGTATAATCGTCGAGGCTGCCGGCATATTCGCTCGCCGTGCCGTGATCGACGAGGACCAGCCGGTCGGCGGTCAGCTCGATCATGTGCCGGTCGTGGCTGACGAGGACGACGGTGCCGCCATAATCGTTCAGCGCCTGGACGAGCGCCTCGCGCGCGTCGACGTCCAAGTGGTTGGTCGGCTCGTCGAGGATCAGCATGTGCGGCGCGTCGCGGGTGACGAGCGCCAGCGCGAGCCGCGCCCGCTCGCCGCCCGACATGGTGCCGACCGCGCGCGTCGCCTTGTCGCCCGAAAAGCCGAAGCGCCCGAGCTGGGCACGGACGGCCGCCGGCGTCGCGCCCTTCATCAGCCGGCTCATATGCTCGAGCGGGCTGGAATCGCCCTCAAGCTCCTCGACCTGGTACTGGGTGAAATAGCCGACCTTGAGTTTGCCCGGCGCCGTCATCCCGCCGCCCATGGGGGTGAGCTGGGCGGAGAGGAGGCGGGCGAGCGTTGTCTTGCCGTTGCCGTTGCGGCCGAGGAGCGCGATCCGGTCCTCGGGATCGATCCGGAGGTTGAGCCGCGTCAGGATCGGCTGGCCGGGCGCGTAGCCGACCGACGCCATGTCGAGCGTCATCAGCGGCGGGCGCAGCTTGGCCGGACTTGGAAAATCGAAGCTGAGGCTCGGGTCGTTGGCGACCTCGGCGATCGGCTTCATCTTGGCAAGCGCCTTGGCGCGCGACTGTGCCTGCTTGGCGGTCGAGGCGCGGGCGCTGTTCTTGGCGATATAATGTTCGAGCCGCGCCCGCTGCGCGGCCTGCGCCGAGCGCGCCGCCTCGAGCAGCGCGAGACGCTCGGCGAGCTGCTTCTCGAACGCATCGTAGCCGCCGGGATAGAGGGTGAGCTTGCCCTGCTTCAAGTGCAGGATGTGGTCGACCACGTTGTTGAGGAGATCGCGCTCGTGGCTGACGATCAGCATCGTCGCCTTGTAGCCCTTGAGGAAATTCTCGAGCCAAAGCGTCGATTCGAGATCGAGGTGGTTCGAAGGCTCGTCGAGCAGCAGCAGGTCGGGCTGCGAGAAGAGCAGGGCCGCGAGCGCGACGCGCATCCGCCAGCCGCCCGAGAAGCTGTCCAGCGGCTGCTGCTGCATCTCCTCGTCGAAGCCGAGGCCGACGAGGATCCGCGCCGCCCGTGCCGGCGCCGCATGGGCATCGATCGCATTCAGCCGCTCGTGGATCTCGGCGATGCGGTGGCCGTCGTCGGTCGCTTCCTCCTCCCGAAGGAGCGCCTCGCGCTCGACGTCGGCGGCGAGCACCGTTTCGAACGGAGTCGCTTCGCCCGCCGGCGCGTCCTGCGCGATATAGCCGACGCGCGCCGCGCGCGGCATGTCGACGCTGCCGTCCTCGGGATCGATCGAGCCGGCGACGACGCGCATCAGCGTGGATTTGCCGGCGCCGTTGCGGCCGACCAGGCCGACGCGGCTGCCCGGAGGCAAAGCAGCGGTCGCGCCGTCGAGGATCGTGTGCCCGCCGAGGCGCACGGTAATGCCGGAAAGGTTAAGCATGGAGAGCCCCTTAGCGGCTGGAGCCGCCGCTTGCCAGCGTGGCCGGGGCCTTTATGCTGCAACGCGGCAGTTCGAGGAGCGAGGCCCCGTGAAGAAGATCGAAGCCGTCATCAAGCCGTTCAAGCTCGACGAGGTGAAGGAGGCGCTCCACGACGTCGGCGTCTCGGGCATCACCGTCATCGAAGCCAAGGGTTTCGGCCGCCAGAAGGGGCATACCGAGCTTTATCGCGGCGCCGAATATGTTGTCGATTTCCTGCCCAAGGTGAAGCTGGAGGTCGTGGTGGAGGACGGGCTCGCCGAGCGCGTCGTGGAAGCGATTGCGGCAGCAGCGCGGACCGGACGCATCGGCGACGGCAAGATCTTCGTCAGCCATGTCGAGGAGGCGCTGCGCATCCGCACCGGCGAACGCGGCTCCGACGCGATCTGAGGCTGGCCGCAAGGGCTGCGCGTCAGAAGTCGGTGCCGACCGTCAATGCCGGGCCTGAGTCCGGCCGCGCGTCGCCGGCGATGCGGAAGCGCCATTCGGCGGAGACGCGTAGCCGCGCCGATGGCAGAAGAAGCGAGACGATGGGACCGACGTCGAGCCGCGACGCGCCGGGCTGCGCGCCTCCGGAAATGCCCGCGCCGACGTCGAGCCCGCCGGCGGGGATGGTGACCCGCGCGGCGCCGTCGGCATAGAGTTCGCGCGAGCGGGTGCCGACGACGCCGGCCTGGCCGTAAGCGTCCAGGCGGAAGCCGCCGGCGAGGCGCGTGCCGCTCACCCCGCCGTGCCCGCCGACAGCGAAGGCCGAGCGCCCGCGCGGGCCGAGCGCCTCGCGCCGCTCGGCGACGAGGCTCACGGGCAGGCGGGCGAGCGGCCGCCATTCGAGCCCGAGCGCCGCCTCCGCCGCGCGCCGGTCTCCCGCCGGTGCATAGAGGCGGGCGGCGATGCTCAGCGGGCGGTCACGGTCGCGGTTCAGCCGGTAGCCGATCCGGAGGCCCGCCTGGCTCCCGCCGAGCGTGCCGCCCTGCGCCAGCGCCGGGCCCTCGTCCCGGCGGAGGAGGAGCCAGGCTGAGCCGGACCAGCGTCCCGGGCGCTCGGGAGTCACCGTCGCCGCAGGCTCGAAGCGCTGCGGCAGCGGCGCCGGTAGCGCAGTTCCTTGGTGCGCCAACGCCGCCGCTCGCGGCGTCAGCCCTGCATCGGTCGGCATCGGCCGAGGACCGGAGACGCGGCGTTGCGGCATCGCAACTGAGCTCAGGCGGGGCAGTCGTGCGCCTCCCACTGCGACAGCCGCAACCGAACCTGGGGGCGACAGCTTTTCCCGACTGGCCTCGTCACGCGTCGCGCCCTCAGCAGAGGCGGACACAGACGTTGGCTGCACCGGCACCGCGACCGCAACCGGCCCCGCCACCCCTTCTCCCACCCACCAGCCCGGCACGTAGGCGGCGGTGCGCACGCACGTCCAGCCGCCGACAACCAGCACCAGGAAGCGCAGGGGCGGCGGCGTGCGCCTCATTCCGCGGGCAGCTCGGCCGGAAAGGCGTGGCGCGTCTTGTCCCACCGGGCCGGGCCGCGCTGGCGTGCGTAGAGGGAGACGGCCCGCGCCGCCGCCCCGATCTCGACGGCGTTCGCGACAAGCGCGCGCGGCACCGAGCGTAGGCCCTCGCGCCACCCATAGGCTTCGGCGACGAAGCCGAAGCGCATCGCGAGCCGCCAGAAAAGAAGCGCTCCATTGACGAGAAGCAGGAGCTGCAGCGGAGCACCCATGTCGATCGGTGCCAGCCCCAGTGCCGTTCCCGCGTACCTCAATGACCAGAGGACGAAGGCGAGGTAGCCGCAGACGAGCAGCAAGGCGGCGAGCACCGATTGCCGGTCCCGCATCCGCATCCAGCGTTCGGCGATGCCGCCGCTCCAGCCGAGCCGTTCCCAGCCGGAAAGCGCGATCCCCCGCATCCACCGGGCCTTTTGCGAGACGGCCGCCTTGAGCGTCGCCGGGAAATATTCGCGCGTCGCCACCACCGGCCCGCCCGGCACCGCGCGAAGCCGGACGAACGCCGCGCGCCCGCCGCCGCGCCTCAGCCGCAGGCCGAGCTCGTAATCCTCGGTCAGGCTGTCCGCATCGAACGGCGACCCGCGCTCCGCCGCAAGCCGCTCCAGCGTTTCCCTGCGGATCGCGCAGCCCACTCCCGCCGACGGCAAGGCCGCCCCGATCGCCCCGCGCACGACCAGCCCCTTGCCATGCGCTTCCGCGAACTCATCCGCATAATGCCCAGCAATCCATCGCGATTTGCGATCGATCAGCGGCAGCACCGGAAGCTGCACCAGTTCGAAGCGCTCGACCAGCGCGTCGAACACCCGCAGTTCGGCCGAATGGACCACGTCCTCCGCATCGTGCAGCGCCACCGCCTTGAACCGGCCTCCAGACCGCCCCTCCTCCGCCGGCATCGCCGCCCACAGCGTGTTCAGGCAGTCCGCCTTGGTCGTCGGCCCTGGCGCCGGACCGATCACTGCTCGAACCCGAGCATCGCCGACGCCGCCCACCGCATCCGCGGTTGCCGGATCGTTCGGATAGCAGCCGACGAAGATCACGAAGTCCCCGTCCGCCCACGCCCGCAGCGCATGGCGCAGCATCGGAGCGATGACCTCGGCCTCGTCCCAGGCGGGCACGAACACCGCGATCCGCCCCGGCGCGGCCGCGACGGGCAGCGAGTCCAATCCCCCGTCTCCACCGCTCTGCCCAGCCGCCCGCCGCCAGGCGAGCCGCGCAATCCACAGCAGATCGACGAGGATGTCGCTGAGCCCAAGAAGAAGAAAGCCGCACGCCGCGAACAACGCGCACTCCCGCATCAGCAGGTCGGCCGCCGCCACCAGCATGTGCTGAGCCCCCACGCGTCGCCTCCTCCCCGACGACGGAATTCATCCGATTTGGAGATAGTGCGCAACGATCACACCATTATGGATGAATCATGCGGGAGGAGCCGCATCCGGTTGAGAGATCGTGGCGCTTCCACATCGGCTGCGGTCACTCGACAGGCGGTCTGGCAAGCAGTGCGCGCATCGGTGCGCGGGGGCGGCCTCTAGCTCGGCACGGCGGCGCGGATGGCGTCCGCGACTCGCTTCGACGCCGTGTGGTGCACCATATGGCCGGCATCCTCGACGATGTGCAGTTCGGCGTGCGGCAGCGCGGCGGCGAGGCGTTCCGATTGCCCCTCCGTGCTCACCACCTTGTCGCCGCGGCCGGCGATGAGGGTGACTGGCTGGGTGAGCGCGGCGAGGCGCGGAGCGATGGACGCGGCGGCCGAGACCATGAGCGCCGCTTCCGCCGCGGCGGCGCGGATCTGCGAGGGGCGGAGCGTCATTTCGAACGGGAAGCGGCTGCGCCATCCTTCCGAGACCGGCGCCGGCGCGAAGATCTGGGTCTCCATGCCCGGCTTCATCGCCGCGCCGAGGAGCGGGGAGATTGTGTAGCGGATCGCGTCGCCGACAACCGCTATGGCGGGCGGAGCGGCGAAGGCGGCGTCCGGGCGGAGCGACGGATAATAATAGCCACCGATCAGCACCAGGGCGCGCGCCAGATCCGGAAAGGCGAGGCCGAGCTCGGCGGCGACGAGGGTGCCGAAGCTGTGGCCGACGATCGTGGCTTCGCTCTCGCCCATGGCTTGGAGCGCGGCGGCGATCAGCCGGGCCTGCGCCGCCGGCGTCCAGACGACGCTCCTCGGCCGGCCGCTATGGCCGAAGCCAGGGCGGTCGAAGGCGATCACGCGGTTCGTCTCGGCGAGCGCATCGAACACGCCGGAGGCGAGCCAATCCTCGATCATGACCGCATTGCCGTGAAGGAGCACGACCAGTGGCCCGGTGCCGCGCTCGAGATAGTGGAGACGGACGCCGTCCACGTCGATGAAGCTGCCGAGCGGCGGGTTCGCCTCGTCGGCGCGCCGGGCGCGAGCGACGTTGTAAGCCACAGCCCCAGCCGCTGCCGCGGCACCCGCGGCACCGAGCCCCCATTTCCAGAGCGAAGCGTCGCCCTTCGTGACGTTCGGGATCTTGGCGGCGCGCGTACGGGTGGTGGTCATGATGTTACTCGTTCTACGGGAATGGGTGCGTCCGCGGTGAACGTGCTGCAGCGCACAATAGTTTCGTGCGAACACTGCGCGGCCCCTCGTGTCCCGCGGTTGGCGCGTCGCCGCTGCGATGCTAGGGCGCGCCTGACCTCTTAGAAAATTTCCGAAAATGACCGATATAAATAAAATTAGAAATTTCTCGATCATTGCGCATATCGATCATGGCAAGTCGACGCTCGCCGACCGGCTGATCCAGCGCTGCGGGGGGATGTCGGACCGCGAGATGTCGGGCTCCCAGCAGGTGCTCGACAATATGGACATCGAGAAGGAGCGCGGCATCACGATCAAGGCGCAGACCGTGCGCCTCGATTACAAGGGCCATGTCCTGAACCTGATGGACACGCCCGGCCACGTCGATTTCGCCTACGAAGTCTCCCGCTCCCTCGCCGCCTGCGAAGGCGCGCTCCTGGTGGTCGACGCGGCCCAGGGCGTCGAGGCGCAGACGCTCGCCAACGTCTACCAGTCGATCGAGCACGACCACGAAATCGTCCCCGTCATCAACAAGATCGATCTCCCCGCCGCCGACCCGGACAAGGTCCGCGCCGAGATCGAGGACATTATCGGCCTCCCCGCCGACGACGCGGTCCTCACCAGCGCCAAATCCGGCATCGGAATCGACGAAGTGCTGGAAGCCATCGTCGCCCGCATCCCCCCGCCCAAGGGCGACCCCGAAGCGCCGCTCAAGGCCATGCTCGTCGACTCATGGTACGACCCCTATCTCGGCGTCGTCATCCTGGTCCGCGTCGTCGACGGCGCGATCAGGAAGGGCCAGCAGATCCGCTTCATGCAGGCCGGCACCGTCCACCTCGTCGACCGCGTCGGCGCCTTCCGCCCCAAGATCGAGCAGATGGAGGCGCTCACCACCGGCGAAGTCGGCTTCATCACCGCCCAGATCAAGGACATCACCGAAACCCGCGTCGGCGACACGATCACCGACGCCCGCCGCCCCACCGCCGCGCCGCTCCCCGGCTTCAAGGAAGTCCAGCCGGTCGTCTTCTGCGGCCTCTTCCCGGTCGACGCCGCCGACTTCGAGAAACTGCGCGAATCGATCTCGAAGCTCCGCCTCAACGACGCGAGCTTCAGCTTCGAGATGGAGACCAGCGCGGCGCTCGGCTTCGGCTTCCGCTGCGGCTTCCTTGGCCTCCTCCACCTCGAGATCATCCAGGAGCGCCTGACCCGCGAATACGATCTCGATCTCATCACCACGGCGCCCAGCGTCGTCTACCGCATCCACCTTTCCCATTCGAAGGAGGAAGCGGCCAAGACGATCGAGCTCCACAATCCCGCCGACATGCCCGACCCGAACCGCATCCAGGAAATCGAGGAGCCCTGGATCGAGGCGACGGTCTACGTCCCCGACGAATATCTCGGCCCCATCCTGAAGCTCTGCCAGGACCGCCGCGGCATCCAGAAGAATCTGACCTACGTCGCCGGCCGCGCCCAGCTCACCTACGAGCTGCCGCTCAATGAGGTTGTGTTCGATTTCTACGACCGCCTGAAATCAATTTCGCGAGGCTACGCCTCCTTCGACTATCACCAGATCGGCTACCGCGAGGGCGACCTCGTCAAGATGAGCATCCTGGTCAACAACGAGCCGGTCGACGCGCTCTCGATGATCGTCCACCGCGGCACCGCCGAGGCCCGCGGCCGCGGCATGTGCGAGCGCCTGAAGGACTTGATCCCCCGCCACCTCTTCAAGATCCCCATCCAGGCCGCCATCGGCGGCAAGGTCATCGCCCGTGAAACCATCGCCGCGCTGCGGAAGGACGTCACCGCCAAATGCTACGGCGGCGACATTTCGCGCAAGAAGAAGCTCCTCGACAAGCAGAAGGAGGGCAAGGCGCGGATGCGGGAATACGGGTCCGTGCGGATCCCGCAGGAGGCGTTTATCGCGGCGCTGCGGATGGGGGAGGAGTAGGGGCTCGTCGCAAAGTGGTACTTTGCGGCGGCACCAGAGGAATAGCGCTTTGCTGACGGTGTCTGTAGCAGGAGATTGGAGTCTTAAAGCCGGCGGTTATGGCTCGATGGAATTGATCGATTTATCTATTTGTTGACGATCGCTTGGATTAGCTGAACTACTGGTAAAACGATTGCAAAAAGAGCGATAAGTGCCGTGATTATCCCGATCAGACTCATCGTCTGAATTCTTGTCTCAAGTTTTTCTACTTGTCGGATGGCATAGTCCGCACGATCCTCAGCCAGCTTCACTGCGGTCGGTATTGAGCTTCTAATTGGAAGCCCTCCGGACGCTTCCATGAAAAACTTATTGTAATCTTTTTGAGTGTTAACCGGGAGAGGAACGTCTGGAAGTGTCAGGGTCGCGCCGGATTGGGCCCATAGAAAGGTCTTGGTGAATTCCACCCATATTAGTCCCTCATCGAGGGATATGACATAGTCGCTGTCCGTGAGGTTGTGGAGCGGAATCAAAAGCTTCTTGTTGAAGCCTGGATCTACGATTGGCCCTGTCCCCAGTAGAATTCCTCGATGGACGTGCTTTATTCTCAGGTTGAAGCGCATGGCTATGTAGCTTGGAAGTCGGAAGCGTTCGTCCGTTGAACAGAAGGTTATCGAGTTCGCTTTTAGGGTGATGTGCCGATGGCAGGTCGCCGATGTTAGATCTAAGTGCTGTCGCACACCCTGATCATCGAAAAAGAAAAAGGAGTCGCCCGGCCTCACTTCGTATGAGGCGGGCTTTACCAAGCCGTCCTTGAAGGTTCGCTTCTCTCGGTCGAAACCTTTGAACGGATAAACCATCCCTGTAATTTTGGCGTACTCAGCGAAGGCGGCCGAGCCCAACAGAGCGTCGGGTATTCCTGGGAGCGGATCGTGGTTCAGATATTCGGCCGCTCTTCGAGCAGCTTCATCGTCACTTACCGGCCATTCAGCGTGCTTCGGGCTTCGAAGAACTCGCAAATCTGGCGGAGAGGCCGCCGATCTCGTGGCGCGCGAAAATAGACGTTTCATCAGTGCCGATCCAGTTGATCCGAGCTTCGATATCACGCTCAACCAAAGAAATAAAATCGATCGCGGCGCTGGAGAGGTCGCGCCGGCCATGAACAGATGCATCTATGTGGTCGACGTGATTGAGGACGATGTCAGTTGGGCGATTGGCGTCGATAGCTCTTTTTACAATTGTGGAATCGAACGTACCCACTCGCCGGAGCCGCTTCGTCACGCTGGTAAACTCGCTAAAGTCTGTGGATGCTCCAGCAGCTGCGGCTATGGCGCTCCACGACGTTTCACCAGACAGCGGACCAGAGTCTCCTGCAACTCTGATGGGAAAGGCGCGTAGAACCAAAACGATTTGATCCACGTCTAAAGGGCTCAGACCGGCCTCAGCGACGAATGAAGCTGCCGTGGTATCGCGACTGGTAGCTTTGGGCCAAGCGTCTCCGTGGACCGGCGAGAGTCCAAAACCTTGAGTTCCTTCGATTATAATTCTTTCACCCCGGTTTAAAGCAGCTCGCAAAATAGGCACTGTGTCTGCAATGTACGGTTGCAGCTCTTCCACTTCTCCGGCGGGCACACCTATCGGAACGGCGGGAGCAAAACGCGCGAGCCTCGCCATCACCGCAGCTCCGGTCCCGGAGGTCGTTGAGCCGATGCTAGCAGCGAGTCCAGACTGCCTTTCCCATTCAGCATGCTCAGGGCGGATAAGTTGAGCTCGCGGATCAATGATCACGTCGCCATGCGAGTATCCGAGTTCCGATATCTCCTCTCGGAGCAGTTGGACATCGATATAGGATCCGGCCGGAAGAACGACCTTCACTCCCCCGTCAATTGCAGCGGCCGGCAGCTGACGGAGTACAAAGCGCGTGCCATTATGGCGATATCCCGTGTGACCCGAATTCGTGCCGCCTGGACGGATCACAATGGTGGCCGCCGGAGAGCGGCGTCGTAGCTCCAGAGCTACCTTGCCCTTCCCTTCAGAGCCGTACTGTCCACCAACCACAACGCTAACTGGCATCCGGATTTCCTCTATCGGCGGTTACGCAATGTCCGATTTCCTCCGCGAAAAAGCCGATATCGCGATCATTCGTGATGTGCGTTGCGGCCATCAACCCCACGTCTGCAACCCCTTGTTCGACAGCATGACCATTCGCGACGTCGAATTCGTATAGGCGACCGCTTGCGCGAGCGCGCTCTCGGCGCGCCTCGACTGGGGCTGAGATGTGGATGTGGTGGAACCGGGCTCCAAAACGCTCCGCCAAGTAGATCGCGTCCTCAGGCCAGCGGAGCCCATCGATTACAATGTCCGCGGCGTCCCCGCTCACTCGCTCAATCGCCCGACGGCAGAGCCAGCGCTGCCCCTTGTCGTGATGCAGCTCAAGGCCGACGCGCTGCTGATTGTCGCGGGTTAGCGGTTCGCCACGTTCCCGCAGTACGTCGTCTATAACCAAACTGATCCGCGTATACGCGAAGCCGCGCTTCCTGAGAAACTCGGCGGCAGTCGTTTTGCCTGCGAACATCGCTCCGCTGATCCCGACCACTACGGGCTTGTCGGCATGGAGATCGGGGATGATCATCGGCTCCTCTCCGGCCCCTCCGATGTCCTCTGTAAGCCCAGCGAGATGGAAGGAGCCTACGACGGAGCAGGTAATTGCGTCCAGTTCGTCGTGCGTCACACGTTCCGTGAGGAAGGCCCCTGTCACGCCGAAGTCAGAAAGTCCTAACCGTAGCCATTCTTGTCCCGCACCCTTGCGCGGGATTCCCATGATGTCCTGCGCCGCGCCAGGGTAGCATTCGATGACAGGAATTCCGTGCGAGCGGATTTCATCCGCCAGACGGATACCGCGGGCCGTTAGCCGCTGCATGCTGGGAAGCAGGCATGGGTAAACGTTGATTCCGCGTCGTTTCAGAATGCGTTCACTTATGCGCATGATGCCCGCCTCCTGACGCGCAGGGTCATCGTCCGTCACGACGGACCTGCCGACCGGTAGGCACAAAGGCGAGTCGATCGATACCAGATCGGGAGCGGCTGCGAGAACCGCGTGGATGATTTCCTCGTCTGTAGCCAACGTTCTGGTCTCAGCGAAAGAGCTCCGCATCACGCACATGCCGGACGGACGGGCCGCAGAGCCGGTGAGGTCAAGGCCCACGATTGTGGCTGTTTCAGCAGGCGAGCCGCGAAACAGATGCGTGAACGTGACCGGCTTTCTTAGATCGGTCGGCGGTGCCGGCAACTCGGCAGCAGGTGAGGCCAAGCCTCGCCGCACTCCGGGCAGGGCACAGAATCGATGCAACTCCTCAAGTCTAGACAGCAGATCCTTGGGCGCCGCCTGCGCGACCACGTGATCAAGGATGAAGGACATCGCGCGCACGTCGGCTCTGTTATATTCAATAAGCTCCCGGAGTGCCTCGACGTCGCCTCGGAGGTAGCGGTGCCACAGGATGACAGCCATTGCGCCGTCAACGCCTTCGAAGCCTTCGCGGCAGGTTATGCGGAGCTGTTCTTCAATGGCTTTTTGCCCGCCCGTCAGGCCAACGCGGCGGCACGCATACCTGAGATCAACATGGTGCTTTGGCCAGCGCAGGTTAGGAAAATACTGGGCGAGGAACGGAAGGTCGAAGCTTGAACCGTTGAATGTCACCAAACTTGAGGCGCGTCCGAGGGCTGCGCGGAAATGCGCGTCATCCCCGCCCGGCAGCAGGATGCTGTACTCGCCGCCGATCTCGTAGCCCACGAGAGTGATGTAGTCGTAATGCCTGCTCAGGCCCGTCGTCTCGATGTCCAGGAACAAAACTTCAGAAGGGTGATCGAGCAACGGCTGGTACACGGCGCTCGACTTCGGCCTTTCCGAGGTCGAGCGGCCGAGCGCAACCGAGGCGGTGCTCCCGATGGAGGACTCGAGCAGGCTTAGCTGGGTCATGGCCAAACCGTACTCTCAGGCGCGCGCTAGAAGAACGGTAGTGCCCGTCGTGGCAGCGGAGTGTTCCGGTAAAAGGGTGTGGGAGCGGCTGTGGATTAACAGGTATATTCTGGGGACAAGAACGTAGCTGATCACCCTCGCCTCCGGCTATGGGGATTCACCTTACGTTCCGCAGGCCGGGTCCGCAAGCGCCTTCATTTCGTTGCTGTTTTCAGATGGAACGTCATGCGCATAATTCGCCGGATTGCCTCCGGCTTCGAGGGCTGTGGCTCCGGCTGCTCGGCAATCCAAGCATCCAGCGCCGCCTCCTCGTCAGCATAAAGCCTCAGCCCGATCGTGCGGCCGATGCCGGTCTTGGGGCGTCCGCGGCCTCTTTTTTCGCTATCCGGTATTGACCCGCCCCAACTATATCGGCTATCCAGTATTCGAACGGGAGCAAGGCTGGCACCTCGCTCTGGCTCTTACCACCACACGCCTTTTCGAGGAGGCGAAGGATGGCTGCTGGGCAGTCTAAAGGCTTGCGCGTGTCCGCGCCAGATGGGGTGGCGCTCGGCGCGGGTTCTCCCGCCGCTCAAGAAGAACAGTCCCCTTCGACGCCGCTCAGGGCAGGCTTCGACAGGCTCAGGACGAACGGGGTGGGTGACGAGGCTTCCGCGTGTCCGGACGTGTCGCGGCGCGCGCTGCTGGGCGCGGCGGTGGCTTTGCCTCTCGCAGGCGTAGGCGGGTCCTTCGAGACGGGGCTTCGACAGGCTCACCGGCTCCTCAGGATGAGCGGGGACGAGGGCGGCCTGGAAGAAGAAGAGGCCCCTCCACCAGCCTCCGGCTGGTCCCCCTCCCCTGCAAATGCAGGGGAGGATTGGGGGGCGGCGCTTTCGGCTTTTCGGGAGGCGCGGGAGGGGGTGGTGGGGGTGGAGAGGCGGTCGGCGGGGCGGCCTCTCGAGGAAGAGGACGAATGGATGCCGGCGCACGAGGCGGCGTGCGCCGGGATGGAGGAGGCGCTGGAGCGGGTGCTTCGGGCGCCGGCGCCGGACCTCGCCGCCCTGGGCGACAAGATGGGGCTGGTCTTCGCCTTTGCCGTCGAGCCGGGGGCGGTGGAGGGGGCGGTGGTCGCGGCTTTGATGGACGACGTGCGGCGGCTTGGCGCGCTGGGGGCGGACCTGCCGCTCCCGGCGAGATAAGCGGCTCGCGAAGGCTCGGCGGGAACGAGGCAGAGCAGGGGCCCGCACGGCGCGAACCCTGCGCAGCGGGCCCGCCCGCTGAGCCGCACGCCGCGGCGTCCAGCCCCTCCACATGAGCGGCCCGGCCGTTCCCGCCGTCCTTGCATTTGCAAGCCGTTCATGCTATGTTCCACGACCCATGCCGGAACGCCGCATCTCGCCCCTCAAGTCTGCCGCACGCACGCACGCGCGGCGCCGCCCGTTCGCCCCGCCGGGCACCGCGCGCGCTTTTCCCCATGGGCAGTGCGACCTTTGGGACCATTCGCCCCGCCGCCGCACCGATGCGGACGGTCGCCGCGCGTGTGGCCGTGCCGCCGCCTTCCCAGGCGCGAAAACCCGCCGCCGCAGCGCCGCTTTGGCTCCGATCCGCCGGGCCGCTTCGCCCGGCCGCGTGCCGGCGCCGTTGCACAAGGCCGATCCCGCGCCGTCGGTCACCGGCGGAGAATTGGCTGACACCGTGAACATCGTGAACTTCGCGCGCCGGCACCGCCAGCGGGCGCGCGCTTCGTTGGTGCCGGAAAAAGGCGGCAGTGCGGGGCGCCGGGGGGACGGTGTGCCCGCCGCCGGCGGTGCAATGCGCTAAAAAGAAAGGTCCGCCGGGACCTCCCGGCCCCGGCTTACTTGAAGTAGCTGGTGGTTCGGACGGGGGCGGGGGCGGGCTTTTCGGGGGCGATGCGGCCTGGGGGGCGCATGGCGGCGCGGGCGGCGGCTTCCTCGCCGTGGCTGGCGAGCTTGAGGAAGCAGCCGTGGGCGCGCTTCAGGCGCTGGCGCTCGGCCTCGTTCGTCGCCGTTTCGAGCTGGGCGAGCGCTTCGGCGGCCTTCGCTTCGTAATCCTCGCGGGTGCCCGCCATGTCAGATGTCCTTTCAAAGGACGTGGGGGCGGCCTCGTCGCCCCGCGGCCGGGGCAGTGGCGCCCGGTCGTCTGCGGCGAGCCGTGGGCGCTTATCGGGGCGAGGGCAACCTTATTCGGGGCCGGTGACGACGAGCGGCCGGCGCCAGTCTCCGGCGGGGCCGGCGGCGAGGCGGGCGATGGCCGCGGCCATCTTGGCGCCGCCCGTCGTCGATGGCTCGATGGGATTCGCATAATCGGCGTCGTCGGAGCAGATGAGGCGCAGATCCACGAGCGGCAGGCCGCGGGAGAAGGCGGCGCGGGTGATCCGGTCGTTGAAGAGGGAGAGCGCCGTCTTGATGACGCGGTGGTCGGGGGCGAAGCTCGGCGTGTCGTAGATGGTGCAGAGCGCCGTCGGGAGCCCGAGCGCCAGCACCTTCTCCAGCATCCGGGCATAGGCGGCTTCGAACGCGTCCTGGACCTCGGCCAGGGTCGCGACTGCGTCGGCGACGCTGCGGGACGGGGCGTAGAGGAGACCGGAGGCGCCGAGCGCGTCGTTGCCGCCGACGCTGAGGACCAGGTGCGTCGCGTCGCGCGGCATGCCGGCGAGTTGGGGCGGGACGGAGCCGGTGGTCGCGCCGTCGACGGCGCACAGGGTGGCGCGCCATCCTTCGGAAAGCGCATCGCGGAGCTGGCGCACGACGTCGGGGCCGCCGCGCACATAAGCGGCGTTGTCGAAGATCGAGTCGCCGAGGAGAACGATGTGGGACATGGACGCGGCAACGAAGAAGCGCCGGTTCGGCTCCGCGCACGCCCCCTCGCCTCCGGGGAAACGCGCGATCGGCGGCGCACCCCTGTTAATTCCCGATAGAGCCCCCATATGAGCTTTGCTACAGTCGCAACTTGACGGTCTTCGGCGCTTTGCGGCTCCATTCCTTCTTCTTCGCTTCTCCCTGGCGCCAGGGGGCCGGCTTTCGGTCCCACCCAAGAAGGAATATATTATGCCGACCGGCACCGTGAAATTTTTCGACACCGCCAAGGGCTACGGCTTCATCACCAACGAAGCCGGCGGCGCCGACGCGTTCGTCCATGTGAGCGCCGTCCAGGCTGCGGGCATGCACACTCTCGAGAAAGAGCAGCGCCTCTCCTACGAGCTCGAGACCGACAATCGCGGCAAGACGAGCGCCGTCGACCTGCAGTCGGCCTAAGCTCGGGCCTTCGCCCTCGGGCGGAGCCACAGAATATGGGGCGGGTGCCGTTGGCATCCGCCTCTTTCTTTCGCGGCGCGGCTCTCGCCCGCGCTCCCGCCGCCAGGCGCGGCCATCATTTTCAGGAGTCTCCGCCATGTCGAGAGTTCCCCTTCGCCCGTTCCTCATCGCCAAGGACGAGGCCGGCCACTTCCGCCTCACCGTGCGCTCGACCCGCTACAATTCGCAGCATTATCCGATCGTGACCTCCACCCTGCAGGCGGAGCTGTTCAAGACGGCCACCGCCGCCCGGACGTTCGCGAAAGAGAATTTCGGCGCCCAGGCCGGCGAGTTCGCCGCCAAATAGGCTCCGGACAAACAGGCACTGGGCAAGGCCATTGGGCGCCGGGTAAGAGGCTGTGAGCCCCGCGATTCGGCCCATCACGCTCACTCAGGACTGCGACGAACCATGAAGTCATACAAGGACCCCTCCTTCGAGGACCGGGTCGGCCGCTCGGCGGACGCCAAGAAAAAGGCGCTGGACCAGCTCCGCGCCAAGCCGCCGCTCGACCCCGAGGTCGTCGCCGAGCGCCAGGCCGCCCAGGCCAGGCGCGAAGCCGCCGAGGCGGAGAAGCGCGCCGAGAAGAAGGCCGCCCAGGAAGCCGCTCGCAACGAAAAGGCCGCAGCGGCCGCCGCCGAGGCTGAAGCGGCGGCGACCGCCGCGCCGGCTCCCACGGCGGCCGAGAAAAAGGCGGCGCGCGACGCGCGCTACGCCGCGCGCAAGGCCCGCAAGTAAGTGCGCGGCGGGGCCTGCGGGACTTCGGCGTGACCGATACTCCCGGCACCGCTTCCGCAACGGACGAACTGCACCGCTGGCCACAGGCCGACCTGCGCCGCGCCGTGGAAGCGGCCGGCATCGCGCTGTGGACCTGGAACGTCGACGACGACAGCTTCACCATGGACGCCCGTGGCTTCGAGCTTTGGGGCATTCCCTGGCAGCCCAAGGTCTCGTTCGAGGAACTCTCCGCGCACATCCATCCCGCCGACCGCGACCGCGTCCGGGCGGCATTCGTCGCGACGCGCGGCGTCCTCGGCGACTATGAGAGCGATTTCCGAATCATGCTCGGCAGCGAGATCCGCTGGATCGCGTCGCGCGGCAAGGGCGAGGACGAGGGCATCGTCGGGCGGACGATGTTTGGCATCTTCCTGGACGTCACCGGCCGCAAGCAGGCGGAGGAAGGCCACGAGCTGCTCGCCGGCGAAATGAGCCACCGCGTCAAGAACCTGCTCGCCGTCGCGACGGGACTGACGCACATCACCTCCCGCTCCACCACCACGACCGCCGACATGGCGCGCGAGCTGACGCAGCGGCTGACCGCGTTGGGGCGCGCTCACGATCTCGTTCGTCCGCTCCCGGGCGGGCAGGGCTCGGCCGCACTGCTCGGCGATCTCCTCACCGTTCTCCTCGCCCCCTATGACGATCTCGGCGCCTTCAGCGGCCGCGTGCGCGTCGCTGTCGAGCGGATGGGCGTCGGCGAAACCGCGGCGACGAGCCTCGCGCTCGTGCTCCACGAGCTCGCCACCAACAGCTTGAAATACGGCGCTCTCTCGGCCGCCGCCGGAACGCTGGACGTCACCACCAAGGCCTTGGGCGAGGAGGAGATCGAGCTGGTCTGGATGGAGCGCGGCGGCCCGCCCGTCGACGCGCCGCCCGAGCCCAACGGCTTCGGGAGCAAGCTCGTCCACCGGAGCATGTCCAAGCAGCTCGGCGGCGAGATCCATTATGAATGGGCGCCCGACGGGCTGATCGCGACCCTGCGCCTCTCGCGCGGCAAGCTCGCCTCTTAGGAACGGGCACCCGCCGCCCGGCCGGTCAGCCGCCGGCTTGCGCGACGCTCCTGCGCTCCGCCTCGTCGATGCGCGCCAGGAGGTCGTCGAAGTCGCCGGCGCCTTCGAGCGGAATCGCGCGGCGGAAGCCGGAGCCGAGCATGTCGAGATCGCGCTGCGTCAGCAGCCCGATCGCCACCACGCCTCTTCTGTCGTTCCGCGGCACGGGCACGTCGTTGTTTTCCAATCGCTCGGGTTCGAAGGCCCAACGTAGCGGTTGCGCCATCGTGCCATTCGTTTCGCCGAAACATCGCGCGGCGTGGACGTCCTGGCCGGCGCTTTGACGAACGAGTTCGCCCGGCCTAGCCAGAGACTTCGGCCAAGACCGCACGGCGGAAAGGAAGCGATTTTGCGCTGCAAGCTGTGCGAGCGGTACTGGACGCGCCTTTGGGAGCGATCCGACGCTTGGGAGCGGGCGCATCCGTACGTGACCGAGGGCTGGGAGAAGGAGACCGCCGAGAACCGCGCGCTGATCGACGGGGCCTATGAGATGTGGGGCAGCGATCCGGACGCGGCGTTCCAAATGTTCCTCGAGGCCGGCGAAGCGGGATCGCCCTGGGCGCTCGACGTCGTGGCGCGTCAATATGATGAGGGCGGCCTCGTCGAAGCGGATGCCGCCACTGCGGAAAGCTTTTATCGCCGCGCGATAGAAGCCGGCTCGTGGCCGGCGACGATCAACTTCGCACGGCTGCTCGCCGAGCAGGCGCGACATGACGAAAGCGACTGGGTGCTGGAGGACGGCGTGTCGGCCGATTTCGTGCCGGCCTTCTTCTGGCTGGCGCGGCTTCGCTACAAAAGGCGCCCGACACGCAAGATCTGCCGGGAGGTCAGGCCCTTGCTCGAATATGCGGCGGGCAAGGGGCATCCACTTGCCGAGGCGATCCTCTTCAAGTGGATGTCGCTGGGGCGATTCCGGCTGCGCGAAATCCCAACCGGGATCGCGATGGGGATCAAGTGGGCCGCCCGGATCGCTCGGCAGGAGCAGGAGGATGCGGATCGCGCCGGGACGTCACCGGCCGGCGCGTAGCAGGCGGGCCGCAGTGCCTCCCCGATAAAAAGAGGCGCTCCGGACCGTGGTCCGAAGCGCCTCCCTTTTCAGCGATGCTGTGCCGTGCGTGCCGCTTACGCGGTGGCGCGGGCGCGGGCGGCGCTGTGGCCGCCGCTTGCATACAGGATCTCGCGGGCGCGCTCGGCATCGATGCCGGCGTCGCTCGTGTCGACGGAGACGAACACGCCGCCCGAGTTGATGCTCTTCTCGTAATAGCCGGCATCTTCGTCGCTGACGCCGTGCTTGGAGAGATAGCCGCTGAGGCCGCCGCCGGCCGCGCCGACCGCAGCGCCGATCGCCGCGCCTTCGGGAACCGCCGAAGCCGCGATCGCGCCGACCGCCGCGAGCGGGCCGACGCCGGGAATTGCGAGCGCCGCGACGCCGAGCGCCGCGCCGACCGCGCCGCCGCCGATCAGGCCCTTGACCAGGCCGCTCTTGTTGCCGCCGTCGTCGGTCGTGTGGCCGCTGCCGTCCGCCGTCGTGTTCTTGCCGTCCTGCTGGTGGACGACGGACAGCGCGCTGTCGCGCACGCCCGCGCTGCGAAGCTCGGTGATCGCGCGCTCGGCTTCCGAATGATTGTCGAAAACGGCGGATACGAGGGACTGGTTCATGGTAAAAACTCCACTGATACAAAGGGTGGGGCATTCGAGGACCCCGCCCCCTCAACAGGGCTGGAGTGGCGCCGTTCCATCGGCTCGTCCCGTTCGGACTCCGCCGGGCGCAGGAGGTCCTCAGGCGATGGGGAGGGGGACCATGCGAAGCATGGTGGAGGGGCAATCGGAGTCAGCGGCCCCTCCACCGTCCTGTCGGACGGTCCCCCTCCCCATCCGCTTCGCGGACAGGGAGGATGAGAGGGGTCACGCCTCTGCGAGCGCTCCGGCGATCGCTTTCAGCGCGGCGGGGTCGCTCACCATCTCGTTGTGGCGGCAGGCGAGTTCGATGCGGCGGTCGGCTTCGTCGTCCTCGCCGGCGGCGCTGGCCGGCGCGACGATGCCGTCGCGAGGCGACCAGATGGCGATCGTCGGCACCGGCGGCTTCACGGCCGGCGCGACCGCGACCGGCGGGTGATCGACGTCATGGTCGTTGATCGCCTCGTAGAGCTTCCAGGCGTTGTTGGCGCGCTGGCCGTGCGAGAAGGGCGTGCCGAGGGTGACGACCATCGACACCTTGCCGGCGCGGCGCCTGGCGAGCTCGCGGGCGTAGAGGCCGCCGAGACTCCAGCCGACGAGCGCGACGGGGCCGCGCGTCTCCGCCGCGATGATGTCGATGCGGCGCAGCAGGCGCTCGAACTTGCCGCGCCGCGCGCCGAGGTTCAGGCCCTGCGCCCAGCCGTAGGCGGTGAAGCCGCAGGCGCCGAGCGTCCGGCGGAGCTGGGCGGTGGGGACGTCGTTGGCGAGGAATGCGGGGATCACCATCACCGCGCGGCCGCGGCCCACGTCCTCGCGGACCCGGGCGGGGCGAAGCTGCGCCGCCATCAGCCGCGCCGCCGCCGGGCCTTCGGCAAGCAGCTTGCCCCAGCTCGGGCGGCGGTCGTCTCGGTGCGTCTTCAATGCGGTGCTCCGTCTTTTGGTCCGGGGCATAGCTGACGGCGCGGCGATCCGTTCCCGCGCCTTGGCCGCATCACGGCATGTTGAAGTTGATGCCCTGGGCGAGCGGGAGTTCGCGGCTGTAGTTGATCGTGTTGGTGGCGCGGCGCATGTAGGTCCGCCACGCGTCCGAGCCGCTCTCGCGGCCGCCGCCCGTCTCCTTTTCGCCGCCGAACGCGCCGCCGATCTCGGCGCCCGAAGGCCCGATGTTCACGTTTGCGATGCCGCAATCGGAGCCGGCGGCGGCGAGGAAGAGCTCGGATTCGCGCACGTCGCTGGTGAAGATGGAGGAGGCGAGGCCCTGCGGCGCGGCGTTGTTGAGCCCGACCGCTTCCTCGAAGGTCGAATAGCGCATGACGTAGAGGATGGGCGCGAAGGTTTCGGTCAGGACGACGGCGGATTGCTCGGGCATTTCGGCGATGGCGGGGCGGACGTAGACGCCGCCGCCGGGGCCGGGGAGGCGCTCGCCGCCCTGGACGGCGCCGCCCTGGGCGCGGGCGGCGGCGAGGGCGTTTTCCATGTTCTGGAAGGCGGCGGAGTCGATCAGCGGGCCGACGAGGGTGCCGGGCTCGAGCGGGTTGCCGACGGGGATGGTCGCCCAGATGTGCTTCAGGCGGGGGACGAGGGCGTCGTAAATGTCGTCGTGAACGATGAGGCGGCGCAGGGTGGTGCAGCGCTGGCCGGCGGTGCCGACGGCGGCGAAGGTGATGGCGCGCTCGGCCAAAGCGAGGTCGGCGGTGGGCGCGACGATCATGGCGTTGTTGCCGCCGAGCTCGAGCAGGGCGCGGCCGAAGCGGGCGGCGACACGCGGCGCCACGATGCGGCCCATGCGGGTGGAGCCGGTGGCCGAGAGGAGCGGGACGAGCGGGTGGTCGACGAGGGCCTCGCCGGTCTCGCGCCCGCCCTGGACGAGCTGGGAAAGGTTCGGCGGGGCGCCTTCGCCGAAGCGCTCGGCGGCGCGCTCGAACAGTGCCTGCACGGCCACGCCGGTGAGCGGCGTCTTTTCGCTCGGCTTCCAGACGACGGCGTCGCCGCAGACGAAGGCGAGGCAGGCGTTCCACGACCAGACGGCGACGGGGAAGTTGAACGCGGAAATGACGCCGACGACGCCCAATGGATGCCAGGTCTCCATCATCCGGTGGCCGGGGCGCTCGGTGGCGATGGTGAGGCCGTAGAGCTGGCGGGAGAGGCCGACGGCGAAGTCGCAGATGTCGATCATTTCCTGCACTTCGCCGAGCCCTTCGACGAGGATTTTGCCGGCTTCGAGGCTGACGAGGCGGCCCAATGGTTCCTTGTTCTCGCGCAGCACCTCGCCGAACAGGCGGACGAGCTCGCCCCGGCGCGGCGGCGGGACGAGCCGCCAGGCGAGATAGGCCCGGTGGGTGCGCTGGACGGCGGCGTCGACCTCGGCGGTGGAGGCGGCTTTGACGCGGCCGGTGGTGCGGCCGTCGACGGGCGAGCGGGCTTCGAGGTCGCCGCTTTGGAGGAGGGCGGCGTCGAGGCCGAGGCCGGACCAGAGGGCGGAAAGCTCGGCAGAGGAATCGAATTGAGTCATTCGCGCCTCCTGCCCGGAAAGGGCGCGGGGGGAAAGCGGCGCGTCTAGGCCGCGGCGAGGCGGGCGAGCAAAGCTTCGGCCGCGGCGGGGGCGAGGATCTTGTGGCCGCCGATCATAAACACGTAGGTCTCGCGCCCGGCGGCGGCCCAGCCTTGCGCAAGCGCCGCCCAGCGCTCGATCGCTTCCGGGGAGTAGCCGGCGGGCTCTTCTTCGCTCGTGCGCTTGAGGCGGGCGTAAGCGAGGCCGGGCGCGGGTGCGTCGATCGGCGCGGCGCCCTCGGCGTCGATGAACGCGATGGCGACTCCGGCTTCGCTCGCAAGGGCGGTGAAGGCAGGGTCGAGGAAGCTTTCGTGGCGCACTTCCACCGCGTGGCGGAGCGGGACTCCGTCCTGGGCGCGGGGGAGGAGGGCGAAGAAGGCGCGCATTTCGTGCGCGTCGAAGCGCTTGGTGTCGGCGAGCTGCCAAAGGATCGGGCCGAGCTTGTCGCCCAGCTCCGTCAGGCCCTGGCCGCAGAAGCGCGCCACTGCCTCGCCGGCTTCGCCGAGTACCCTGCGGTTGGTGCAGAAGCGCGAGCCCTTGATGGCGAAGCGGAAGCCCTCCGGCACCGCCGCCGCCCAGCGGGCGTAGAGCTCCGGCTTCTGGAGCTTGTAGAAGGTGGCGTTGATTTCGATCGCGGTGACGCGGCGCGACGCATGTTCGAGCTGCTTCGCCCGGGCGAGGCCGGCGGGATAAAAGGCGCCGCGCCAGGGATCGTAATCCCACCCGCCGATCCCGACGCGGATTGCAGGACCCCCATCGCGCGTCGCACTCGCCACCTATCGATCCTCCCCGCAGGTTGCGCCTTAGGATTTCGGCAAGACCCTTCCAGCATTGTCCCGCGCATGGAAAGTCATCGCGTCTATATCGCCGCAAGCCACGCGCTGCTCACCTGGTCAAGCGAGCAATTCGGCCGGTTCGCCGTCAAGGTCGGCACGAGCCGGGATCCTTCGGTTCGCGAGGTTTTCCTGAACGGCAGGAATCCTTATGGCGGCGGCGCGCTTCCGCCGTGCTGCGGATGCAGCGACTGGCAGGTGGTCGCCGTCTTCGAGGTCGCGTCCAGGGACGCCGCCGAGGATCTCGAGGCGCGGTTCAAGGCCGCGTTCGATCCCTTCGATGCTTATGGGCGACATGCTCCGCCCTGGCTGCGCTCGGTGAAGTCTGCCGGGGAGAGCGACCTCGTGCTGCTGCCCGAGCGCGCAGTGCAGGGAGAAGCGCTGCGCGCGCTCGATAAGGACGTGCGCGACCTTTATTTCGCCGCCCGCTCCGAACTCTACAGGGCGGTCCGCGCCGTCGAGGATCCGGCCGCCGAGGACGCCGACGAAGAGGCCGAAGAGGAGCGGCGCGCGCGCCGCGAATATGAACAGGGCGAAGAGGACATCGTGCGCGAGAACCTCGATTGCGCGGAGCGCGCGAACGATACGGGTTCCTATTACGCCTGACGGCTGACGGCGGCCGGCTGACGGCGGCGTCGTCTTCGGCAACGGAGCTGCGTCCCGGGTGCCCCGGCAGGTGGAGGCCCGTTGCTCCCTGCCGCCCATGAATTCCTGTCACGCGGCGCCTTGCGGCGCCTTGCGGTGCGTGGAGCGCCGGCACGCGCAGGAACTCCCGGCGATCGCCATAAAGCTTTGGGAGGAGGAAAGCTTTCTCGGCTCGACGCCGAGGGAACAATCGCCGGACCGCCAAGTTCAAATCTCGATCAATCGTGCCGACGCGACGGAACAGGACGGAAGGCGCGCGGTCAGCATCCTATGGGGGGAAATTCATTCATGCGGCTGGACGAAGCCCGCACAAGCGAACAGCGATGCAAATAGCTTTGGGTCAGCGCGGCGTCGATTTCGATCAAGTGATTCGCGACCATGCCGGGCTCATTGGGCGAATAACGCGTTCGTTCGAAGCGAACGAGCAGGATCGGGAGGATCTGAGGCAGGATATTCTTCTTGCCTTGTGGCGCGCGCTTCCCAGCTTCCGGGGCGATTCCTCGCTCAAGACGTTCGTCGCCCGCGTCGCGCAGAAGCGGGCGATTTCCCATGTGAGGCGGCAATCCAGGCGCGCACGGACCGATCCCTATGAGGAGGGCTCTTCCGGCGTCGAGGCCGATCAGGAGGAGCGCGTCATCGAAAACGACATCAAGAAGAAGCTCGCCGCTATTCTCAGCGGCCTTCCTATTGCCCAGCGCGAGACGGCGGTGCTCCTTCTCGAAGGGTTCAGTTATTCCGAAATCGCTAGCATATTGGGGATATCCGCAAATGCGGCGGTCTTGCGGTGCCAGCGTGCGAAGGCTTACCTGACCTCCGTACTTCGGGAGGGATAATGAGCGACGACTTCGATGTGCTGCGGGCGGCATGGACCGCCGATCCCGGACTCGAAGTCGAGGTCGGGACGAGCCGTCGCCTGTGGCGGCGCGCGGTGCGGCGCATGTGGTTCTGGAACGTCGTCGACGCGGCGGTGCTGCTGGCGCTCACCGTCCATTTCGCCCTGTCGATCATGGGCAACGGGTCGTGGCTGGCGGCGCTGGTGGCGGCGCTCACCGTCGCGATCCTGCTCTGGACGCTGCGCAGGCGCTACCTGCTGCGCGGCGCCGAGATCGCCGACCCCGATGCCGAGCGCGTGTCGGTTCTCGGCGCGGCGATCCGGCAGGCGCAGGCGCGCGTCATGCGCAATGCGCTCTCGCTGGCGATCATCGTGCCGATGTTCGCGCTCGGCGTCATATTCGGGCAATTGCAGAAGAATGCCGAAGGCGCCGGCGGGCCGCGTGACGCTTCGGGGCCCGCATGGCTCGATCACCCCCTCGTTGAGTGGGGCGCCGTGGCGATCCTGGTTTTGGTCGTCGCGAAGCTGGTCCAGGCGCTCTACCGCGACCGCCGTGCGCTCGTTCACCTGCGGCAGCGGGTGGAGGAGTATCGCGCCGAATATGAGCGCGACGCGAACCCCCTCGGCTGAGCGTTTGCGCCGCGCGAAAATTTTTTTCGGCGGGCGCGACATATCCTCTTTCGCGCGGTGACTATTATGATCGGTGGCAATGATGCGACCGCATGGGGGACGAAGGCCCGATCACGAACGGGGGAGCGCCGGGGGGCGTTTTCGAAGCCGGACAGCCGGCACCGTGAGTGAAGCGCCTCGTCCGATAGGGGATGACATGATGAGCTTCGACCTGGACGATATTCGAACCGACCTTCCCGACCTCGGCACGGTCGTGGGCCTGTACGGCCACTCGGCCCGCGAGGACGTCGTTGGCCCCGCCTGCCTGGCGACGATCCTCGGAACCATCGTCAGCCAGTAACGAGAGGGGTTCGAGCGGGCCCCGTTCTTCAAGCGTCAAATCGAAACTCCCGGCCCCGCGCGGACCATCCGGTCCGGGCATTGCCGCCTTGCGTCCGCGGGGCGGCGGGCCGGGAGAAGGAAAAAACCGGTCATGATCGCGGGACATGCACTTTCCGACTGGCTGAACGACCGGAGCGCCCAGGCGGCGACTCTGGACCGGCTGATCGGTGCCCGGGCCGCGTGGCACGAGGCCGGCGATCTCGACACGCTGACGGCGCGCCTCGACGCGGCGGAGCGCGACGCCGGCGAAGTCGCGGCGATCGCACGCGATCTCGTCGCGGACGACCGGTTGCCACGCCATTTTCTCGCGACGATGCTCGGCGGACTTTCCGCCGACAGCTTTTTCACGCCGCCGCTGCGCCACATGCCCGGCGCGGTCGGCCACGGCGTGCGCCTGTTCAGCCACCGCTGCCTGACCCTGTCGCTCGTCGTGCTCGACGCCGACGCGCTCGCCGCCAAGAAGCAGGCGGGCAGCGGCGGCCGGGCGATCGTCTTCACCGGCCGGCTCGCGCTGCGCCGGATGCTGCGCGCCGGCGGCGCCGCGATCGAGCGCTTCACCGCGGAGCCCGCCGGCGACGACTTCTGCCTCTCCGAGCAGCCGCCCTGCCGCATCGTCGGCCGCGAACCGCTCGCCGACGGCGACCTCCTCGAAGTGGACGGCCGGCGGGAGAGCTTCACCTTTCTCCACGCCGGGAGCGCGATCGCCTTCATGGAGTGCGAAGTGCTGGCGGGCGGCGCGCCCTTCCGGGTGGACTATGACGCCGAGACCCTCGAGGCGGTCGCGGCGAGCTCGACCGACGAGGCCGCCTCGCGCTGCCAATTGATGCTGTCGGCGCTGCGCGCGCTCGATGGAGCGCCCGAGACGCCGCTCTACGACACGTTGCTCGGCGACCGCAGCTTCGAAGTGCGCTGGCACACGATCCGCGAGCTGATGCGGGTGGATCCCAAGCAGGCCTGGCCGCGCCTGCGGCGGATGGCGGCTTCGGATTCGAACCGGGAGGTGCGCGCCGCCGCCTCCCGTGCCGTCGCGGCCCGGGCGGAGCGGAGGGCGTCATGCCGCGCCTGATCGAGACCGACGAACACGGGACGGCGACGCTGGGCGAGCTCGTCGAGGCGCTGGAAGCGCAGCCGTTCGATGCGCGCGACGAGGATGCGTTCGCGGCCTTCGGGCCGATGCTGAAGCGGCTCGCCAACGACCGGCAATTTCTCGCCCAGACGATCGCCGGCGAACTTGCGGGACGCTGCGCCGCCCAGGATGCGACGAACAGCTACGGCGCGCAGGTCATCATGCTCCACGCCGGGCGCTCGTTCACCGTGCGCGCCAACATCTGGCCCGAAGCCGACCACAGCCTGGTGCGCGCGAACGGCCGCGGCAGCTTCTTCTACGACGTGCCCCACGATCACAACGTCTCGTTCCTCACCGTCGGCTATGCCGGGCCGGGCTATTGGAGCGACTATTACGAATATGATTACGGCAGCGTCCGGGGCGTCCCGGGCGAAGCCGCCGGCTTGCGCTTCGTCGAGCGTTCGAGGCTCGAACAGGGCAAGGTCCAGCTCTATCGCGCCCACCGCGACGTCCACAGCCAGCTTCCGCCGGAACGCCTGTCGATCTCGCTCAACGTGATGGAAACCTCTCCGTCCTCGGCGTTCCGGGACCAGTATATCTTCGACGTGGCGCACGACCGCGTCGCCGCCGTCGCCAACCCGCTGCCGCACGATTCGCTGTTCGCGGCGGCCGGGGCGCTCGCCGATGCCGAGTCGCTCGACATGCTGGACCGGATCGTCCGCTCGCATGCGAGCACGCGCGTCCGCTACGCGGCGCTTCGCGCCCGGGCATCGGCTTCCCCTTGCATCGACGAGCGGCGCGCCATCCTGGAGCGGGGCGCCTTCGGGCAGGACTCCCACGTGCGCGATCTCGCCCGCGCCAAGATCGCCGAGATCGATTCGGTTCGGGCGTTCGCCCTTGCGAACGGCGCCGCCGAATATAGCTCTCGAAAAGCTTCAAGTTCGGATATAAGAAATGCTTAGTCATTCAAACAAGCCGAGCTACTATCTCCACGTCAAGCCGATACACGGCGAAGACAAAAAGGAGAAAGTGTTATGAGCAACTTCAATATGAATCAGCTGCCAGTTCTCGATTTCGAGGCCGGCATGATCGACTGCGGTTCGGTCGAGGGCCTGAACTCGGGCGTCCGCGCCCTGGTCCACGAAGCGATCGCCAGCGCGATCGAAGTCCTGATCTGATCAACTCAAAAGCACAAAGGGGCAAAATCATGGAAATCAAGAACCTTCCCGCTCTCGACCTCGAAGCGGGTCTCGCGGTCGGCTCGAACTCCGACGCGGTGACCAGCGTCGGCGGCGTGATCATCGGCATCATCACCGGCATCATCGCCGGCCTTGCCGCCGAGAACAGCCTCGAAGGCTAAAATTGCGGGGGGCGGCCGTCGCGGCCGTCCCCCTCAATCACATATCCAAGGGGGACAGTCCGGTGAAGAATTTCCAATATTGGGTCTCGATGTTCAGCGACGAGACCTATCTCGAGAACATCGTCGACAATGCGCGCCGCCTCGCGGCCCATCACCGGGAGCATTCGGGCCTCGCTGCCCTCGAAGCCGAGGCCGGCGCGCTCGGGCGCGACACCGAAGCGGTGTTCGACCTCGTCGAGGAAAGGCTGGACCTGGCGACGGTGCGCACCATCCTCGACGCGGAACGGGCGGCCTTCCAGGGGACGCAGACCTACAGCTCGAAGTTCAACGGCTATTCGACCGGCACCCAGACCGCGATGGCGCTGGCGCGTGCGCGCAACTTCATCTCGCTGGTCATCGCCATCGACCCGCACCTGCTGCGCCTCGCCAAGCGGCGGCGCGACGGCGACAGCCGCTCGGTGTCGTTCGCGGGTACGGCCAATTCGCTGCGCGTCCTCAAAGGCACGATGCGCGCCCGCATCTGGACGTTGCAGCCGATCACGGACGCCGACGACATCGCCGCGATCGACCGCGCCGCCACGCCCGGCGAGCCTTTCGAGCTTCGCGCCGGCGAGACGCGCCGCCTGACCAGCTACGAGACGCTCGAATATCTGCCGAGCGACACGAGCATCCTGATGCTCATCACCCAGATGTCCGAGGGCGAGTCGCCCATGTCCTTCGTCTGCGATGCCGATACCGGGCGCATCCGCAGCACCCAGGCGATCGGCCAGGCACCGAGCCGGCTCCAGATGCTTTCGTCGCTGCTGCGCATCAGCGGCCGGATGGACGCCTGGGACCCGATTCGGGACCTGCTCGAGCACGAGCTCCACTTCGTGCGCTGGCATGCGATGCGCGAGCTCCTCGCTTTGGATGCGCCCCGCGCGCTCCCGGACCTGATGCGCCTCATGGAAAGCGATCCCCAGCCGTCGGTGCGCCGCGCCGCCCGCGCCGCGCTCGCCATCGTCAGTTCCCACCTCGAAACCGTTCGCGCCGCCTGACGCGCGCTTCATCCGCGAAGAAAGGAACCTGCCATGCCCATCGTCCGCCCTTGCGACGACACCGACGCGATCGAGCTCGGCGATCTCCTCGCCTATCTCGAGGACACCAAGATCGACACGCGCGACGAGGATGCGATGCTCGCCGCCGCGCCGATGCTCAAGAAGCTCGCCAACAACCGGACGTTCATCGCGGATCTCGCGCTGAAGGAGCTGCGCGAGCGCAAGCACCTCGATTCGATCGACAACAGCTACACGCCGCAAACCATCATGCTCACCAAGGCGGACCGCAACTACTTCGTTCGTGCGAATTTCTGGCCGTCCGACAGCGACCACATCTTCCGGGCTTCGGGCGCGAAGGCGTTCTTCTACTACGCGCCGCACGACCATAATTTCAACTTCCTGACCGTCGGCTATTTCGGCCCCGGCTACAGGAGCAACTATTACGAATACGAATACGGAACCGTCGACGGCTACGAAGGCGAGCCGGTCGCGCTGCGCTTCGTCGAGGAGTCTGCGCTGAGCGAGGGCAAGGTCATGCTCTACCGGGCGCTGCGCGACGTGCACGACCAGCGCCCGGGGGACGCGATGTCGATGAGCATCAACATCATGGAGAACTCGCTGCGGGGGAATTTCCTCGACCAGTACAGCTTCGACACGGAGCGCAACTGCGTGAGCGGGATCCTGAACCGGATCGGGGCGACGGCGCTCCTCCCGATGATCGCGGTCGCCGGCGGGGACGATGCCCGCGACTTTCTGGAGGAGACCAGCCGGAGCCACCGGCTGGGGCGCATCCGCTGCATAGCCAACGACGCGCTGGCTTCGGTCCAGCCGGACGCGGCGGGTTCCATCGAGGTGCATCGCCGCGGCGCCTTCAACGACGACGCCCAGGTGCGCGGCCACTCGCTGCAGCGCATCGAGGCGCTCGAAGCCCTGCTCGCCTGACCGCCCGAGGAGATCGCCCGATGCCGACCGAACTCGCCGACAAGCTGCGCCGGCTGAAGCTCCAGCCGGAGCCGGTCGCGGACGCGCGTGCGGCGCCGCCGCGCCGGGTGCGGCAGGGGGGCGCGCGGGGAGGCGAGCGGGGAGGCGCGCTCGGCCGGCACCTGCGCACCGCCGCTTTGGTCGCCGGAATCGGGGCGCTCGCCTTCTGGAGCGGCGCCCGGACCGCCGCCGCGCCGGACTCCGCCCGCGCCGCGGCGGCGGGAGCCGGAGCCGCGGGGGCGGCGGCG
>DASQND010000080.1:0-9926 GCA_035645215.1 Allosphingosinicella sp.
CGGAGACGGTGCGGGAGCGGAGCACGGACCCGGCGTATAACGACCGCTACGTCTTCGGCATCTCGCGGCCGCGCATGGCGGTGTTCCGGCCCGAGCGGCCGAACGGCGCGTCGGTGCTGATCACGCCGGGCGGCGGCTACAATTGGGTGGTGATCGACAAGGAAGGCTATGAGTTCGCGCGCCTGCTCGCGGCGCGCGGCGTCACCGCCTACGTCCTCTTCTACCGGCTGCCGCACGAAGGATGGGCGGCGGGGCCGAACGTGGCTTTGTCAGACGCGCAGCGGGCGATGCGGCTGATCCGCCAGCGCGCGGGCCGCGAGCGCCTCGATCCGGCGCGGGTCTGCGCCATAGGCTTTTCGGCGGGCGGTCACCTTTGCGCCGACCTCCTCACCCGCTTCGACGCTTCGGTCTACGCGCCGGTCGACGCGGCGGACCGCCTCAGCGCCCGGCCGGACGCGGCGGCGCCGATCTATCCCGTCATCTCGATGACGCTCCCGACGGCGCATGCCGGCTCCCGGCTGCGGCTGATCGGCGAGACTGCCTCCCCGGAGCGCGAGCGGGCGCATGCGCCGCACAACAATGTGCGCCCGAACAGCCCGCCCTGCTTCCTCCTCCATGCCGAGGACGACGCTTCGGTGGTGGTCGAGAACACGCTGATGCTGCGCGCCGCACTCAGGGCCGCGGGCGTCGAGACGGAGACTCATCTCTTCCCGGACGGCGGCCACGGCTTCGGCCTCCGGCTCGCGCGCGGCAAGTCGGTCGAGCACTGGCCCGGCCTCTTCTTCGCCTGGGGCATTCGCAAAGGTTTGTGGACATGATCGCGCGCTTCCTCACCGCATTCGCCCTTCTCCTGCTCGGCGCGCAGCCGGCGCTCGCGCAGAGCCGGGCGGAGATCGAGCGCACGATGATGCGGGCGACCCGCTTCATGGTGGAGGAGGTGTCGACCAACGGCGGCTACGTTTGGTCCTACCTTCCCGACATGTCGCGGCGCTGGGGCGAGATCGAGGCGAAGCCGTCGATGATCTGGGTCCAGCCGCCGGGCACGGCGACGATGGGTCACGTCTTCCTCGACGCCTATCGCGCGACCGCCGACGATTATTATTACCGCGCCGCCGAGCAGGTCGGGAACGCGCTCGTCTGGGGCCAGCATCCGAGCGGCGGCTGGAACTACTTCATCGATTTCGCGGGTGAGGCGTCGACCCGCCACTGGTACGAGACGATCGGCCGCAACGCGTGGCGGATGGAGGAATTCCAGCATTACGGCGGCAACGCGACGTTCGACGATGCAGGCACGTCGGAAGCGATGCAGTTCCTCCTTCGCCTTTATGTCGAAAAGCGTGATCCCCGCTACCGCCCCGCTGTCGAGCGGGCGCTGAACTTCGTTCTCGAAAGCCAGTATCCGATCGGCGGCTGGCCGCAGCGCTATCCGCACAGCGAGAGCTATCCGGAATATGCGAGGCTCATCACCTTCAACGACGACGTCGCGGCGGAGAATATCCGCTTCCTGATCATGGCCTATCAGGCGCTCGGCGAGACGCGGGTGATGGACTCGATCGTGCGCGGCATGAACGTTTATCTGGTGACGCAGCTCGGCGCGCCGCAGCCCGGCTGGGCGCTCCAGTACACGCTCGACTTGAAGCCCGCCGGCGCGCGCAGCTACGAGCCCGATTCGCTCGCCACCCACACGACCGCCTCCAACGTCCAGGCGCTGATGAACTTCTACCGGCTGACCGGCGAGACCAAGTTCCTGGCGCGCATCCCGGAAGCTTTGGACTGGCTGGAGAGCGTGCGCGTTCCCGCCGGGCAGGAGCGCGGCAACCGCGCCTACCCGACCTTTATCGAGCTCGGCACCAACCGGCCGATCTACGTGCACCGGCGCGGCTCCAACGTCGTCAACGGCCAATATTATTGGGACTTCAATCCGGAAGCGACGCTCGGCCATTACAACGCCTTCCGCGCGATCGACGTCGCCGCGCTGCGCCGCGAATATGAGCGCCTTCGCGCCACCGCGCCGGAGGAGGTCCGCCGCACGTCGCCGCTCCATGCCACGACCCAGCAGCCGCTGCCGCGCTTCTTCGTCACGGGCGAGGATTTCGGCTCGGACTTGAACGCGGGCGGCGGCGGCGACCCGCGTTCGCTGATCCGGGCGCTCAACACCCGCGGCTACTGGCCGACGCCGCTGCGCGCCACCAGCAACCCGTACATCGGCCCCGGCCCCGCCACCCCGCCCCCCGGCGACTTCCGCACCAGCCATGTCGGCGATGCGAGCGACACCTCGCCCTACAATACGGACACGCCCGTCACCGGCATCTCGACGGCGACCTACATCGCCAACATGGCCCGGCTGATCCGGGCGATCGAGCCGGCGGCGGCGCGCTAGTCCGTCATTGCGAGGAGCCGAGGGCGACGAAGCAATCCAGGCGGACGCCGGAGCCCCGCACCGCAGCCCGCTGGATTGCTTCGTCGCTGCGCTCCTCGCAATGACGCGCGGGGCTCAGTGGCCGCCCTGCTCCTGCGCGGCGAAGGCGATGCGCAGCGCTTCGGAGAGGCTCTTCACACCGAGCTTGGTCATGAGGTTGGCGCGGTGGATCTCGACGGTGCGGGGGCTGATGCCGAGATCGTAGCCGATGGTCTTGTTGGGGAGGCCCTGCGCCAGCCCGTCCAGCACGTCGCGCTCGCGCGGGGTGAGGGCCTGGAGGCGGATGGCGGCTTCGCCCGCGCGGTCCTTCGCGCGCTCCGCCTGGTCGAGCCGGGCGCGGCCGGCCTCCAGCGCGGAAAGGAGCCCGGCCTTCTCGAACGGCTTTTCGATGAAGTCGACGGCGCCTGCCTTCATCGCCCTCACGGCAAGCGACACGTCGCCGTGGCCCGTCATGATGATGACGGGGAGGGCGACGCCCTGCTCCTTCAGCGCCTGCTGGACTTCGAGGCCGTCCATGCCAGGCATGCGGATGTCGAGGAGGATGCAGCCGGGCTCCAGCGCCCTGGCATGCTTCAGGAGCTCGACGCCGCTTTCGTACGTCGCGACCCGGAAGCCCGAAGTCTTCAGCATGAACCCCGCCGAGCGGCGGATCGCGTCGTCGTCGTCGACGAGGTGGACGAGGGGCTTTTCGGCGTCGCTCATGCGTCGGCTCCGTTGTCCGGACCGCTCGCGTCCGGAAGCGTGAAGTGGAAGATCGTGCCTTGCCCACGCGGGTTGGGCTCGAACCAGATGCGGCCGCCATGCGCTTCGACGATGGTCCGGCAGATGGAAAGGCCGATGCCCATGCCGCTCGCCTTGGAGGTGACGAAGGGCTGGAAGAGCTGCGCCGCGACCGCCTCGCCGATGCCGCCGCCCGTATCCTCGACGCTGAGGCGGACCATGCCGCCGGGAAGCTGCGCCGAGCGGATGACGAGCATCTTCAGGCCCGAATCGGCCATGGCGTCGATGGCGTTCCTGATGAGGTTCACCATCACCTGCTGGATCTGGATCCGGTCGACGAGCACGCGGTCGGCCTCCGGATCGAGCCGCACCTGGACGTCGATGCCGTGCTCGCGCGTGCCGACGAGGGCGAGCGCATTCGCTTCGTTGACGAGGCGGGGGAGGTGCTCGACGCGTTTCTCGGTTGCGCCGTGGGAGATGAAATCGCGCAGGCGCCGGACGATCTCGCCGGCCCGGACCGACTGGCGTGCGGCGTCGTCCAGGGCTTCGCGGACCATCGCCAGCGTCTCTTCGTCGGGCGGTTCGGCGAGGAGGTCGCGCGCGGCTTCACAATAATTGGCGACGGCGGTGAGCGGCTGGTTGAGCTCGTGGGCGAGGGCGGAGGCGAGGGTGCCCATCTCGCTCACCCGGCCGACATGGGCGAGTTCGGACTGGAGGTCCTGGAGGCGGAGCTCCGCCTGCTGGCGCTCCGTCAGGTCGCGGATGAAGCCGGTGAAGATGCGCCGCTCGCCGATCCATGCTTCGCCGACCGACAGCTCGATCGGAAAGGTCCAGCCGTCGCGGTGGCGGGCGGTGGTGACGCGCCCGATGCCGATGATCTTGCGCTCGCCGGTGGCGCGGTAATGGTCGAGATAGTTGTCGTGCCGCTCGCGGTCGGGCGAAGGCATGAGCATGGAAACGTTCTCGCCCAGCACTTCGCGTTCCGAAAAGCCGAACATCCTTTCCGCCGCCGCGCTGAACGAGAGGATGAGGCCGCGCGCATCGATCACCACCATCGCGTCGGGCACGGTGGCGAGGATGGAGCGCAGGTGCGCTTCGTTTTCGGGCGCGTGATCGGGCTTGGCGGCCATCCGTCGAGGTCTTAGCGGAGGCTGCGCGCAGGTCCACCGGCCTCGGGCGGTTTCCCCAGGCTCGCGACCCGGAAAGGGAGCAGCCGCCCGTCCGGCTCCGTCACCCGGATCTCGCCGCCGAGATGCACCGCCGCGGTCTCCAGCCGGTAGACCGCGCCCTCCTCGGCGTCCCCGGGATCGTAGCGCACCGCCCAGCCCTCGGGCGTCGCCACGATCCGCCCGCTCCTGTCGCGCTCGTTGGGCCAGAAGCGGCGGACGGTGGCGTGGGCGGGGTCGCTCAGGATCGCGCCTTCGTCGATGGCGCCGCCGTCGTCGAGCGGCAGGCGCAGGAGATAGGCGCGGCTCGCGGAGCCTTGCGGAAAGTCGCGGGTGCGGCCGAGCTCGATGCGGACAATGTTCCAATTCATTGGGCGCTTGTGCCCGGCGGCGGCGGCGGCGCCCATACGCAATGCTACGGAGCGCGGGCGGTCGCCGTGCGGACGAACTGCTGGAGCCGCCCGGATGCGACGGCGCGGCGGAGGAGGCCGTCGTGGCCGCCTTCCTCCTCGATCCACGCGGCGCGCGGGACGGCGGCGCGAATGGCGAGGGCGTTGGCGCGCGGGATCGTCTCGTCGTCGCGGGCGACGACGAGGAGCACGGGGGCCGTCACCCGGACGAGAGGCTCGGTCACTTCGAAGCGGTTGACCGGCCAAGGGAGCCAGCCGAGCGGGCGGAAGCGCGCCGCGGCGGCGTCCGGAAGGCTGGTGAAGGGCGAGACGAGGACGAGCCCCGCCGCAGGCCTCGACCCCGCCGCCGCCGCCGCCGCCGGGTTGCCGAGCGACTGGCCGACGATCACGATCCGCCGCGAGCGGATGCGCTGCCGGGAGAGCCACGTGCGCGCCTCGACGGCGTCTTCGAGCAGCGCCTGCTCGCTCGGACTGCCGGTGCTCGCGCCGTAGCCGCGATAATCGAAGGCGAGCACGCCGAAGCCGTCCGCGGCGAGTCGCCGGACGATGTCGGCGCGAGTCGTGATGTTCCCCGAACGGCCGTGAACGAGGAGCACGACCGGCGCGGCGTCGTCCGGCGGCGGCACCCACCAGCCCGAAAGGCGCGATCCGTCCGCCGCGGCGAAGGAGATTTCCTCGCCCGGCACCTGCCAGCGCCTAGGATCGGCGCTCTCGAGCGGCTCGGGGCGGAAGATGAAGCGCGGCGCGAGATCGGGAAGCGCAAGCAGCAGCAGGACGAGGAGAACCGCCACGACGGCCAGGATGCGGACGGCTTTCTTCACGCCCGCCAGCATAGGCGCGTCGGCGGCGGTGGGAAGGCGAAAGGCTGGACGTGGGCGTGCCATGCGGACTAGCCTCCCGCCGGACGGGGGAAGCCATGGCCGAAAACAAGACGCAGGAAACGGCGGAGGATGTGTCCGCATTCGTCGACAAGATCGCCGATGAGAAGAAGCGCGCCGACGCCCACGCCCTGATCGGCGTGATGGAGCGGGCGGTGGGCGAGCCGGCGCGGATGTGGGGGACGAGCATCGTCGGCTTCGGCCGCTACCGCTACAAATATGAAAGCGGGCGCGAAGGGGAGGCGGCGCTCGCCGGCTTCTCGCCGCGGGCGAAGGAGCTGGTCGTCTATCTCCCCGCGGACGCGCCGGACAAGGACGCGCTCCTCGCCCGCCTCGGCAGGCACAGGACCGGCACGTCGTGCCTGTACCTGAAGAGCCTCGCCGACGTGGACGAGGCGGTGCTGGAGGAACTGGTCCGCGAGTCCGCGGCGGCGATCAAGGCGCGCTATCCGGACTGACGGGGCTGCGTTCGTCGAAGCGCGGCGCGGCTTCGCATAAAGGCGCATGACGGCGGCTGCGGGCCGGGTTAAGCTGCGCCGATCCGAATGGGGGCGGGCAGGATGCGGGCAGGGGCTTCGATCGCACTTCTTCTGGGGCTCGGCGCCTGCTCGGCGGCGGCGTCGCAGCCCGCCGGCGAGATCAGGCGCGTCGGCGCGCCGCAATCGCCGATCCTGTCCTCGATCGAAGTGCCGGCCGGAAGCCGCCTCGTCTACGTGAGCGGCAGCGTCCCCGATCCGGTCGATGCGAATGCGCCCGCGGGTTCGGTGCAGCGCTTCGGCGACACGGCGGCGCAGACCCGCTCCGTCCTGCGCAAAATCGAGCGCGAGCTCCAGCAGCACAGCCTCGGCCTCGGCGATATCGTCATGATGCGCGTCTTCCTCGTCGCGCCGCCCGGCCGGGACCGGATGGATTTCGCCGGCATGATGACCGCGTATCGCGAATTCTTCGGAACGGCGGCGCAGCCCTTGCGCCCGGCCCGCTCGACGATGGAAGTGTCCGGCCTCGTCGATCCGGGCTGGCTGGTGGAGATCGAAGCGACCGCTGCGGCGCGGCCGAGGGAGACGCGCTGAGGAAAGCACCACCGTTCGTCCCGAGCAGCCGTCGAGCGAAGTCGAGACGGCGTGTCGAGGGACCCGGGCACGGGGCGACATAAGGGGGAGGGATGAGATGGCACTGACGCGGCGGAGCTTCCTCGAGCGGCTTGGGGCGGTCGGCGGAGTCGGGGCCGCCTATCTCGGCATGGAGGCGATGGGCCTCCTCAACACGCCGCCCGCATCGGCCGAGCCGTTCGCGCTGCCCCGCGCCGGGAGCGGGCGAAAGGTCGCGGTGCTCGGCGCCGGGATCGCCGGTTTGGTCTCCGCCTATGAGCTGAAGCGCGCCGGCTTCGAGGTGACGGTGCTCGAAGCGCGCGACCGGGTCGCCGGGCGCGTCTGGACGGTGCGCGGCGGCGACCGCGTCGTGCAGATGGGCCGCCCGGACCAGCTCTGCACCTTTTCCGAAGGCCAGTATCTGAACGCCGGCGCGGCGCGCATTCCCGTCTCGCACCACACGATGCTGGGTTATGCGAGAACGCTCGGCGTTCCGCTCGAAGTGATGGTGAACGCGAACCGCGCCTCGCGCTGGGACATGAACGGGCGCGTCTTCACCAACGGGCAGATGACGAACGACCTGCGCGGCCGCCTGATGGAGCTGTTCGCCAAGGCGATCGACCGCGGCGCGCTGGACCGGGAGATGCCGGCCGCGGAGAAGTCCATGCTCCGCCAGTTCCTCCGCTTCTACGGCGAGCTGGCCGAGAATGGTGACTACACGCCCCAGGGGCGCTCGGGATACGAGACGCTGCCCGGCGGCTACGCCGAAACGGGGCGGGCCAAGCCGCCGCTCCGGCTGGAGGAGATTTTCACCAGCCGCGCGGCCGGGCTGCCGCTCGTCTTCGAGGAATTCTTCGATCAGCAGGCGCCGATGTTCCAGCCGGTCGGCGGCATGGACCGGATCGCCCATGCCCTCTTCGGTGAGGTGCGCCGCGACGTGCGGCTGAACCGGCCGGTGACCGAGATCCGGCGGCGCGGCCGCGGCGTCCGGATCGTCCATGGCCCCGCGAACGACCGGCAGGCGCTCGATGCGGATTATTGCGTCTGCACCCTGCCGCTGCCGCTCCTCGCGCGAGTCGCGAACGACTTCTCGCCGGCCAAGCGGGCGGCGATCGCCGGCGTGACGTACGGGGCGAGCACCAAGGTGGCGTTCGAAAGCCCCCGCTTCTGGGAAGAGGAAGGCATTTACGGCGGCCTTGGCTGGACCGACCAGGTGACCGAAAATCTCATCTACCCTTCGGGCGATTGGCACCGTGACAAGGGCGTGCTCGTCGCCGCCTATGTCGCGGGCTGGACGGACGAGGCGCATCCGGCGCGCTTCAGTGCGATGAGCCACGAAGAGCGCTTCCGCCTTTCGCGCGAGGTGGTCGAGCGGCTTCACCCCGGCAAGGGACGCCTGCTCCAAAAGCCGCTCACCGTCGCCTGGGCGCTGACGCCATGGTCCGAAGGGGTGGGCCCGAACCACCCCGACTTCTTCGCGAGCCCGCGGCCGCCGCGCTACGCCGAGCTGCTCCGCCCGGAAGGGCCGATCGTCTTCGCCGGCGAGCATTTGAGCTACGTCCTCTTCTGGCAGGAAGGCGCGGCGCTGTCCGCGCACGAGGCGACGAGGCTCGTCGCCGCCCAGGCGCAGGCGAGCGCGCCGGCGCGCGCGGCGGCGTAGCAGGGGCGGATGGAGCAAGTGGGCCGCGGCGCAGTCCCGGTGTTTGTTGCGCTGGTTGCACGCGAGGTGCAGTCTGCGCCGATGAACGTCGGAAAAGCCACGGCAGCGCTCCTGCCGCTCATCTTCGCCGCCCTCCCGCTCGAAGCCGCGCCCGGTGCGCAGCCGCAGCCGCAGCAGCCTGGCGGCCTGCGCTGGGTGGCCGATTGGGGCGAGCGGCGCTGTACGCTCGCCCGCACGGCGGCGAGTGCCACGCCCGTCTTCGCGCTTCGGTTCCTGCCGGGAAGCGCACGCCTCGAGCTGCTCTTTCCCGATCGGCCGCCGCCGCCCGGCACCGAGCGCGGCGCACCGGCCGCTCTCGTCTTCAGCGACGGGACGCGCGCCGACGTGCAGCTCGGGTGGCGTTCGGCGGGAGAAACGGCGCCGCGGCTTTTCCTCATCGGGGACGCGGCTCTGCTCGACCAGCTCGCGCGCAGCACTTCGGTGAAGCTGGTGCACCGGGGGGCGACTCTCGCCGACGTGCCGCTGCCCCGCGTCGGCGCGGCCATCGCGGCGCTGCGGCGCTGCGCCGACAGCGCCCTTGCCGAATGGGGTGTCGATACCGCCGCGCAGGCCGCCTTGCAGAGAAGGCCGGAGCCGGCGCTCCCTGGCCGGCCCTGGATCGGCAACGACGACTATCCGTCAGAGGCTTTGCGGCGCGGAAGCGCCGGCGAGGTCATCGTTCGCCTGACCGTCAACGCGGCCGGACGCGTGAGCGATTGCGCCGTGGCGGTGTCGAGCGGCGATGCCGAACTCGACGAGACGACCTGCCGCCTCTTCGCCATTCGCGGCCGTTACGCACCTGCCCTCGACGCGGGAGGGCGGCCGACGGCCGCCTCCACGATCCACACCATCATCTGGACGCTTTCGCAATAAACAGCCGTTCAGCCCGGCTTCAGGCTTTCGGCGGCGAAATGAGGGCCGGGCGCGACGAAGGGACTTGGCGCCCTGCCACCCTTGTGGCATGCTACATGTGTAGCAGGAGAATGTACGTGATCGAGTCGTTGCCGCGCCGCGAGCGCGAGATCTTCGAAATCCTGGTGAGCGCAGGCGAGGCGACCGCCGCCGAAGTGCGCGAGCGGATGAGCGATCCCCCCAGCTATTCGGCCGTGCGCACCCTGCTCGGTCGGCTCGAGGCCAAGGGCGCCGTCGCGCACCGCACCCACGAGCAAAGCTACGTCTACCGCAGCGTGCCCCAGCGCGCGAAGGTGCGCGACTCGGCGCTGAAGCAAATGGTGAAGACCTTCTTCGACGGTTCGGCGGCGAGCGCGGCGACGGCTCTCCTCGGCCTCACCAAGAGCCTCGAGCCCGAAGAGCTGGCCGCGCTGCAGCGCGCCATCGACGAAGCCAGGGAGCGTCAGTCATGAGCCTCGAATTCATGATCGAAATGGCGTGGAAGTCGGCGCTGATCGCCGGAGTCGCGCTTGCCCTCGTCGCGGTCCTGCGATCGCGCGCCGCCGCCGACCGGGCCGCCGTGCTGCGGGTGTCGGTCGCGCTTCTCCTCCTCCTCCCGCTCCTGTCGCTCGCGCTGCCGAAGCTGGAGATCGAG
>DASQND010000081.1:0-11691 GCA_035645215.1 Allosphingosinicella sp.
ATCGTCGGCCATTGGGGCGACCGGCCGCTGGAGGACCTCCAGAAGGGCTGGGCCCACGCCCTCGCCGCCTATCCGTGGCTGGACGGCAGCCGCGCCTGCGCGCTCGGCGGCTCCTATGGCGGCTATATGGTGAACTGGATCGCGGGCCGCTGGAGCGAGCCGTGGCGCTGCCTCGTCAACCATGCCGGCGTGTTCGACACGCGCTCCATGGCCTGGTCCGCCGACATCCCCGCCTTCACCGAAGCCCAATATGGCGGCTGGGCCCGCCCGGAGGAGGTCGAGCGCTTCAACCCCGCCCTCCACATCGCAAGCTGGCGCGTTCCGATGCTCGTCATCCACGGCGCCCGCGACTACCGCGTGCCGCTGGATCAAGGCATCTCCGCCCACAACGCCGCCCGCCGCCAGCGCGTGCCCACCGAACTCCTCGTCTTTCCCGACGAGAATCACTGGATCCTGAAGCCCCAGAATTCAGTCCAATGGTATGACGCGGTGGAAGGCTGGATGGACCGCTGGACCGCGGAAGGAGGCGCCGCCGCCCCGCCGGCGCGCTAGAGGCCGACCACCTTCAGCAGCGCGTCGCCGAGCCCCTGCAGTCCGCGGCCGAGAAGCCCGGACTGGCCGCCGCGCGGCATCTCCTCGTACACGACCTTCCCGCGCGGCCCTTCCAGCCGGTCGAGGAACAGGCTCTGCCGCCCGGTCAGGAAGGCGAGGAAGGCCTCGCTCCGGTCCACCTTGTGGTGGAGCCCGGCGCTCCACCCCATGATCGCCGCGCCCGACACCCGGCGCCCGCCCGCCGCCGGCTCCAGCGCCACCCCGCGCGCGCCCTTGACGATCAGCGCGCAGGGCCCGTGAAAGACGATGTGCCGGAGTCTGAGCGTCAGCCACGACGCTGCGCCCAAGGTCCAAACCCGCTCGATCCGCACCGGCCGCTCGGCCCGCTGCACCACGCCGATGAGCCCGCGCGGGCGGAAGACGAGGCTCGACCCTTCCGCCACCTCAAGCACGCCCACCTCGTCGACGAGATCGGAGGTCGCCGAGACGTTCACCATCGCCTCCCGCCCGTCGGCACGGATGCGGGTCAGCCCGTAAAGTCCGCTCGCCAGGCTCCCGAGCGGCATCCGTCCGCTGAGCAGCAGCTTCGACCCGCTCCGCGCATCGCCGGGCGAGCTTTGCAGATATTCGGGCCTCAGCAGCGCCTCCTCGCCGGGCAGCAGCCGGAGCCGCCACGAAACTGCGCTCCCCGTCCCCGCCCCGGTCTCGCGCCGCTCGTCCGCCCAGCGCACGTCGCCTGCGTCCGAAGGATCGATCCGGAGCGGCCGCAGCCGCCCCGCCACCGGCGCCACGACGAAGAACCAGAAGGCCTTCACCCCCGGCGGCACGAGGGTAACAAGCAGGATCACCCACAGCGCCCAGCCGATCACCGGCCGCACCGCCGCCCAGACGCGGCTCGCCCAATGCCCCTCGAGCTGCGCCCTTTTTTCCTCGATGCGGGCGCGCAGCGCATCCGCCGGCGCATCCGCCTCCCGAAGCGCCGCGCCCGCGCCCCGGTATCCGTCCCTTGCCGCGGCGAAGGCCGTCCACGCCCCCTGCCGCGCCGCTACCAGCCGCGCGCGTTCGGCCCGCGCGGAGGCAAGCGCCTCGCGCGCCGCGCCAAGGTCCCGCCACGGCCCCTGCAGCTCGCGGATCACCGGCACCCGATCGACCCGGCTGAGCACGGGATGCCGCCGCTCGATGGCCGCGATCGCCTCCTCCAGCGCCGCGATGCTCGCGTCCTGCGCCGCGATCCGCTCGCCGAGCCCGCGCACCTGGCCCCCGCGCCCAAGCGCCTCGAGCCGCGCCGCAATCACCGCCTCCTCGCGCCTGAGCAGCGCGAGCCGGAAGCGCGACCCGGCCTCGCGAGCGAGCGCGCTCCCTTCGCCCCGCGCCGCCTGGAGCGCCAGCGCCACACCGCTCGCCCGCCCCGCCTCGATGTCCGCGATCCCGGCGCGCACCCGCGCCAGCCGCTCGCGCAGCATCGGCTCCCCCATCCAGTCGATCTCGGCCAGCGCCGCCGCCGCCTCGCGCCGCTGCCGCTCGAACTCGCGCTGCAGCATCGCATCATGGCGCTCGAGGCTCTCCACCTCCTCGGCGATCGCCGGAAGGCTGCGCCACGCTTCCACCGCCTCCACGAACGCCGCCATCGCCGCGACCACGATCACGAACATGAGCACGCGCCGGACCGACCAGGAGAGAAGCAGGCGCAGAAGTCGCATCATATTCGCGCCTCGTGCGCGCGATCCCGCCCCGCTTCAACCCTCGCGAAAAGGCACCGGCGCCGCGCCGCCGCGTTGACGCGCCCGAACCACCAAGAGGAAAAGCGATGGAACTGCTCGACACGCTCCTCGGCCTCGACGACGGCAAGGACCTGAACGCGCTGCAGATGGGCGCCCGCGCCATCCTCATCTACGTCGTCACTTTGGCCATCATCCGCATCGGCAAGAAGCGCTTCATGAGCCGAGCCACCGCCTTCGACGTCATCGTCGGCATCGTGCTCGGCTCGATCGCCAGCCGCGCCATCACCGGCAACGCGCCGATGGTCCCCTCCATGACCGCCGCCGCCGTGGTGATGGCGCTCCATTGGTGCTTTTCCGCGCTGGCGGTGCGCTCCGGCCGCTTCGGGCAGCTCATCAAGGGCCGCGACACGATCATCGTGCGCGACGGAAAGGTCGACGAGGCCGCGCTCTGCGCCAGCCACATGACGGCGCGCGATCTTCGCGAGTCCCTGCGCGAACAGGGCGTCGAGGATGTCGGCGAGGTGGCGGAAGCGCGGCTCGAACGCGACGGCAGCGTCAGCGTCATCAAGCGCAAGGCCCAGCCCCGCATCGTCAGCATCGACGTCGCGCCCGGCGTCCAAACGGTCCGCGTCGAGCTCGCCTGAAGACGGCGTATCTGGCGAAGGGTAAATTGGCGCGCCCGGAAGGATTCGAACCTCCGGCCCTCAGATTCGTAGTCTGATGCTCTATCCAGCTGAGCTACGGGCGCGCGGTAGGCCGGGCACATACGAAGGTAATCGGGGGCGCGCAAGCCCGTTGCTCGCAAAAGCCGCGGCGCATAGGACAGGGGCCATGGTCTTCCGCCCCGCCGCCTCCTTGCCCCCGCTCGCCGCCGCGCTCGTTGCGGCCGCCCTCGCCGGTTGCGCGCCCAAAGGCGAGTTCCCCTCGCTCGCGCTGCGTCCCATCGAAGCGGAGAATCCTCGGGAAGAGCCGGTCCGCACGCGGCCGGTCGTCGCCGCCGACGCCGGGCTTCGCGCCCGCGCTGCGGAACTCCTTGCCCGCGCACGCGCAGGCGACACCGCGTTCGGCGCCGCTTATGGGCGCGCCGCGTCCCTCGCGCGCGCCGCGGGCGCTCCGGGAAGCGAGAGCTGGGTCGCCGCGCAGGAAGCCATTTCGCGCGCCGAAGCGGCCCGGGCTGCGACGACGCAGGCGCTCGGCGATCTCGACCGGCTTTCGACGGAGCGGGCCGGCCTCCCGACCAACGAAGGGGATTTCGCAGCCATCGGCGCGGCGCTTGCGGAAGCGGCGCGGATCGTGCGCGGCCAGCAGCAGCGTTTCGACGCGCTTCGGGCGACCGCCGCGCGCTAACCCAGGCCGAGCGCCTCGCGGTGCTGCCTGGCGAGCTCCACATAATGGGCGACGCCCGAGCGCATGCCTTCGATATCGGCCGCCGTCAGGTCCCTCACGTATTTCGCGGGCCGCCCGGCCCAGAGCTGCCCGGCCGGGATCGTCTTTGCCGGAGTCAGCATCGCGCCCGCGGCCAGCATAGCATCGCTTTCGATCGCACAGCCGTCCATGACAATCGCGCCCAAGCCGACAAAGGCGCGGTCGTGGAGGATGCAGCCGTGGACCATGGCGAGATGGCCGATCAGCACCTCCTCACCGATGATCGTCGCGTGGCCCTCGGCGTCGCCCGCCTTCGGCGAATCGACGTGGATGACGGTGCCGTCCTGGATGTTCGTCCGCGCGCCGATGCGGATCCGGTTGACGTCGCCGCGGAGCACGCAATTGTACCAGATGCTGGCTTGCGGGCCGATCTCGACGTCGCCGATCAGACGCGCGCCCGGCGCGACGAACGCGGACGGGTCGATGCTGGGCGCCTTGCCGCCGAAGCGGATCAACTCTCCGTGCACCATTCGTCCCTTTCGATCACGTAGACGATCACGGTGCCTTCCGCCCAGGCCGGGCCGGTATAATCGAGGTCGCTTCGCCGCGTCATGCCGAGCCGCATCATGAGGCCCCAGCTTGTCGCATTGCCGTCGACGGTCAGCGCGACCACCCGCTGCGCGCCCAGGCGCTCGAAGGCGAATTCCAGCGAGGCGATGGCCGCTTCCTTGGCATAGCCATGCCCCCACGCATCCTCGCGCAGGCGCCAGCCGATCTCGAACTCGCCCTCGATCGCGGATTGCGGATCGTCCACGCGCTTCAGCCCGCAAAAGCCGAGCAGTTCGCCGTCTTCCTTGCGCTCGAGGGCCCAGAAGGTGAAGCCGCGCTCCGCTTCCCAGCTCACGAACTTGTCGATCGCGCCGTCGAGGAACTCGCGGGTCTTGACCCCGCCCAGCCAGCGCATCACCGGCTCCGTGTTGGTGCGCTCGAAGAAAGGCGCCTTGTCCTCTTCCCGCCATCCACGCAGCCGCAGGCGCGGCGTGTCGATCGCGGTCGCGCCGGCGCTCATGCCGGCCGTCGCGCCGCCGGTCGCGCCGCCGGTCACCAGGGCCACCGGATCAGCGGCAGGATGGTGGCGAAATCGTCACTCCAGCCGTCGAAGCCGGGCCGCGGCTCCAGCACCGACCAGGACATGCTGTCCTTGCCGCTCAGCCGCACCAGCCGGTCGATCGCCTCTGGATTGCGCGACATGGCGATCCAGACCGACACGGTGGCGTTGCGCTCCAGTTCCTCCTCGCTGGGCGAATAGCTGAGCATGGCCGACTGCCAGCCGCCGGCGCGCGCGAGATCGGCGATCACCGGCTCGAGATCGAGATAACGGTTGGAGATGTGGAAAAGGAGGATGCCGTCCCGGTGCAGCGCATTGCCGTAGACGCCGAGCGCCTCGCGGGTGAGGAGGTGCATCGGCACGGCGTCGGACGAAAAGGCGTCGACGGCGAGGAGGTGGAGCTGGCCCGCCGGCTCGCGGGCGAGGGTGAGACGCGCGTCTCCGAGCACGATCCGTCCGCTCGGCGGCCGGCGTCCGAGCACCCGCTCGGCCCCCTGCCCGCCGACCCGGACGCCGCCGAGGCAGCTCTTCAGAAAGCTGAAATCGTTCCAGGCGACCTCGACCATGTGCGGGTCGATCTCGAACAGGGTCCAGCTCTGGCCGGGCTGTGCGTAGCAGGAGAGCGTGCCCGTGCCGAGGCCGATGACCCCGAGCCGGGCGTTCGCGCCGTAGATCGCCTGCGCATTAGCGAAAGCGAGGCCGACGCCGGAGCGGCGGGCATAATAGCTGGTCGGCTCGCGCTCCAGAGCGGGTTCGAGGTTCTGGATACCGTGAAGGGTGGTGCCGTGGGTCAGGGTGCGCGCATAGGGCTCGCCGGCGGCGTTCCTCGTGTTCACTTCGTAGATGCCGAAATAGCTGCGCGTCCGCGAGCCCTCCAGCGACGTCGCCAGCGTCGACCAGCCGCCATAGCTCAGCATCAGCGCCGCGAGCCCGGCCGCGAAAGACCGGGGCCTTCCGAGGCAGGCGAGCGCGAGGAGCGAGATGACGATGCTTCCCATCGTGGCGACCAGGCCGACGCCGAGGCCCATCTTCATCTCGATGACGAAGGAATAACGGTCGCTGATGAAGGACAGGAGAAAAGCGAGTGCCGGCAGACCGAGGCCGAGCACCCACCTGAGCTGGTTGGGCCAGGGCACGAGCGGGGTCTGCGGCACGAGAAGGGCCGCCGCGACGATCAGGATGGGATGCTCATAGGCCCAGTCGAAGACGAGCGGCGCGACGATCGCGCAGAACAGGCCGCCGAGCATGCCGCCGAACGACATGGCGAGGTAGAAGCGGGTGAGGTGGCCGACCGCCGGGCGCCGCCGGAACATCTCGGTGTGGAGCGCGACGGCGACCGTGAAGAGGAGGACGAGACCGAGCGCGGCGCCGAAAATGGCGTTGTTCGTCCCGCCGCTGAAAGCGAGGCCGCCTGCGATGAGGATGATGAGCGGCGCGATGATGGTCACGAAATCGGCGAAGCCGCGGCGCGAGGCGAAGGCGATCACGAAGCTCAGCAGGTAAAGGCCGAGCGGCAGCGCCCAGAGCAGGGGCATGGCGACGATATCGGTGGTAAGGTGCGTCGTCGTCGACAGCATCAGGCCGGAGGGGACGGCGGCGATCGCCACCCACTGGAGGATCTCGCGCCAGGTGGGCGGCGGCGAGGTCTCTTCGGGGAGCGCTTGGACGGCGTTTGACGGAACGGTCCAGGCGCAGCCTGCGACGAGGAGGACGAGAAAGGCGTAAAGCGCGGTCCAGAGCCAGCTCTGCTGCTCCAGCGTCATCAGCGGCTCGACGAGCAGGGGATAGGAGATGAGGCCCGCGAAGCTGCCGAGGTTCGAGGCCGCATAGAGCGGATAAGGATCGCCGCGCGAGGTCTCCAGCGCGTACCAGCGCTGCATCAGAGGGGCTTGGGCGGAAACGATGAAGAAGAGCGGACCGATCGAGCCGATCAGGAAATATGGCACCCACAGGATTGGGCTCGATTCGGCGGGCGGCATGGCGCCGCTGAGGCCGATCGGAAGCCACAGGGCGGCGAGCGCGAACAAGGCGAGGTGGGCGCCGGCCTGCACCTGGGGGCGCGCCCGGGCGATCCGGTCGGCGTAGAAATAGCCGCCGAGAAGGAGGAACTGGTAGACCAGCATGGCGCTGTTCCAGACAGCCGGCGCGCCGCCGATCCGCGGCAGCGCCATGCGCGCGATCATCGGCTGGGTGAGGAAGAGGAGGAACGAGCCGGTGACGATGGTGAGAACGAAGAGCGGGCGCGCATAACGTTCCTGCGAGGCGCCGGCCGCGGTCAGTTCAGGCAATCTCGTTCCTCCCAAGGGTCCCAGCCCGCTGCGGCCTAGCGGCCGAGCAGCCGCGCCGCCAGCGGCGCATGATAGCTGAGCACGCCCGAACAGCCAGCCCGCTTGAAGGCCGTCAGCGTCTCGAGGACGAGCGCGTCCCGGTCCCCCGCCCCGACCGCCGCCGCCGCTTCGATCATCGCATATTCGCCGGACACCTGGTACGCGAAGACCGGAATTTCGAACCGCTCCTTCACCCGCCGGACGATGTCGAGATAAGGGAGCCCCGGCTTCACCATCACCGCATCCGCCCCTTCCTCGATGTCCAGCGCCACTTCGCGAAGGGCCTCCAGCGCATTCGCCGGGTCCATCTGGTAGCTCTTCTTGTCGCCCTTGAGGAGCCCGCGGCTGCCGACCGCGTCGCGGAACGGGCCGTAAAAGGCACTCGCATATTTGGCGGCATAGGCCATGATCTGGACATCGTGGCGCCCCGCACCCTCCAGCGCCTTCCGGATAGCGCCGACGCGGCCGTCCATCATGTCCGACGGCGCGACGATGTCGGCGCCCGCCTCCGCCTGGACGAGCGCCTGCTCCATGAGCACACGCACCGTCTCGTCGTTGAGGACATAGCCGTCTTCGCGCGTCAGCCCGTCATGGCCGTCCGCCGTATAGGGATCGAGCGCGACGTCGGTGAGCACGCCTACTTCCGGCGCCGCGTCCTTCACGGCTTTCACCGCACGGCAGATGAGGTTGTCCGGGTTGAGCGCTTCCGCGGCGTCCGCGGTCCTGAGCCCGCCCGGCGTGTTCGGAAACAGCGCGATGCAGGGAATGCCGAGATCCCGCGCTTCCCGGGCCACCGCGCCGAGCCCGTCGACCGAACGGCGCGACACGCCCGGAAGGCTGGCGATCGGCTCCTCCACGCCCGTGCCCGCCGTCACGAACAGCGGCCAGATGAGGTCCGACGGCGTCGCCAGGTGTTCGGCGACGAGCGCCCGGCTCCAGGCGGCGGCCCGCGTCCGGCGGAGGCGTGTGTTGGGATAGGAGGGCATGCCCAAGCGGCTTAGCGCGCGCCCTCCCGTCTGCAAAGCCGCTTCCCCGCTTCCTTGTGCCGCAAGCGAAACGATGGCATTCTCGGCTCCGTCTTGGGGGAGACGAACGATGATCAAATCCGCAGCCGCCGCGAAGCTCGCCATCGCACTGGCGCTCGCCGCCTTTGTCGCCGGCCCGGCCGAAGCCCAGCCCAACCCGATCCTCTATTTGACCGGCCTGGAGCCCTACACGACTGGCGGCGGGAGCTTCATCCGCTACCGCTACGACGTCCTCAACAAGGACGCCTATCCCGCCGCCATGTTCGGCGCCGCGCCCGCACTTCCGCCCTGCGGCTCAAACGCGAACAGCGCCCGCACCTGGGTCGACATCTTCGAAGCGCGCACCAATCGCCGCCTCTACGGCTTTTGCGCCCTCACCGGCCCGCAACAGCTCGGCTCCCTCTGGTTCGCCCTTCCCGCCGATCAGGTCCCGCCAAGCTACATCTATATCGAGCTGATCGACCGGCAGACGGGCACCCGCTACCGCTCCAATAACGCCGACACGGCGATGTGATCGGAGCAACTTCCGGCCGCGAGGCGGGTTGGGCGGGTGTGACACAGATCAAGCCAGTTCCACGCGAGGCGATCCTCATCGTCAACGCCGCCTCCCGCAAGGGCCGCGACCTCTTCAAGCAGGCCCATGAGAAGCTGACCGCTTCCGGCATCAGCCTCATCGAAGCGCATGCCGTGCGCAACCCGAAGAAGCTCGTCCCGACCGTCAAGAAGGCGGTCAGGAGCGGCGCGCCCATGGTGATCGTCGGCGGCGGCGACGGCTCGCTGTCCTCCGCGGTCGACGAAGTGGTCGACCGCGACTGCGTCTTCGCGCTCCTCCCGCTCGGCACGGCGAACAGCTTCGCGCGCACGCTCGGCATCCCGCTCGACCTCGACGGCGCCATCGAGACGATCGCGACCGGCGAGCGCCGCCGTATCGATCTCGGCATGATCGACAACGATTATTTCGCGAATTGCGCGGCCATGGGCCTCTCCCCGATGATCGGCGAAGGCATTCCGCACAATCTGAAGCGCTATATGGGGCGCATCGGCTATCTCGGCTGGGCGACCTGGTGCCTCGCCCGCTTCCGCCCCTTCCGGCTCACCATCCGCGGCGACGGCATCGACGAGACCGTCTGGGCGACCGAAGTCCGCATCGCCAACGGGCGCCACCACGGCGGCGTCGAGCTGATCGAAAGCGCGGACTTGAACAGCGGCGAGATCGTCGTTCAGGTCGTCGAGGGCAAATCGAGCCTCAAACTGGTCCGCGACTGGGCGTCCAAATATTGGAAGCTCAAATCCCGCAAGGGCACCACCCGCGAATTCCACGGCCAGCGCCTGGAATTGAGAGCCCGCCCCCGCCAGCGCATCTCGATCGACGGCGAAGTGCTCGCCAAGACGCCCTGCATCGTTCAGGCGGCGCAATGCGCCATCGAAGTCGTCGTGCCCCGCGGCGCGACCCGCACTGACAAGGAACGCGTCGCCTCCGTGGCGGCAGATGTCGCGGCCGACGCAGCCGCGGCGGATGCGGCCGCCTAACCCAGCCGCGCCAGCGCCGCCCGATACCGCTCCGCGTCCGAAGCCTTGGCGGCGTGGTCCTCGCGCGCCTTCTCCACCGCCTCGGGCTTGGCGCGCTCGACGAAGCTCGGATTACCGAGCCGCCCGGCGAGCCCGTCGCGCTCCTTTTCCGCCGCCTGCGCCGCCTTTTCGAGCCGCGCCTTTTCCGCCGCGACGTCGATGACGCCTTCGAGCGGCAGGACGTAGGTCGCCTCGTCGACCACGACCTGCGCCGCGCCGCCCGCGGGCTCCTCACCGCCGATCGTCTCGATCCGCGCGAGCCGCTTCAGCGCCGCCTCGTTCCGCTGCAGCCTGCCGGCGGTCAGTGCGCTGGCATCCCGCACATGCAGCGCGAGCTTCGCTCCCGGCGGCACGTTGAGCTCGGCCCGCGCCGCGCGGATGCCGCTCACCAGCCGGATCAGCCAGTCGATCTCCGGCCCCGCCTCCGGATCGAGCGCCCGCGCATCCGGCATCGGCCAGCGCGCCGTGATCAGCGGATAAGGCCGCTCCCCCAGCGCGTTCCAAAGCTCCTCGGTGATGAACGGCATGAACGGGTGGAGCATGACCAGGATCTGGTCGAGCACCCAGCCGGCGACGGCCTTGGTCTCGTCGTCAATCTGGCCTTTGATCAGCTCCAGATACCAGTCGCAGAAGGTCGCCCAGACGAAGTGGTAGAGGGTGTTCGCGCTCTCATCGAAGCGCAGCTCCGCCAGTGCGAGATCGAGCGACTGCACCGTCTTCACCGTCTCGCCGACGATCCAGCGATTGACCGGAAGCGCGGCCTCCGGCGGCTCCAACGCCGCCGACGCGCCAATCTCGTTCGCCTGGCAGAAGCGCGCCGCGTTCCACAGCTTGGTCGCGAAGTTGCGGTATCCCTCGACGCGCTTCTCATCCAATTTGATGTCGCGCCCCTGGCTCTCCATCGCCGCCAGCGTGAAGCGAAGCGCATCGGCGCCGAAGCGGTCGATGAGGCCCAAGGGATCGACCGTATTCCCCTTCGATTTCGACATCTTCGCGCCCTTGGCATCGCGCACCAGGCCGTGGAGGTAGAGCGTCTTCCAGGGCTTCCCGCCCATGAACTGGAAGCCCTGCATCGCCATGCGGGCATCCCAGAAGAAGATGATGTCGAAGCCGGAAACCAGCACGTCGTTCGGATAATGGCGCCGCAGCGTCTCCGTCTCATCCGGCCAGCCGAGCGTGGCGAACGGCCAAAGCGCCGAGGAGAACCAAGTGTCGAGCACGTCCTCGTCGCGCCGAAGCACCGCCTCTGCGCCGGCCTCAGCCTGCGCTTCCGCTTCCGTCTCGGCGACATAGACCTTGCCGTTTTCGTCGTACCAGGCGGGGATCTGATGCCCCCACCAGAGCTGGCGCGAGACGCACCAGGGCTGGATGTTCTCCAGCCAATTGAACCAGGTCTTCTCCCAGGTTTTGGGCACGACGTTGATGTCGCCTGATCGCACTGCCTCGATCGGCTTTTGCGCGAGCGTCTTGGCATCCACATACCATTGATCGGTCAGCCAAGGCTCGATCACCACGCCCGAGCGGTCGCCGTAAGGGAGCTGAACCGTCCGGTCCTCGACGCTCACGAGGAAGCCTTCCGCTTCCAGTCGCTCGGTAATCGCTTTGCGGGCTTCGAAGCGGTCGAGGCCGACGAGGTCGTCCGGCACCAGCCCGTCCGCGGTCTGCACCACCTTTGCGTCGCCCGAGAGCATGTTCAGCATGTCGCCCGGGGCGATGCCGGCGCGCTTGCCGACTTCGAAATCGTTGAAATCGTGGCCCGGCGTGATCTTGACCGCGCCCGATCCGAGCTCCGGATCGGCATGTTCGTCCGCGATGATCGGGATCAGCCGTCCGGTGAGCGGCAGCCGCAGCTTCTTCCCCACCAGCGAGACATAGCGCTCGTCCGTCGGATGCACCGCCACCGCCATGTCGGCCAGCATCGTCTCGGGCCGCGTCGTCGCGACCTGGATGAACCCCGAACCGTCTTCCAGCGGATAGCGAATGTGCCAGAACTTGCCCTGCACTTCCGCGGTCTCGACTTCGAG
>DASQND010000082.1:0-8132 GCA_035645215.1 Allosphingosinicella sp.
GAGGAGGTGCACGAGGACATCGACCAGTTCTTCCGAATCGAGGAAGGCGAAGGCGAGATCCACATCGACGGCAACGTCAACCGCGTGGAGGACGATTTCGCCGTGATCGTGCCCGCGGGCGCGCGCCACAACGTGGTCAACTCCGGCTCGGGGCCGCTCAGGCTCTACACGCTCTACGGCCCGCCCGAGCACAAGGAAGCCACCGTCCACCGCGACAAGGACCAGGCTGAGCGCGACCACGACAACGACCATTTCGACGGGAGGACGACGGAGTAGTTGGCTCAGGATCGACGGTTTTCGCGGGTGGCCAAACCTTCCAGGTCGCGCCGCGGAAGCCGTCGCATTCGGTAAAGTGGACGAAGTGGACGCACAAACGGTTCGAATTGCCGATCAGCGGGGAGTTTTCGATCGCCTCGACCGATCAGTGGCGGATCGGTCGTTCAAAGAGCATGCGGCTGCCACCGTCCAGAACATAGCAGGAACGCAGACGGGGTTCAAGAGGCAGGGCGTGCAATGCGCGTCGTCCCGGCGAAGGTCGGGACTCAGGGGGTGAAAGGTTCTGCGGGGGTGCGGCGCGCCGTTGGGTGCGTTGCATGATCGCTGGCGCTCTTCACGCGCTGAGATCCCGGCCTTTGCCGGGATGACGTTCTTGCCCGTTACCGCTCGTACGATCAGGCGAGCGGGAGTTCCGGCTGCTCAGGTTCGAAGCGGTGCCAGCCGCCGGGGCCGAGCTTTTCCAGCGGGCGGAAGCGGGCCTTGTAGGCCATGCGGCGCGACTGCTCGACCCAATAGCCGAGATAGACGTAGGGGAGCCCGGCGCGGCCGGCGCGGATGATGTGATCGAGGATGATGTAGGTGCCCAGCCCCGAGCGGCGGGCGTCGTCCGGATCGAAGAAGCTGTAGATCATCGACAGGCCGTCCGACTGCTGGTCGGTCAGGCAGGCGCCGACGAGGCGGCCGGGGCGGCCGTCCACCGACGGCTCGCGATATTCGACGACGAAGGTCTTGACCGGGCTCTGCTCGACCATGTCGGAAAAGTCGCTCTCGTCCATGTCGACCATGCCGCCGCCGGGGTGGCGGGCTTTCAGGTAGCGGCGGAGGAGCTGATATTGCTCCTCGGTCGTCCAGGGCTTGCAGGCGGTGACTTCGAGATCGGAATTGCGGCGGATGACGCGGCGCTGGCTGGCATTGGCCTGGAACTCGCCGGTGACGACGCGGACGGAGATGCAGGCGGCGCAATCGATGCAGGAGGGGCGATAGGCGACGTTCTGGCTGCGGCGGAAGCCGATCCGGCCGAGCGCGTCGTTCAGTTCGCCGGCATGGCCGCCCGAAAGCTCGGTGAAGACCTTCCGCTCCGTCTTGCCCGCAATATAGGGGCAGGGCGAGGGCGTCGTCACGAAGAAACGGGGGAAGCGGAAGGGTGCGCTCACGCTCACTCCAATAAACGAAGGCCGGCAATCCCGGACTATGGGACGGTACCGGGCCGATGAAAAGCCGCTCCGTCCGCTAATACCAACGAACGCGCGCGCCGTTCCGAAAGGGGACGGGCGCTTGCTCCACGTTAAGTGTGCGCCTCAGGCGATTTCCACCGCGTGAACGGCGAAGCCGGCCTCGCCGATCGCCGCGACGAGGGCCTGGAGCTGCTCGGCATCGCGCGCCTCGCATTCGACGTCGATGAAGGCGTCCTTGGCGGGGAGCGTTGTGAAGACGCGCTGGTGATAGATTTCGACGACGTTGACCTGGTGCTCGTCGAACAGGCGGATGACCGAGAAGAGCGCGCCCGGCCGGTCCTGGAGCTGGATCCTGAGACGCGCCATGCGGCCGGAGCGGGCGAGGTCGCGAAGCAGGACGGTGGCGAGGAGGCGGGTGTCGATGTTGCCGCCGGTGAGGATCAGGCCGACGGTGCGGCCCTGATAACGTTCGGGCTCCATGAGGAGGGCGGCGAGGCCGGCGGCGCCGGCGCCTTCGACCACCGTCTTCTCCGCCTGGATGAGGAGGCTGAGCGCGGTCTCGATGTGGCGCTCGTCGACGAGGACGATGTCGTCGACCACGCTGTTGATGATGCCGGCGGTGAGGAAGCCGGGAGACTTGACGGCGATGCCTTCGGCGATCGTGTCGCCGCCGAAGGGGAGCGTCTCGCGGCTGAACTTGCAGTACATGCTCGGGTAGAGGCGCGCCTGGACGCCCACGATCTGGATGCCGGGTTTCAGCGCCTTCGCCGCCGAGCCGACGCCTGAGACGAGGCCGCCGCCGCCGATCGGGACGGCGAGGAGATCGATGTCCGGCGCGTCTTCGAGCAGCTCCAGCGCGACCGTGCCCTGGCCGGCGATGACTTCCAAGTCGTCGAACGGGTGGACGAAGGTCAGGCCGCGCGCGTCGGCGAGCTCCAGCGCGTGGGCATAGGCGTCGTCGAACAATTCGCCGTGGAGGACGACTTCGGCGCCGTGGCGGCGGGTCTGCATCACCTTGTTGGTCGGAGTCGGCGTCGGCATGACGATGATGGCCGGGACGCCGAGGCGCTTGGAATGGAATGCGAGGGCCTGGGCGTGGTTGCCGGCCGAGGCTGCGATGACGCCGCGCGCGCGGGTCGTTTCGTCCATCAGGAGCAGTTTGTTGAGGGCGCCGCGCTCCTTGTAGGCGGCGGTGTGCTGGAGGTTCTCGAACTTGACGTAGACGGTGGCGCCGGTCGCTTCGGAGAGGGTGCGGCTCATCACCGTGGGGGTGCGGACGACCGCCCCGTGGATGCGGGCGGCCGCCGCCCTGATGTCGGATAGGGATACGGACCCGTCGCTCGCCATGGCCGCGGCTTAGAGCATCTGGCGCAGCCGTCAAACAAGGCTTATCGCCCGCCCTCATGGCACATATCGCATTCCTGGGAATGGGCGTGATGGGCGCCCCGATGGCCCGGCACCTCGCGGCGGCCGGGCACCACCTCACCGTCTACAACCGCAGCCCCGAAAAGGCGCGGGACTGGGCGGCGCGGCATGGCGGCACCGTGGCTTCGACCGCCGCGGGCGCGGCGGGCGGAGCGGATGCGGTCATCTCCTGCGTCGGGAACGATGCGGATGTGGAGGAGGTGACGCTTGGCGCGAGCGGCGCCTTCAGGAACATGCGCGAGGGGGCGCTCTTCGTCGATCACACCACGGCGTCGGCGACGCTGGCGCGGCGGCTGGCCGAGGAGGGGCGCAGGCTCGGGCTCCTCTGCGTCGACGCGCCGGTCTCGGGCGGGCAGGCGGGGGCGGAGAATGGCGCGCTCGCCGTGATGTGCGGCGGAAGCGAGGAGGCGGTCGCCGCCGCCCGGCCGCTGATGGAGGCTTATTCCGCCCGCATCGTCCATGTCGGCGGCGACGGGACGGGGCAGCTTGCGAAGATGGTCAACCAGATCTGCATCGCCGGCGTGCTGCAGGGGCTTTCCGAAGCCGTGCACTTCACGAAGGCGGCTGGGCTCGACGCGGACAAGGTGTTCGACGCGATTTCCGGCGGCGCGGCGCAGAGCTGGCAGATGGTCAATCGCTGGGGGACGATGGAGCGCGGCGAATTCGACTTCGGCTTCGCGGTGGACTGGATGCGGAAGGACCTCGGCCTGACGCTCGACGAAGCGCGGGGCAACGGGGCGAGCCTGCCCATGACGGCGCTCGTCGATCAATATTACGCCGACGTGCAGGCGATGGGCGGCGGACGGCAGGATACGTCGTCGCTGGTGAGGAGACTGGTGAAGTGAAGATGTGGAAAGCTCTCCTCGGCGTCGCGGCGGCTCTGCTGAGCGCCGCGCCGGCCATGGCGGATATGCTGGTCGACAATGTGAACGGCTATACGATGCGCTCGGACGGGCGGCTGCACCGCTTCACCGGCATGGTGATCGACGATGCGGGGCGGGTGAAGCAGCTCCTGACCGAGCGCGACCGGCGGCCGGAGCGGATGCGGCAGCGGGTGAACGGGCGGGGGCGGACGCTGCTCCCCGGCCTCATCGACGCGCACGGCCACTTCATGGGCGTCGGGCTGCAGGCGATGCAGCTCGACTTGACTGGCACGCGGACGCTCGCGGAGGCGCTGGAGCGGGTGAGGGCCTATGCGGCGGCGAATCCGAGCCCGCGCTGGATCGTCGGGCGGGGCTGGAACCAGGAGATATGGGGCCTCGGGCGCTTCCCGACCGCGGCCGATCTAGACGCCGTGGTGCGGGACCGGCCGGTCTATCTGGAGCGGGTCGACGGCCATGCCGGCTGGGCGAACAGCGCGGCGATGCGCGAGGCGGGCATTACCAACAGCACGCAGGCGCCCGAGGGCGGCCGGATCGAGCGGACGGGGCGCGCGCCGAGCGGCATCTTCGTCGATGCGGCGATGCCGCTCGTCGAGCGCTCGATCCCGGCGCACCAGCCGATCACGCGCGACCTTGCCTTCCGCCGCGCGCAGGAAATCCTGCTTTCGAATGGACTCACCGCCGTCGCCGACATGGGGACGAGCGTCGAGGACTGGCTGACCATGCGCCGGGCCGGGGATTCCGGCGGGCTCAGCATGCGCATCTTCTCCTATGCGAGCGGGATCGAGACGATGCTGGCGGTGGCGGGGCAGGGGCCGACGCCGTGGCTCTACAACAACCGCCTGCGCATGGGCGGGGTGAAGCTTTATTATGACGGTGCGCTCGGATCGCGCGGGGCGTGGCTCAAGCAGCCGTACCGCGACGCGCCGGGTCAGCGCGGGCTGCCGCTGACCGGCGAGACGGCCTTGCGCAATCTGATGAGCCGGGCGGCGATGGACAATTTCCAGGTCGCCGTTCACGCCATCGGCGACCAGGCCAATGCCAGCCTTCTGGGCGCGATCGAGGAGCTCGCCGCCACCTACAAGGGCGACCGGCGCTGGCGCATCGAGCATGCCCAGATCGTCGATCCCGCGGACCTGCCGCGCTTCGCGAGGCACGGCATCATCGCTTCCATGCAGCCCGTCCACCAGGCGTCGGACTGGCGCATGGCCGAGGCGCGCATGGGGCGCGAGCGGCTCGGCGGTTCCTATGCCTGGGCGTCGATGCTCAGGAACAATGTGCCGCTCGCTTTCGGGTCGGACTTTCCGGTCGAGAGCCCGAACCCGTTCCACGGGCTTGCGGTGGCGATCAGCCGCCAGGACGCGGAGGGGCAACCGCCGGGCGGCTGGTTCCCGGAGCAGAGGCTGACGCTGGAACAGGCGTTCGACGCCTTCACGCGGCGGGCGGCGTTCGCGTCCTTCGCGGAGGACAAGGTCGGGACGCTCGAGGCGGGGCGGATGGCGGATTTCATCTTCGTCGATACGGACATCTTCCGCACGTCCAATCCGGCGGAGGTCCGCGACGCGCGGGTGCTGGAAACCTGGATCGCGGGGCAGATCGTCTGGACGCGCAGCGCGCCGCCTACCGCGACTCCGACGCGCTAGTCATCCTCCCCATCGGAGATGGGGAGGGGGACCATGCGAAGCATGGTGGAGGGGTAGAGGCGCAGGCCTCCGAATCCCTGCCAGTTACCCCTCCACCACCCTTCGGGTGGTCCCCCTCCCCATGCGCAGCATGGGGAGGATTTAGGTGGCCAAGCCCTTCACCCGTCCCGCCGTCAGGATCTGCGGCAGGACTTCCGGCTCCGCGCCCGGCTTGTAGAAGAGGTAAAGCGGGACACCGGAGCGGCCGTGGCTTTCGAGGAAGCGGCCGATGTCCGGCTCGCCGCGAGTCCAGTCGCCGACCAGGACCGCGACGTTGGACGCGCGGAAAGCCTCCGCGACGTCGGCGCGGGCGAGGACGGCGCGCTCGTTGACCTTGCAGGTAAGGCACCAGTCGGCGGTGAAATAGACGAAGACCGGGCGGTTCTCGGCGCGCAGGGCGGCAAGGCGCTGCTCGCTGAACGGCTCGGCGGCGAGGGTGCCGGTGGCGGCGGCCTCGGCGGGCCCGACGGTCCGGACGAGGAGGAGGGCGGCGGCGGCGATTGCGGCGGCCGGGAGCAAGGCGAGCCAGGCGCGGCGGTGGCGGCCCGTCCACCAAAGGGCGAGGCCGAGCGCGAGGCCGGCGAAGAGCCCGGCGGTCATGCCGTCGACTCCCGCCTGGCGGCCGAGGACCCAAAGGAGGCCGATGGCGGTCAGGAACATCGGGATGGAGAGGAGGCGCTGGAAGCGCTCCATCCAGGCGCCGGGCTTGGGCAGCAGGCGGCGGAGGGCGGGGACGAAGCCCAAGAGAAGGAAGGGCAAAGCGAGGCCGAGGCCGAGGCCGGCGAAGACGGCAAGGGCGGCGAAGGTCGGGAGGACGAGCGCGGCGCCCAAGGCCGCGCCCATGAAGGGGCCGGTGCAGGGCGTCGCGACGAAGGCGGCGAGCGCGCCCGTCCAGAAGGCGCCGCGGGTGCCGCCCTGCGCTGCGAGCGCATCGCCGGCGCCGATGGCGGGTAGGCGGAACAGGCCGGCGAGGCCGAGGGCAATGGCGGTGACGAGCAGGAACAGCACGAGGATGACGCGCGGGTCCTGGAGCTGGAAGGCCCAGCCGACCGCCACGCCTGTGGCCCGCAAGCCGAGGATGGCGCCGCCAAGGAGGAGGCAGGTGCCGATCACGCCCGCCGTGTAGGCGAGCGCCTCGCGGCGCGCGCCGCGTTCGTCGCCGCCGGCGCGGGCGAGGCTCAGGGCCTTCAAGCTCAGGATCGGGAAAACGCAGGGCATGACGTTGAGGAGCAGGCCGCCGAGCAGGGCGCCGAGGAGGGCGTAGAGGATGGCGGTGCCGCTTGCCGCGGGCGCGGCTTCGCCGACCGGCGTGCCGGCGGGCGGGACCGGGCCGGGGCGGGCGCTGAGGGCGAGGCCGCGATTGTCGCCGAGGCTGAGGACGCCTTCGATCAGGGCGAGCGCGGCGGCGTTCGGCGCTGCCTGGGTTTCGACGATCAGCGTGTCGCCGGCGCGGGAGACGTCTTGCGCGGCGGAATAGTCGATGGCGTCGAGCGTCGCGGGGAAGAAATAGGGTCCGGCGAGGGCGGCGTCGGCGGGGAGCGGGACGGCGAGGCGGAGGCGGCCGTTCGCGATCTCGAAGCTGGCGGACTGGCCGAGCGGGCGGGGGAGATCGCGGCGGAAGCCGTCGAATTGGCCGCGGTTCTCGGCGGTGGGGGTGCCGATCATGAGTTGCGCCGACACGTCCGTGCGCTGGGGGACGCAGATCTGGTCGGTGCAGGCGAGGTAATCGAGCCGGGCGGCGATCGGGATCGCGGCGCCCGGAGCGGCGTTCGCCGGCACCTTCAAGTCCACGAGCATCGCGTAATCGCGCTCGAAGACGTAGTTCATGATCCCGGAAATGAGCAGGCGCTCCGGGACCGGATAGCGCAGCGGCCCGGCCACGGCGCCGGCGGGGAGGCGCCAGGTGACTTCGTTGGGGCGGCCCGCGAGGCCGGGGTTCGACCAGTATCCGTGCCAGCCGGGGCGCGGCCGCATGACGAAGGCGAGGGTGACGGTGCTGCCCGGCGCCGCGGTGCGGCCTTCAGGGAGGAGTTCGACGCTCATCGCCGGCTCGCCGCCTGCGAGCTGCGCGTGCGCGGGGGCGGCGCTCAAGAGGAGCGCGAGGAGGCTGAGAAGGAGAAAACCCCACCGATTCATCGGCGGACCCTATAGCCGTCATTGCGAGCGTAGCGAAGCAATCCAGTGGGCGGCGGTGCGGGGCTCCGCGACCCGCTGGATTGCTTCGTCGCTAACGCTCCTCGCAATGACGGGAGTTACCGCCGGGCGAATTTCGTGATCTGGGGCCCCAGGCGGTTGCGGTCGATGGCGATGGTTTCGCCGCTGCGGTCGACGACGAAGGTGGTGGCGTTGGCGCCCGGCGCAAGCGTCGCTTCGTTGTCGGCGATCGCGAGGCCGGCCGAGCTGTTCGACTGGGCTTCGGGGCCGACGAAGATCATCGCCGAATAATTTTCCTTGTTGCGGCCCTGGACGAAGACGTTGCGCGCGATCGTGCCGGTGGCGCCGTTCGACAGGTCGATCATGTAGTTGGTCGCGCGGCCCTCGCTGTCGTCGAAGCTCGAATCGACGACTTCGACGCGGGGCGAGCGGGTCTTGACGTAATGGCCGCCGCGGCCGCGCTCGAAGCGGGTGCGCACGACGCTGAGGCTCCCGAAATCGCCGATATAGATGCTGTGGGCGCAGCTTCCGTTTTCCGG
>DASQND010000083.1:0-11186 GCA_035645215.1 Allosphingosinicella sp.
CCAGGCGCCGCGACCGTATGGACCGTCAGCGTCGCCCCAAAGACGACCACCAACCCAAACTCCACCACCGAACCCAGCTTCCGCCTCATCGTCTTTCTCCCTCGCCCAGCAAAGCCGCCGCCGCGTTTTCGATGAGGGAGGATTTAGGGGAAACGTGCTTCCCCCCGGTGTCGCGGGAAGGAGTTTGTTGTTTCGATTGTAACAATGGCCGTTCGCAGCATGGCATCAAACGATGTCCGTCGCCCGTGCGCACCGGCACATCGGGCGCGCCGTTATCGGGACTTGAAAGCCCGACTTGTCGAGCGCACCAAGGGAACCAGCACCGCTGGTGCGATTGCGGGTAGGTGGAGGCAAGCGGAATGTGCGTCCTTTCCGACGAGGAAATTCGTTTGAAGATCGCGCAGGGCGACCTTGTGCCCGGAGGCCGGCTAAGCCGAGCAACCGAATGTTCCTACGCTTTTGTCCCAGGGCGAGCCTTCCTCGCTGGAAGCAAGTCTCCCCCGGTGGATTTTCCTGGCGACAACGGACAATCCCGCATTGTCGTGGAACCCGGACAGATGGTCTGGATCCGGACACGTGACCGCGTCGTGATCCCGAACTCGATCGTAGGCTTTTGGTGGCAGACGAACAGCCTCTCGAGAAAGGGCTTGATGCTCGTAAACATGAGCATGGTAGAACCTGGATATGAGGGCGACCTCGCCTGCCTTTTTGTGAATTTCGGAAAAGGAAATGTTCTCATTCAGGCTGAGACCATTATTGCCAAAATGGTGTTTATCAAAATAGAGGGCACAGTTGGGCAGCCGTTCACAGGCAACTTGCCCACAGACGAGTACGACACGCGACTGAATGAGCTGGCTTTGGAGCAACCAGCAAGCTTTCTGCAGGTGGGCGAGCTCGCGGTGGACTTGGGTGCCGCGAAGGAAGCAGCACTCGTCGACATTCGGACTGCACGATCAGAGGTAAAAACAACGATAGAAGCAGACCTGAAGTCAGCGCGCGACGCTGCTATTCTGGAGTTCAAAAATGACATTCCAGGCGCGCTCCGCAAAGCATTTGCTTGGGCATTTGGCCTTTTTGTAGTCCTCACGGCTGCGTCCCTGGCGACTAGCTGGGTAAAAGGGGCATTGTTCCCCAACGTTAAAGAGGTCGCACGTGCGGAAGCCGAAGACGCACTACGACAACGAGTAGTGATCACCGGAGCGCCGAACCCTGCAGAGGCGGCAGCAATGGCCAGACGTATAGATGAACTAAATCGGCGCATTGCGACACTCGAAAGCGAGGGCAGATAAGTGGCAACGTCTGCTGGTCGAACATCTGCCGAACGCCACTTTCCTGTGGAAGCAGCCTATGATCTAGCAGCCCCCTACTATGACGACTGGAAGTGGCAAAAGTTTTGGCGCCAGGCTGAGCACCCTCTTGTTTACGACCCATTCAGAAGATTTCGTCACTCTTTCTGCACGGGAGTAAACACTGTCGACTTGGGTTGCGGAACTGGATGGTACCTAGAAAAGCTTCAGGGGCTATGCAAGGAGCGCGTCGGTATCGACTTGAGTAGCGGCATGCTTGCAGTCGCCAGGCATAGGATCCCGCACGTGACCCTCATTAAAACTGATGCGTTAGCATTACCATACAAGGACGAGCGCTTCGACGCAGTTTTATGCACAAGGATGCTGGCGCATTTGTCAAGCATACAAAGCCTCGTACTTGAGGTTCGACGGGTTCTCCGCAGCGGTGGTCTACTGGTACTATCGAACGTCGACGCCGAACATGAATATGGACATACAAGGTTGCCTGTAGGATCAACGCACATCCTTGCCGACACCTATAAGCACTCTCGCGAGTTTGTTCACCACCACTTGGAGGCTGCAGGGTTTGTTGCGGATGCAACTAATCTCATCTTCGTCGATGGTAGCTCTCAGGTGCTCACTCGGCGACGACTGCCGTCCGGGCTACCGACGCCCGTCGGCTGGGTATCGTCTTGGCGAAAGGCACTCAGCGCCTAAGGGAGAGAGAACTGACGTTCGCCGCATTGATTTTTCCTCCCCGTCCGCCCAGCGGAGTATGCACCACCTTGACCCACATCAGCCCAGCGCCTAGATAGCTACCCACACCCCATCGTATCGGAACAGGACGTGCCGTCGCGCAGCGCGTTCAAAGCATTGATCGGGCGGGGTTTTATCGGACGCTGAAGCTGCGGTCTCCATCGAGGGACTCGCGGCTTTTTGCGTCTTGAAGCGCATCGTGCATCGGGCTTTGCCCTCGCTTTCTTGGCGGGGGTGCCCTGGGGCTCCGCATCGCGGAGCACGGTTCAAGAAGGCGAGATCAGACCCACATGGCGACCTCCGTAGCAGGCCCGAACGCGTCCACCGAGACGCGCACGTCCACCGCTTCCAAGCGCATCCGCAAGATCTTCGGAAACATCCACGAAGTCTCGGAAATGCCGAACCTCATCGAGGTTCAGCGCGAAAGCTACGAGCAGTTCCTGCGCTCGCGGCCCCAGGACGGCTACGTCTCCGGCCTCGAAAAGACCCTGCGCTCGGTGTTCCCGATCCGCGATTTCGCCGGCACGGCCGAGCTCGATTTCGTAAATTACGAACTCGAGGATCCCAAGTACGACACCGACGAGTGCCGCCAGCGCGGCATGACCTATGCGGCGCCGATGCGCGTGACGCTTCGCCTCATCGTCTTCGAAGTCGATCCCGATACCGAGACCCGCTCCGTTTTGGATATCAAGGAGCAGGACGTCTACATGGGCGACATGCCGCTCATGACGCATAACGGCACCTTCATCATCAACGGCACCGAGCGCGTCATCGTCTCGCAGATGCACCGCTCGCCGGGCGTCCTCTTCGACCACGACCGCGGCAAGACCCACGCGTCCGGCAAGTATCTCTTCGCCGCCCGCGTCATTCCGTATCGCGGCTCCTGGCTCGATTTCGAGTTCGACGCCAAGGACATCGTCAACGTCCGCATCGACCGCAAGCGCAAGCTCCCGGTCACCGCCCTCCTCCACGCGCTCGACATGTCGAGCGAGGAAATCCTCAATACCTTCTACAACCGCGTGGTCTTCGTGCGCGGCTCGGGCGGGTGGAAGATCCCCTACGTGTCCGAGAACTGGCGCGGCCAGAAGCCGATGTACGACGTGGTCAATGCCGAGACGGGCGAGATCGCCTTCGCCGCCGGCACCAAGATCACGCCGCGCGCCGCCAACAAGGCGGCCAAGGACGGCCTCAAGGACCTGATCATCCCGACCGAGGAAATCTTCGGCCGCTATTCCGCCTTCGATCTCGTCAACGACAAGACGGGCGAAATCTACATCGAGGCGGGCGACGAGCTTTCCGTCGAAAACCTCGAGCGTCTCGACCGCGCCGGCATCGAGCGGCTCGAGCTGCTCGACATCGACCACGTGTCGACGGGCCCCTGGATCCGCAATACGCTGAAGGCCGACAAGGCCGAGGACCGCGACCACGCGCTTTCCGACATCTACCGCGTCATGCGCCCCGGCGAGCCGCCGACGCGCGAAACGGCGGACAGCCTGTTCGCCGGCCTGTTCTTCGATCCGGAGCGCTACGACCTTTCCGCGGTCGGCCGCGTCAAACTCAACATGCGCCTCGACCTCCAGGTCGAGGACACGGTGACGACGCTCCGCAAGGAAGACATCATCGCGGTCGTGAAGACCCTGGTGGACCTCAAGGACGGCAAGGGCGAGATCGACGACATCGACAATCTCGGCAACCGGCGCGTGCGCTCGGTCGGCGAGCTGCTCGAGAACCAGTACCGTGTCGGCCTGCTCCGCATGGAGCGCGCCGTGAAGGAGCGCATGAGCTCCGTGGACGTGTCCACGGTCATGCCGAACGACCTCATCAACGCCAAGCCGGCCGTCGCCGCGGTGCGCGAGTTCTTCGGCTCCTCGCAGCTTTCGCAGTTCATGGATCAGACCAACCCGCTGTCCGAAGTGACCCACAAGCGCCGCGTGTCGGCGCTCGGGCCGGGCGGTCTCACCCGTGAGCGCGCCGGCTTCGAAGTCCGCGACGTCCACCCGACCCATTATGGCCGCATCTGCCCGATCGAGACTCCGGAAGGGCCCAACATCGGCCTCATCAACTCGCTCGCCAGCTTCAGCCGCGTCAACAAATACGGCTTCATCGAAACGCCGTACCGCAAGGTCATCGACCACAAGGTGACGGACGAGGTCGTCTACCTCTCCGCCATGGAAGAAGCGAAGCACACGATCGCCCAGGCGAACGCGGAACTCGACGCGAACAAGGGCTTCACCGAAGACCTCATTTCGTCGCGCCGTGCCGGCGACTTCCTGATGGCTCCGCGCGATCAGATCACGCTGATGGACGTCTCGCCCAAGCAGCTCGTCTCGGTCGCGGCCTCGCTCATTCCGTTCCTCGAGAACGATGACGCGAACCGCGCCCTCATGGGCTCGAACATGCAGCGCCAGGCCGTGCCGCTCGTCCGCGCCGAAGCGCCGCTCGTCGGCACCGGCATGGAAGAAACGGTGGCCCGCGACTCCGGCGCCGCCATCGCGGCGCGCCGCTCGGGCATCGTCGACCAGGTCGATGCGATGCGCATCGTCGTCCGCGCCACGTCGGACGTCGAGGCCGGCCGTTCGGGCGTCGACATCTACACGCTGATGAAGTTCCAGCGGTCGAACCAGAACACCTGCATCAACCAGCGTCCGCTGGTGAAGGTGGGCGACTTCGTCAACAAGGGCGACGTCATCGCCGACGGTCCCTCGACCGAGCTCGGCGAACTCGCGCTCGGCCGCAACGTGCTCGTCGCGTTCATGCCGTGGAACGGGTACAATTTCGAGGATTCGATCCTCATCTCCGAGCGAATCGTGAAGGACGACGTCTTCACCTCGATCCACATCGAAGAGTTCGAAGTGATGGCCCGCGATACCAAGCTCGGGCCGGAGGACATCACCCGCGACATCCCGAACGTCGGCGAGGAAGCGCTTCGCAACCTCGACGAAGCGGGCATCGTCTATATCGGCGCCGAGGTCGAGCCGGGCGACATCCTGGTGGGCAAGATCACGCCCAAGGGCGAAAGCCCGATGACTCCGGAGGAAAAGCTCCTCCGCGCCATCTTCGGCGAAAAGGCGTCGGACGTGCGCGACACGTCGCTGCGCCTCCCGCCGGGCGTGACCGGCACCGTCGTCGAAGTCCGCGTCTTCAACCGGCACGGCATCGACATCGACGACCGTACGCGTGCCATCCAGACCGAAGAGAAGGACCGCCTCAGGAAGGACGCGGACGACGAGCGCGCGATCCTCAAGCGTTCGTCCTACACCCGCCTTCGCGAGATGCTCCTCGGCCAGACCGCCACGGCGGCTCCGAAGGGCGTCAAGAAGGGCGGCACGATCGACGCGGAAACGCTCGACGCGGTCGAGCCGCACGAATGGTGGAAGTTCGCCGTCAAGGACGACGCCGTCCAGTCGGACCTGGAAGCCGTCAAGGGCCAGTATGACGAGGCCGAAGCGGTCATCCGCCGCCGGCTCGAGGACCGCATCGAGAAGCTCGAGCGCGGCGACGAGCTGCCGCCGGGCGTCCTCAAAATGGTCAAGGTCTTCGTCGCGGTGAAGCGCAAGCTGCAGCCGGGCGACAAGATGGCCGGCCGCCACGGCAACAAGGGCGTCATCTCCCGGATCCTTCCGGAAGAAGACATGCCGTTCCTCGAGGACGGCACCCCGGCCGACATCGTGCTCAATCCGCTGGGCGTGCCTTCGCGCATGAACGTCGGGCAGATCTTCGAGACCCACCTCGGCTGGGCCGCCCGCGGCCTCGGCCGGCAGGTCGCCCAGATGCTGGAGGACATCCGGGATCGGGCGCAGGGCCTCCAGACGAGCGACGTCGATGCGGTGCGCACCAAGCTCAAGACCATCTACGGTTCGAACTACGACGCGGACATCGACGCCCGCGCCGACGGCGACCTGATGGAGCTTGCCGGCAACCTCACCTTCGGCGTTCCGATGGGCACTCCGGTGTTCGACGGCGCGCGCGAAGCGGACGTCTCGGCGATGCTCGCCATGGCCGGCCTCGACGAGAGCGGCCAGGTGACGCTCTTCGACGGCCGCACCGGCGAGGCGTTCGACCGCAAGGTGACCGTGGGCTACATCTACATGCTGAAGCTCCACCACCTCGTGGACGACAAGATCCACGCGCGTTCGATCGGGCCGTACAGCCTCGTCACCCAGCAGCCGCTGGGCGGCAAGGCCCAGTTCGGCGGCCAGCGCTTCGGCGAGATGGAGGTGTGGGCCCTCCAGGCCTACGGCGCCGCCTACACGCTGCAGGAGATGCTGACGGTGAAGTCGGACGACGTGATCGGCCGCACCAAGGTCTACGAGGCGATCGTCAAGGGCGACGACACGTTCGAGGCCGGCATTCCGGAGAGCTTCAACGTGCTCGTCAAGGAGATGCGCTCGCTCGGCCTCAACGTGGAATTGAACAGCCACGTGGACGAGGACGACGACGGCTTCGCCCAGGCGGCGGAATAAGATTCGCCCTCTCACCTTCAGGGGAGAGGGTTGGGGAGAGGGGGAGTCGGGCGAGGCCCGCAGAACTCCCCCTCTCCTTCGCCGCCCAAGGGCGGCTCTTCCTCTCCCCTGAAGGGGAGAGGGTCAGAAGGAAGAAGAAATGAACGAACTGACCAATTTCGCCAATCCGGTCGCCAAGCCGGAGACCTTCGACATGATCAAGATCGGGATCGCCTCCCCCGAGCGCATCCGTTCCTGGTCGTTCGGCGAGATCAAGAAGCCCGAGACCATCAACTACCGCACGTTCAAGCCCGAGCGCGACGGCCTGTTCTGCGCGCGCATCTTCGGTCCGATCAAGGATTACGAGTGCCTGTGCGGCAAGTACAAGCGCATGAAGTATAAGGGCATCGTCTGCGAGAAGTGCGGCGTCGAAGTCACCGTCTCGAAGGTCCGCCGTGAGCGCATGGGCCATATCGAGCTCGCCGCGCCGGTCGCCCACATCTGGTTCCTGAAGTCGCTGCCTTCGCGCATCGGCCTCCTCCTCGACATGCAGCTCAAGCAGCTCGAGCGCGTCCTGTACTTCGAAAGCTACATCGTCACCGAGCCGGGCCTGACGCCGCTCGAGAAGTTCCAGCTCCTCACCGAGGACGAGCTGATCTCGGCCCAGGACGAATATGGCGAAGACGCCTTTTCGGCCGGCATCGGCGCCGAGGCCGTCAAGCAGATGCTGATGGACCTCGACCTCGAAGGCGAGCGCGAGGATCTCCTGAAGGAACTCGCCGAGACCAAGTCGGAATTGAAGCCCAAGAAGATCATCAAGCGCCTGAAGGTCGTCGAGAGCTTCATCGAATCCGGCAACAAGCCGGAGTGGATGATCCTCGACGTCGTTCCGGTCATCCCGCCCGAGCTTCGCCCGCTGGTTCCGCTGGACGGCGGCCGCTTCGCGACGTCGGATCTGAACGATCTCTACCGCCGCGTCATCAACCGCAACAACCGCCTGAAGCGCCTCATGGAGCTTCGCGCGCCGGACATCATCGTGCGCAACGAAAAGCGCATGCTGCAGGAAGCGGTCGACGCTTTGTTCGACAACGGCCGCCGCGGCCGCGTCATCACCGGCGCCAACAAGCGTCCGCTCAAGTCCTTGTCCGACATGCTCAAGGGCAAGCAGGGCCGCTTCCGCCAGAACCTGCTCGGCAAGCGCGTCGACTATTCCGGCCGCTCGGTCATAGTTACCGGTCCGGAGCTCAAGCTCCACCAGTGCGGCCTCCCGAAGAAGATGGCGCTCGAGCTGTTCAAGCCGTTCATCTACTCGCGCCTCGACGCCAAGGGTCTCTCCATGACCTTGAAGCAGGCCAAGAAGTGGGTCGAGAAAGAGCGCAAGGAAGTCTGGGACATCCTCGACGAGGTGATCCGCGAGCATCCCGTGCTCCTCAATCGCGCGCCGACGCTCCACCGCCTCGGCATCCAGGCGTTCGAGCCGGTTCTGATCGAGGGCAAGGCGATCCAGCTTCACCCGCTCGTCTGCGCCGCGTTCAACGCCGATTTCGACGGCGACCAGATGGCCGTGCACGTGCCCTTGAGCCTCGAGGCCCAGCTCGAAGCGCGCGTCCTCATGATGTCGACCAACAACATCCTCTCGCCCGCCAACGGCAAGCCGATCATCGTTCCTTCGCAGGACATGGTCCTCGGCCTCTATTACCTGTCGCTGGAGCGTGAAGGCGAGCCGGGCGAAGGCATGCTCATCTCCGACATGTCGGAAGTGCACCAGGCGCTGAACGCCGGCGCCGTCACCCTGCACACCAAGATCGTCAGCCGCGTCCCGCAGACGGACGAGGCCGGCAAGCAGTATATGAAGCGCTTCGAGACGACGCCGGGCCGCATGCTGCTCGGCGAAACGCTCCCCAAGAGCCACCGCGTGCCGTTCGAGACCGTCAACCGCCTCCTCACCAAGAAGGAGATCGGCGACGTCATCGACACCGTCTACCGCCACACCGGCCAGAAGGAGACGGTGCTGTTCGCGGACGCGATCATGGGTCTCGGCTTCCGCCACGCCTTCAAGGCGGGCATTTCGTTCGGCAAGGACGACATGATCATCCCGCACGAGAAGGTGGGCCTGGTCGACGACACCCGCGCGCTCGTCAAGGATTACGAGCAGCAGTATCAGGACGGCCTGATCACGCAGCAGGAGAAGTACAACAAGGTGATCGACGCCTGGAGCCGCTGCGGCGACCAGGTCGCGAACGCCATGATGGAGAAGATCAAGGCGCAGCCCAAGGACGAGAACGGCCGCATGGCGCCGATCAACTCCATCTACATGATGGCTCACTCCGGCGCCCGCGGTTCGCAGGCCCAGATGAAGCAGCTCGCCGGTATGCGCGGCCTCATGGCCAAGCCGTCGGGCGAGATCATCGAAACGCCGATCATCTCGAACTTCAAGGAGGGCCTCACCGTCCTTGAATACTTCAACTCCACCCACGGCGCCCGCAAGGGCCTCGCGGACACGGCGCTCAAGACGGCGAACTCGGGCTACCTCACCCGCCGCCTGGTCGACGTTTCGCAGGATTGCGTCGTCGTCGAACTCGATTGCGGCACCGAGAACAATCTCGAAATGCGCGCCATCGTGCAGGGCGGCGCGGTCATCGCGTCGCTCGGCGACCGCATCCTCGGCCGCACCCCGGCCGAAGACATCGTCGACGAGAAGACCGGCGAGACCCTCGCCAAGGAAGGCGAGCTGATCGAGGAAGCCGCCGCGCTTCGCATCGACGAAATGGGCATCCAGGCTGTCCGCATCCGCTCGCCGCTCGTTTGCGACAGCGAGCGCGGCGTCTGCGGCAAGTGCTACGGGCGCGATCTCGCCCGCGGCACGCCCGTCAACATCGGCGAAGCCGTCGGCGTCATCGCGGCGCAGTCGATCGGCGAGCCGGGCACCCAGCTCACGATGCGGACCTTCCACATCGGCGGCGCGGCCCAGCTCAACGAAATTTCGAGCCTGGAAGCCCCCGTGGACGGCCAGATCGAACTTCGCGACCTTCCGACCATCGTCGATACGCGCGGCCGCCGCGTGGCCATGGCGAGGAACGGCGAGATCGCGATCCTCGACATGGACGGACGCGAGCGCTCGACGCACCGCATTCCGTACGGCGCCCACCTCAACATCGACAACGGCGCGGTGGTCAGCCGCGGCGACCGTCTCGCCGAGTGGGATCCGTTCATGATGCCGGTGATCACCGAAACCGGCGGTATCGTGAAGTTCCAGGACTTGATCGAAGGCAAGACCCTCGTCGAGCAGATGGACGAAGCCACCGGCATCGCCCAGCGCGTCGTCACCGACTATCGCGCCGCCGCCCGCACCAAGGAGGATCTGCGTCCGCGCATCACCCTCTTGAACGACGAGAGCGGAGAGGCCGCGCGCTACATGCTGGCGTCGGGCGCGATGCTTTCGGTCGAGGACGGGCAGAAGGTCGAGGGCGGCACGGTGCTCGCCCGCGTCTCGCGCGAAGCCGCCAAGACCCGTGACATCACCGGCGGTCTGCCGCGGGTGGCGGAGCTGTTCGAAGCGCGCAAGCCCAAGGAGAATGCGATCATCGCCAAGGTCTCCGGCCGGGTGCAGTTCGGCAAGGACTACAAGGCGAAGCGCAAGATCGCGATCATCCCCGAGGAGGGCGGCGATCCGGTCGAGTATCTGGTGCCCAAGTCCAAGGTGATCGACGTCCAGGAAGGCGATTTCGTGAAGCGCGGCGACAACTTGATCGCCGGCTCGCCCGATCCGCACGACATCCTGGAAGTCCTCGGCGTCAAGGCTCTGGCCGAATATCTCGTCGCGGAAATCCAGGAGGTCTATCGTCTCCAGGGCGTGAAGATCAACGACAAGCACATCGAGGTGATCGTCCGCCAGATGCTGCAGAAGGTCGAGATCACCGACAGCGGGGACACCACCCTGCTCGTCGGCGAGCAGGTCGATCGGCAGGAAATGAACGACATGAACGTCAAGGCGAAGTCGGAGAAGAAGCGGCCCGCCGAAGGCAAGCCGGTCCTCCTCGGCATCACCAAGGCGTCGCTCCAGACCCGGAGCTTCATCTCGGCCGCCTCGTTCCAGGAGACGACCCGGGTCCTCACCGAAGCCTCGGTGCAGGGCAAGATCGACACGCTCGATGGCCTCAAGGAAAACGTCATCGTCGGCCGGCTCATCCCGGCGGGCACAGGCGCCGGCATGCACCGCATGCGGGTCGCCGCGACGAGCCGCGACGCGGCCCTTCGCGCCCAGCACAGGAAGGTGCAGGACAGCCTCGCGGCCGCCACCACAGCGGCCGAGCTCCAGGAAAGCCTCATCGCCGCGAACAGCGCCGAAGAGGAGCATGCCGCCGAGCTCGCCCAGGGGCCCGAAGCCGCCATCCAGGCCGATCCGCTCGCCGCGGTGACGCCGAGCGGCCACGGCACTGACGCGGACGCCGGCGAGTACCTCCAGGACTAAGCCCTTTCGCTTAGCCCGAGCGCCGACAACGAAGCGCCCCGCCGGAGACGATCCGGCGGGGCGTTTTCGTTCGCACCGGGCGATGTGCACCCCCCACCGTCATTGCGAGCGAAGCGAAGCAATCCAGCGGAACTCGGTGCAAGGCTCCGCCGCCCACTGGATTGCTCCGTCGCTTCACTCCTCGCAACGACGCCGCGGCGTCAGCGACCGCGCCCCCCCAGCCGCAGCGAC
>DASQND010000084.1:0-4726 GCA_035645215.1 Allosphingosinicella sp.
GACGGGCGGCATCGACACCCTGGTCACCTTCCAGAGCGGCACGGACAAGATCGATTTGAGCGCCATCGACGCCAATTCGAACACCGCCGCGAACGACGCCTTCACCTATGTCGGCACGGGCGCGTTCACCAACATGGCGGGACAGCTTCGCACCGTCGATCTGGGCGGCGGCTCCTGGCAGGTGCAGGGCGACGTCAACGGAGACGGGATCGCCGACCTCCTCATCAACGTGAACACCGGCGGCGCCGCCCCGCTCGTGACGGATTTCGTCCTTTAAGGAACATGGCCCGCCGCGCGCCCTGTGACGCGCGGCGGGCGACCGCTCAGGCCAGGATGTGCATCGCCTCGGCGTCGTAGGGGACTGCGAGGGCGCAGGCGCTTTCGTGGTCGTCCTCGAGCCAGCGCTTGGCGCCTTCCGGATCGAGCATGACCGGCATCGCCTTGGGGTGGATTTCGGCGACCAGCGGGTTGGCGTCGCAGGTGAGGAAGGCCATTGCCGGGCCCTCCCCGGTCGGGCGCCAGACGCCCGCGAAGGTGAAGGGGAGGCGGTCTTCTTCGCGCAGGGAAAACCAGACTTTTTCCTTCTTTCCGACTTCGCCTTTCCACTCGCAGAAGCGCGTCGCGGGGACGATGCAGCGGCGGTCGGGGCGGGAAAGGGCGGTCCGCCAGAAGGGCGAGGAAAGATTGCGCACGTTGGTGATCGGGCGCTTGCCGGCGCTGGCGGGCGGCGGGAAGCCCCATTTCATCATTTCGAGCTTGAGGCCGCCATCCCCGGTGCGGCGGAGGACCGGCGCGGGCTTGCCGGGATAGATTTCGTCGAAGGGCGGGAGGTTCGCCATGTCGCCTTCGAAGCGGCCGAAGAGGCGGCGCAGCGCCTCGACGTTCGAGGTCATGGAATAAAGATTGCACATGAGGCGACATGTGACGGCGGCGCGGGGCTTCTGCAAGCGGGCGCGGCGGTCTAGGCTCCGCGCGACATAAGGAGACAGTGATGCGCAGAGGCTTGATCTTGACCGCCGGAGGAGCGGCGCTGGCGCTCGCCGCCTGCGTGACGCCGGGGCCGCAGCCGCTGACGCTGACCGCGACGCTGACCGGCTATCAGGCGGTGCCCGGGCCGGGCGACCTGGACGGGACCGGGACGGCGCAGGTCCGGCTCGATCCGCAGGCGGGGCGCGTCTGCTGGACCCTGGCGGCGCGGGGCGTGGATCCGGCGACGGCGGCCCACATCCACCGCGGCGAAGCCGGCGCGATCGGACCTCCCGTCGTGCCGCTGAAGCCGCCCGTTCCGGAGCGCAGCGAAGGCTGCGCCGACGCGGACGCGGCCTTGCTGGCCGACATCCGGGAGCGGCCGCACGCTTTCTACGTCAACATCCACAATGCCGCATTCCCGCAGAGCGCGATCCGCGGGCAATTGCGCGGCGAGGTCAGGCGTTCCGGGGCGCAGCGGCGCTAGCGCCGGGTGCGGCAGGCGAGGCTTCCAAGGCGGGCGGCGCTTCGACGACCTCCGGCTCGGCGGGCGTGCCGCCGCCGCCCTGCTTGTCGAGCAGGCGGCGGGCGCCGTCGAGCGCGGCGGCGATGATCACGTCGGTGAGATTGCCCGCGCCGTCGGCGTCGGTGCCGGGTTCGCCGGGCTGCTGAGGGCGGGCGGCGCTTTCCGCGCCTTTTTTGGCGAGCGCGGCGGCGGCGGCGGTGAGCGCGGCGACGGCGAGGTCGCGCGTCGCCGGATTCTCGGCGATGGCGAGCGCCTTGTTGACCGGCTTGCGCAGCTTCTTCGGCACCTTGACGCCGGCGATCCGCTTCGGGACCTTCATCTTCTTGTCCTTGGCCACGCACAGGCTCCTATTCGACGACGATGCGGCCCTTCATGCCCATCAGCCGGTGAAAGACATTGATGCCGCGCATGCCGTATCGGCCGGCGCGGGGCACGAGGACGATGGTCCGGCGCTCGCCCGCTTCGAGCCGGAAGCTGCCGTCCTGAAGATCGTCGCCGTCGCCCGAGCGGATGCGGGCGGCGCGGAAGAAGCCGGGGGCGGAGAAGCCGAGGCTGCGCTGCCCGCTGTTGACGAAGCGCAGCCGCACCGGGCGGTTCGCCTCGAGGCGGATTTCGCCGGGCTGAATGTCGAACGGTTCGAGCAGGACGTCAAAATCCGCCGACTGGCGCCATTCGGGCTCGCGCGCGGCCGGCTGCGCGGCAAGCGGCGCGGCGAGGATGAGCGCGGAAAAGAGCAGCAACAGGCGCATAAGCGGGCCTTCTTTCGAGCGGACGGGAGCGGTCTAGCATGGGGGAGGGAGCGGCGCGAGGGGGGCTTAATCGTCCCCGTGCGCAAAGCGCATGGGGAGGGGGACCATGCGAAGCATGGTGGAGGGGTAAAAGGCGAGGCCTCGTCACCTACCCCTCCACCGCTCTTCGAGCGGTCCCCCTCCCCATCGCCTGCGGCGACAGGGAGGATGAGGACACTCAAAACCTCAGCGGCTTCACCCTCTTCACGCCGGGCAAAGCCTCGATGCGGGCAACCACTTCCGGTTCGATGTGGCCGTCGACCGAGACCAATGCCACCGCCTCCTCGCCCGCCGCGCGCCGGCCGAGGTGGAAGGTGCCTATGTTTACGCCGGCTTCGCCGAGAGTGGTGCCCAGGCGGCCGATGAAGCCGGGGGCGTCTTCGTTGACGATGTAGATCATTTCGCCTTCCAGTTCGGCCTCCACCTTGATGCCGAAGATCTCGACGAGGCGGGGCGCCGAATTGCCGAACAGGGTGCCGGAAACCGAGCGCGGGCCGGCCTGGGTCTCGGCGGTGACGCGCAGCAGGGTGTGATAGTCGATCTCGCGGTCGTGGCGGATTTCGCGCACGTCGAGGCCGCGCTCCTTCGCGAGGAAGGGGGCGTTCACCATGTTCACCGTGTCCGAATGGACGCGCAGGAACCCGGCGAGGACGGCGCCGGTGAGCGGCTTCAGGTTGAGCTCGGCCGCGGCGCCCTCGGCTTCGATCGAGAGGCCGGCGAGCGAGCCGTGGGCGAGCTGGCCGACGAGCGAGCCGAGCTTTTCGGCAAGCGCCATATAGGGGCGAAGGCGCGGCGCCTCCTCGGCGGAGAGCGAGGGCATGTTGAGCGCGTTGGTGACTCCGCCGCGGGTCAGATATTCGCTCATCTGCTCGGCGACCTGGATGGCGACGTTGACCTGCGCTTCGGTGGTGGACGCGCCGAGATGGGGCGTCGCGATGAAATTGGGGGTGCCGAAGAGCGGGCTCGCCTTGGCGGGCTCCTCGACGAAGACGTCGAGCGCGGCGCCGCCGACCTGGCCGCTGTCGAGCGCGTCCTTGAGTGCCGCCTCGTCGATCAGGCCGCCGCGCGCGCAGTTGACGATGCGCACGCCGGATTTCGCCTTGGCGAGGTTCTCGCGGCTGAGGATGTTGCGCGTCTGGTCCGTGAGCGGCGTGTGGAGGGTGATGAAGTCGGCGCGGGCGAGGAGATCGTCGAGCTCGACCTTCTCGACGCCCATGACGACGGCGCGCTCGGGCGTGAGGAAGGGGTCGTAGGCGACGACCTTCATCCGCAGGCCCAGAGCGCGGTCGGCGACGATCGAGCCGATATTGCCGGCGCCGATCAGGCCCAGGGTCTTGTTGGTGAGCTCGACGCCCATGAATCGGTTCTTTTCCCACTTGCCGGCCTGGGTGGAGGCGTCGGCGGCGGGAAGCTCGCGGGCGAGCGCGAACATGAGGGCGATGGCGTGCTCGGCGGTGGTGATCGAATTGCCGAAGGGCGTGTTCATGACGACGACGCCGCGCGCCGTGGCCGCCGGGATGTCGACATTGTCGACGCCGATCCCGGCGCGGCCGATAACCTTGAGGTTGGTCGCGGCTTCGAGCAGGTCGGCGGTGACCTTGGTGGCGGAGCGGATGGCGAGGCCGTCATATTGGCCGATGATGGCCTTGAGCGCGTCCTTCGAGAGGCCGGGCTTTTCGTCGACTTCGAGGCCTGCAGCGCGGAAGATTTCGGCGGCGTTCGGGTCCATCCGGTCGGAAATCAGGACTTTGGGCATTTTCGGTGTTCCTTGGCTCCCTCTCCCCTTCAGGGGAGAGGGTCGGGGAGAGGGGGAGGTGGGGGAGATTTGCGGAGGAGGTGGGATGGGGCTCGCCCGACTCCCCCTCTCCCAACACTCTCCCCTGAAGGGGACAGGGCTTTACCGGCTGCGCGCCGTATGAAACGCCCAGTCGAGCCAGGGGCCGAGCGCGCGGATGTCGTCGGTTTCGACGGTGGCGCCGCACCAGATCCGCAGGCCCGGCGGCGCGTCGCGGTAGCTTGCGACGTCGAACGCCGCGCCTTCCACTTCGAGCAGGGACGCGATCTCCTTGACCAGGGCAGCCTGCCCTTCCGCGTCGAGGCCGCGAACGGCCTCTTCGGCGAACTTGAGGCAGACGCTGGTGTTGGAGCGGGTCGCCGGGTCGTCGGCGAGATGCTCGGCCCAGGGGGTCGCCTGCACCCACTCGTCGAGCGCGGCGGCGTTGGCATCAGCGCGGGCGATGAGGGCGTAGAGGCCGCCCAAACCCTGCGCCCATTCCAGCGCGAAGATGTAATCCTCGACCGCGAGCATGGAGGGCGTGTTGATCGTCTCGCCCTTGAAGATGCCCTCGATGAGCTTGCCGCCTTTCGTCATCCGGAAAATCTTCGGCATCGGCCAGGCGGGCGTGTGGCTCTCCAGCCGCTCGACCGCGCGCGGGCCGAGGATCAG
>DASQND010000085.1:0-1623 GCA_035645215.1 Allosphingosinicella sp.
GCTCTCGGCGACGATCGATCCCTTCTCGTCGGCATGGAGGTAGCGGCGCCCGGCGAGCCCAGCGCCCTCGTAGCGGACCAGCGGCTCGTCGATTCCCGGCGCATGGACGTAGCGCCGCTGGAGGACGTTCGACGCGTCCCACTCGGCGACGATCGAGGCGCCGTCATAGGTGAAGCGTGTCGCCGGTGCGCCGGTCGCCTGCGCCAGCCGGTTCAGCGGGTCGTAATGGAGCGGCAGCCCGTTCGCCCCGGTCCGCATCAGATTGTCCGACGTGTAGGTAAAGAAGTTGCCGTCCATCTTCTGTCCGCAGGTCCGCGCGAACGCAGCGGCCCGGCGAGTAGCCGCCCGCCCGCGTCAGCAAGGAAGCTGATGCGTCGGGCGGCAAATCCTCAAAATGAATAGGTCGCGGTAGCGTATGCGATCACCATCCTGACCAAGTCATCGCTCGTGATCGGCCCGGCGGTCAGACATCAAAGAGCTGCGGCCTCCTCGGTCACATCAGATCGGCGACTTGAAGGCTGAAGCCGATCAACCTCTTCCTGTCCATGACCGCAAGAACGCTGTCGGATAAACGAACGAGGCGATCAGGGCTTCCTGAGCCGATTCTCACGTCTACCCGCTTGCCCTCTGCGCCTATCCAGATCGCCAGCTCAATCAACCGGTCGGGCTTGCTGCAATCGACGATCTTGAGATCCGCCTCGATCACCTTTTCACTCAAAGGCCAGCAAAGCTTCTTGTGCCAGTGGCGTCGCGCTTCCAGTATTTCTACCTTCGCCAACCTCTTCTCAGCATCGAAGTCCAGGATGATCAACGCATCGACGTTAATCCCGTGGGGCAAACTCCGCTTGAACGGGGACGAAAGAAGCAGCCACTGGCACTCGCGGACAAACTTCGCGTGGAGCCGCCCTTCCTTGGTTGCTTCGGCGAACTCTAATTCCAGCATGCTCATTGCCCTGGCCTCCAGCGCAAACGCTGCCACCGCGAAGGCGGCCGATCGGTTGTCAGCACAGTAAGGGCGGTTCCATTCGACGGACGGCTCACAGCAACGGCAATTCCAGAGCTGCGACTGTAGCGGACATAGGTAGCATATTTCGGGTCGTAATAGATTGCGCCCCACCGGTAAACCGCCAACGCGCGCCGCGCGGTAATGCCACGCGAGCGTCTCTCTCGCAGGTTGTCCAGAAAGTGCTGGTTGAACCGTATGCCTTCGCGGCTGAAGAGGTCGCAGCCGCCGCCTCCGGTCCCGCCGCAGGCCGGCGGAATAGCGGTGTCGATCACAGCCCGGAGGGCCTCCTCAAGTGCGAGTTCCGTGGCATCTTTCCAGATGCCCATGCTCTCCGCAATATCCGCGGCGGCGCCGGTGATAGGCGCAAGAAAGCCGGGGGCGCTGGCGAGCACCAGCTGCGGCTGAAGAACGTTGTTCGCCTGAGCCCGTGCACTCTCGTCGTCGCGGTTGTCCGCCCACTGCTTCCAGCCGTCATGCGGAACCGTCGTGGCACTTTTCGCTGTGACGACGCAGGGATTGGCGCCCACGGCACAAAGTCCCGACGGGTCGGAGAGGTTGACCGGGTCCCCCTGCGCATAGGCGTAGAGGTTCATGCCGTCGCCATAGCCGATCGGATC
>DASQND010000086.1:0-2324 GCA_035645215.1 Allosphingosinicella sp.
GTGACCGGCTTGGTCATGGAGGCGACGCGGAAGATCGCGTCTTCGCGCAGCGGGTAGTTCGAGCCTTGGCGGTGGATGCCGAGGCTGGTGAAATGGACCGGCTCGCCTTCGCGCGCGACGAGGAGCTGCGCGCAGGGGAGAAGCCCGGGCGCGACATAGGTCTCCTGAAGGAAGGCGGTGGTACGGGCGAGGCGGCCGGCGTCGAAGCCGAACTCTTCGGGATCGCGAATCTCCATATGCGCCTCATGCTCGACAGAAAGGGCGAAGGCCAGCATAGACCTGCGCCATGGGGGAGCGGATCACTGACGTCCTGATCGTCGGCGCGGGGCATAACGGGCTCGTCTGCGCCTGGTACCTCGCCAAGGCGGGGCTCAAGGTCACGATGCTGGAGCGGCGGCACGTCGTCGGCGGGGCGGCGGTGACCGAGGAATTCGCGCCGGGCTTCCGCAATTCGAGCGCGAGCTACACGGTGAGCCTGCTCCAGCCCAAGGTGATCCGCGACATGGCGCTGGAGCGGCACGGGCTTCGCGTCGTGCTGCGCAAGATCGATAACTTCCTGCCGACGCTTGGCGGCGACCATCTCCTCTCCGGCCGCGGCGGGCTGACGCAGCGGGAGATCGCGCGCCACTCTCCCGCCGATGCGGCGGCCTATGAGGATTATTCCGCCGCGCTCGAGTCCGTCGTCGGCGTGCTGCGGCAATGGATCCTGCGCGCGCCGCCGAACGCCGGCGGGGGCCTCGGCGACATGCTCGCCGCGCTCAGCCTCGGCCGCGACGTGCGCGCGCTGGACGCGGAGGAGCGGCGGCACCTGCTCGACTTCTTCACCAAGTCCGCCGGCGAGATCCTCCGCCGCTATTTCCGCGAGGAACTGGTCCAGGCCCTGTTCGGCTTCGACGCGGTGGTCGGCAACTATGCCAGCCCGGAAAGCCCCGGCTCGGCCTACGTCCTCCTCCACCATGTCTTCGGCGAGGCGGCCGGGGTGCCGGGCGCCTGGGGGCATGCGATCGGCGGCATGGGCGCGATCACCGAGGCGATGGCGCGCGCCTGCCGCGACGCGGGGGTCGAGATCGTCACCGAAGCGCCCGCCGAAGAGCTGATCGTCGAGCGCGGCCGAGCCGTCGGCGCCGTCGCGGCTGGGAAGAGCTACCGCGCCCACGCCGTCGCCGCGGGCGTCCATCCGAAGCTCCTCTTCCGCGACCTCGTGCCGGAAGGCGCGGTGGCGCCGGAGATCGCGCGGCGCATGGCCGGCTGGGCGAGCGAATCGACCACGTTCAGGATGAACGTCGCGCTGTCGCAGCTGCCGCGCTTCACCAGCCTCCCCGAGCCCGGCGATCACTTGACCGCCGGCATCGTGATCGCCCCGTCTCTCGGCTACATGGACCGGGCCTATCTCAGCGCGCGGACCGGCCTCTGGTCGGCCGAGCCGATCGTCGAGATGCTGGTCCCCTCGACGCTCGACCACAGCCTCGCCCCCGCCGGCGCCCATGTCGCGAGCCTCTTCTGCCAGCATTTCCCCTACGAAGTGGAAGGCGGCTGGGAGGCGCGGCGCGAGGCGGCGGCGGACGCGATCGTCGCCGCCGTCGACCGCTACGCGCCGGGCTTCGCCGCCTCGGTGATCGCCCGCTCGCCGCTCTCGCCGCTCGATCTCGAGCAGCGCTTCGGCCTTTTGGGCGGCGACATCTTCCACGGGCGGATGAGCCTCGACCAGCTCTTCTCCGCCCGCCCGATGCTCGGCCACGCCGACTACCGGATGCCGCTGCCCGGCCTGTATCTCTGCGGCTCGGGCGCGCATCCGGGCGGCGGCGTCACCGGCGCGCCCGGTCACAATGCCGCCGCCGCGATCCTCGCCGACCGGCGCCGCCTCGGGTTGGGCCGGAGGTGAGCGCGCACCTGATCCACATCGGCTACGCGAAGGCGGGTTCGACCTTTCTCAAGCGCTGGTTCGAATCGCATCCCGAAATCGCCTATTCGAAGCACGGAATTGCCGGCTTCGCCGACATCCACGACATCTCGAAGCAAGCAGCGGACCCGTCCGGCGGCGTGCGGCTCAGGGTGTCCAGCAGCGAAGCGCTTGCGACGCCGAGTCCCTGGGCCGGCGGCATTCCCGACTATCTTTCGGACCGGCAGCGCGCCGACGGGAGCGAAAGCGACCGGGCATGCCGCGAGCTGGCGGCGGTTTTCCCCGGAGCGAGCGTCCTTCTGGTGACGCGCGGCTTCAAGTCGATGATGCTGTCGAGCTACTCGCAATATGTGAGAACCGGCGGCAGCGCCGAGTTTTTCGCAGCGGCACCCGATTTCGGCTCCACCGATGGAACCCGCCATGC
>DASQND010000087.1:0-38922 GCA_035645215.1 Allosphingosinicella sp.
GGCGACAAGTTCACCGGCACGTCCAACGCGTTCTTCGCGGCCAGGCACGATCTCGAAGCCAAGGGCACGAACGCGCATGAGCTGCCCATGGTGGTCGCGGCACTCGCCGATAGCGACGAGGCGCTGCGCGAGGCGCAGTACAAGGTGCTGAAGCAGTGGCAGAACGTCTATCGGGGCGGGCTGCTCGTCATGCTCCCCGACACGTTCGGGACCACGCAGTTCCTGCGGGATGCGCCGGAATGGGTGCGGCACTGGACCGGCGCGCGGCCGGATTCGAAGAAGCCGGTGCCGGGCGGCGAGGAGCTGATCGAATTCTGGCGCGCGCGCGGCGAGGATCCCAAGGAGAAGCTCATCATCTTTTCGGACGGTATGGACGTCGCTCTGCCGGGGCAGGCGCCGAACGGGTCGGACATTCCGGCCGTCCACGCACACTTCGCCGGCAAGGTGCGGGTCGGCTTCGGCTGGGGGACGAATTTGACGAACGACTTCACCGGCTGCCACCCGGACGAGCCGGACCGGCTGAAACCGATCAGCCTCGTCTGCAAGGTCGCGTCCGCCCACGGGCGGCCGGCGGTGAAATTGAGCGACAATTATGAGAAAGCGACCGGTCCCGCGGACGAGGTCGAGCGCTATCGGCGCGTGTTTGGGACGGAGGGCGTGTCAGGCGCGCCGGTCACGGTTTGAGGAGGCAAGAGGTGGCTTACGAGATCGGACGCGGCGACGCGCTCGTCATCGTCGATCCGCAGAACGATTTCTGCCCGGGCGGCGCGCTCGCGGTCGCGGGCGGGGACGAGATCATGGCGCCGGTTGCCGCGCTCGCCCGCCGCTTCCGCGCCGCGGGCGGACTGATCGTGATCACGCAGGACTGGCACCCGAAGACGCACAAGAGCTTCGCCAGCAGCCACGAAGGCGCCTCGGCCTTCGGAACGACGGCGATGCCTTACGGCGAGCAGGTGCTCTGGCCGGATCACTGCGTCCAGGCGACCCCAGGAGCGGACTTCCACCCGGACCTCGCCGGCGCGGTCGAGGAGGCGCATCTGATCGTGCGCAAGGGCTACAATCCCGAGGTCGACAGCTATTCGGCCTTTTTCGAGAACGACAAGGCGACGGCGACCGGTCTCGGCGGCTGGCTCAGGGACAAGGGCGTGACGCGCTGCTTCTTCGTCGGCCTGGCCTACGATTTCTGCGTCGCCTATTCGGCGCTCGACGCGGCGCAGCGGCTCGGCCTCCAAGCGGTGGTGCTGAAGGACCTGACCCGCGCCATCGCCATGCCGGCGGGGGAGGGGACCACCGTCGACATTGCCGAGGCCGGCTTCCGCGAGACCGGCGTTGCTCTGGCGCAGAGCAACGACATCGCGCCGGAGTTGCTCGCAGGCTAGGCCGGCGCCGTATCCCGGCGAGTCTTCATCAGCGACTCGGCGAGCAGCCTGAACTCCTTTTCGCGGGGGCTGCCCTTGCGCCAGATGAGGGCGATGCGGCGAAAGGCGTGCGGCGCTTCGAGCGGGCGGGCGGTGGCGCCGGTCCCCGTGAGGATGCCCGCATCGATGGCCATCTGCGGGAGGAGGGTCTGGCCGAGGCCGTTGCCGACCATCTGGACGAGGGTGTGGAGCGAGGTGCCGAGCATCGAGGCTTCGGCGCGAAGCTCGGGGCGGTTGCAGGCGGCCAGCGCGTGGTCCTTCAGGCAATGGCCGTCCTCGAGAAGGAGAAGATGCGCCTGGTCGATCGCCGCCGCCGTCACCGCTTCGGCGCTGGCCGGCGCTTTGCCTGGGGGAAAGGCGATGAACAGGCGGTCGTCGAACAATTCGGCGGTTTCGACGTCGCCGCAGCCGAAGGGAAGGGCGAGGAGGACGCAGTCGAGCTGGCCGCGCTGAAGCGAGTCGCAGGCGGCCTGGCTGGTCTCCTCGCGAAGAAACAGGCGAAGGTCCGGCCATTCGCTGCGCAGGCTCGGGAGCAAGGTGGGGAGGAGGAAGGGCGCGATGGTCGGGATCACGCCCATGCGCAGCTCGCCCGACAAAGGCTTGCCGGCGGCGCGCGCCATGTCGGCCAGTTCCTCGGCCTCTCTCAACACCTTGCGCGCCTTTGCTGCGATGCGGTCTCCGCCGGGCGTGAAGCGCACCACGCGCCGCGTCCGCTCGACGAGGGCGGTGGCGAGGAGCGATTCGAGCTCCGCGATCCCGGCCGACAGCGTGGACTGGGTGACGAAGCAGCTTTCCGCCGCGCGGCGGAAATGTCCGTGGTCCTGGAGGGCGACGAGATATTGGAGCTGCTTCAGCGTCGGGACGTAGGTGCTCATCGCGCTTCCATCGCTCCACTCGATCAGTTGGTGCGGATTAATCGATTTGAACGGACGAAGCCACGCCCTATATCGGCTTCGGACGAGATTTCACGCGCACCATCCCAACAGGAGGAAACCCCCCATGCTTACCGTCGGCGACAAGCTTCCCGAATTCACCCTTCCCATCCAGCAGGGCGTCGATGCGCTGCCGGGCGGCGAGACGATCGACCTCGCCGAGACCAACGGCAAGTGGAAGATCCTCTTCTACTGGCCAAAGGACTTCACCTTCGTCTGCCCGACGGAAATCGTCGGCTACGGCGACCTCAAGGGCGATTTCGAGGATCGCGACGCCGTGCTGATCGGCGCCTCGACCGACACGACCCACGTCCACTTCGCGTGGCGCAAGTCCGACGAGCGTCTCGCCCAGGCGGACTTTCCCTGGATCGCGGACACCAAGAAGGAGCTCGCCTCCGCGCTCGGCATCCTCGATCCCAACGAAGGCGTCGCCTTCCGCGCGACCTTCATCGTCGATCCGGACAACGTCATCCAGCAGGTGACGGTGAACGGCCTCAACGTGGGCCGCAACCCGCAGGAAACGCTGCGCGTGCTCGACGCGCTGCAGACCGACGAGCTGTGCCCGTGCAACTGGGAGGCCGGCCAGGACGTCCTGAAGCCGGCCGCCTAAGTCGGTCCTCGCCTGAGCTTACCGGGGGCGCGCAGGAGCAATCCTCGCGCCCCTTCTTTTTGGAGAAAACCATGTCTCTCAAGCAGTTCGCCGACGTTCTTCCCGATTATGCGAAGGATCTTCGGCTCAATCTCGGCTCGCTCCTTTCCGATCAGACGCTGGGCGATCAGCGTAAATACGGCCTGCTCCTCGCCTGCGCGCACGGTACCGGCTACCGGCCGATCGTCGCCGCGGCGGAAGCGGAGATCGAGGGCAAGCTTTCGCCCGAAGCCGCCAATGCGGCGCGCGGGGCGGCGGCCGTGATGGCGATGAACAACGTCTACTACCGCTTCGTCCACCTCGCCTCGAACCCGGAATATGGCACGCTCCCGGCGCGGCTGCGGATGAACGTCATCGGCAATCCCGGCATCGACAAGGCCGACTTCGAGCTGTTCAGCATTGCCGTTTCGGCCATGAACGGCTGCGGCATGTGCATCGACAGCCACGAGAAGGTGCTCCAGCAGCACGGCGTCAAATCCGAGACCGTCCAGGCGGCTGCCCGCATTGCCGCGGTGGTGAAGGCCGTGGCGACGGTGCACGCGACGCTTTAAGCTTCGGCGGCGGCGCGTCCCGTTACGGGAAACGCGCCGCCGCATTTTCGGCAGCGTCCTTAAAAGCTTAAGGGTCCGCTGCTAAATGGCGGAAGCGATGCACAAGCCGCTCCTCCTCGCCCTTGCCGCCTTCCTCGCCGCCGCGGGCTGCACCAAGGCGCCCGAGCCGGCACCGATCCTCGCAGTCGCTGCGATCGCCGGGTCGCAGGATGCTGAGATTGCAGCATTTTATGCGGCACGCGGTGGGCGGCCGCTGTGGATCAACCAGGGCGGCGAGCGGCGGCTGCTCGAGATCCTCGCCACCTCGTGGAGCGACGGCTTCGATCCGGCGCGCTACCGCGTGGCGGAGATCGCCGCGGCGCTGGGGGCCGCGGACCCAGCTTCGCTCGCCCGCGCCGACCTGCTCCTCACCGAAGCCTGGGTGCGCTACCGGCAGGACCTCGCCGCGCCCGCCGCCGCCGCGCGGCCGGTCTATGCCGAGGACGGGCTCGCGCCCGCGCCGGAGAGTGCGAAGACCATTCTCGAAGCGGCCGCGGCGGCGCCGGACGCGCGCAGGCATGCCGACGAGGCGCGGCGGGTGAACGCCGTCTATGACGGCCTGCGGGACGGCTTCGCGGATTATCGCAGGCGCTGGTCGGCCCTGCCGCAGGTGCAGCTTCCCGCCTCGCCCTCGGCGGAGGCGCTGCGGCGGCGGCTCGGCCTGCGGGGCGGCGATCCGGTCGATGCGGCGCTGCGCCGTTTCCAGCGGGTGCACGGGCTTGTGCAGACCGGCGCGGCCGATCCGGCGACGGTGGCGGCGCTGAACCTCGGCGCCGGCCACTACGAGCGGATCCTCCGCGCGAACCTGGAGCGCGCCCGCGCCGTTGCGCCGCAGCGGGGGCGCTTCGTCCTCGTCGACACGGCGGCGGCGCGCGTGTGGATGTTCGAAGGCGGGCGCGCGGCGGGGACGATGCGCGCGATCGTCGGCAAGCGGGGGATGGAAACGCCGGCGCTCGCCGGGCGGCTGCGCTATGCGGTGCTGAACCCGTATTGGAACGTGCCGGTCGATCTCGCGCGCCAGCGGGCGCAGCGCGTGCTTCGCGAAGGGACGGGCGTGCTGGCGCGCGAGCGGCTGCAGATATTGTCGCAATTCCACGCCGAGGACCGGGTGCTGAGCCCCGCTTCGGTGAACTGGGGGCGGGTGGCGGCGGGGCGGGAGCCGCTGCGGCTGCGCCAGCTTCCGGGCGGCGCGAACGTGATGGGCGCGGTCAAGTTCATGATGCCGAACGGACTCGACATCTACCTCCACGATTTCCCCGACAAGGCGCTGTTCGCTTCGGCGGACCGGCGCATATCATCGGGCTGCGTGCGGCTGGAGGATGCGCAGGCCTTCGGGCGGTGGCTGTTCGGCGGCACGGCCCCTGCGCCGAGCGGCCCCGCGCCCGAGCAAAGGGTGGACGTTCCGGCGCCCGTGCCCGTCTACATCGGCTATTTCACGGCCGTGCCGGACAATGGGGCGATTGCGTTCCAGGCCGATCCGGAGGGCCGGGATGCGGCATTGATCGCGGCGCTGGCGGGGGAGAGGCGAGGCGCCTGAAGAGCCGTCATGCCGGACTTGATCCGGCATCCACCTTCTTCCCGAGCAGGCATTCGGAAAGAAGAAGGTGGACCCCGGATCAAGTCCGGGGTGACGGCTTGTGGCTGGTGATGAGGCCTCAGCCTAGAGCCGGTCGAAGATCGAGCCGGTTCTCGGGCTGAACAGGCGGTCGTAGGTCTTCAATAGAAAGCCGTCGGTCATGCCGGCGATGTGGTCGGAGATGACGCGCGGGGAGCCGCCGGCGGCTTCGTGGAGGGCGCGGGTGGCGGGGGAGAGGAAGCTCTTCGGGTCCGACCGCAAGGTCTCGAACACGTCGACCACCATCTTCTGGCCCTTGAATTCGAGCTGCTGGACGGCGGCGCTCCGGATCACCTCGTTCAGGACCACGTCCTTCAAGGCGCCGAGAAAGCGGCCCGGCGCCTCGTGCACCGCCGCGCGATAGCGCAGCATCGGCTCCTCGAACGCGTCGTCGGCGTGAATGACGACGTTCGTGATCAGATGATGGACCATGCGGCTGATGAAGCGCTTGCGCTGCCCGCCGTCGGCGAAAAGGCCGCGCACCATCGTCTCGTAGACGTCGTTGTCGGACTCGCCCGGATATTTCGCCTTCAAGGCATCGAGGAAGCTCGCCGCCGACGCTTCGCCGACGCCGGCTCGGAACTGCGCCTCGTCGATCAGCCGGAGCGCGAGCGCGTCTTCCAGATCGTGGACTCCGAAGGCGATATCGTCGGCAAGGTCCATGATGCTGCAGTCGAAGGACTTGTACCTGGCCTCGCCATGCTTCCCCGCCCTGGCGTCCGTCGTTTGGAACAGGTCCCGGTCGGCCGGCGAGAGCGGATCGAGGATCCAGCCGACGACCTCCTCCTCGGTGTCGAAATAGCATTTCGGCGGCTTGGACACGCTCCGGTCGATGATGCTGACCGTCGTCGTACCCCGCATCAGGCACGGCGCCCGCTTGGGGTTGTTCACGCGCGAATAGGGCACGGGATATTTGAGAACGCCGAGCAGGCTGCGGCGCGTGAGGTTCGATCCGGCCGCCTCGGAGAATTTTTCCAGACGCGCCAGGATGCGCAGCGTCTGCCCGTTGCCTTCGAACCCGCCATCCTCGCGCATGCAATAATTCAGCGCCACCTCGCCGCCATGGCCGAAAGGCGGGTGTCCAAGGTCGTGGGTCAATGCGATCGCCTGGATGAGGCTCGCATCCGGCAGTTGCGCGGTGGCGGGATGATCCGGGACGTTCTTCTGGAGCTGCCTGACGATGCCGCTGGCGATTTGCGCAACTTCGAGGCTGTGGGTGAGACGCGTCCGGTAAAAGTCCCCATCGCCGAGGTTCAGGATCTGCGTCTTGCCTTGAAGCCGCCGAAACGACGCGGAATGGATGACGCGGGCGTAGTCCACCGCACCGGCGTCTCGCGCATCTTCTTCCTGAGAGGTCCAAACCTCCCGCCGTTCGAACCAACGTTGTCGATCTTGCGCCATGCCGCCTCCCGTGGCGGCTCGCGGGGCCCTCGGCAAGCGCGCTCTAGCGGGAGGCGACCCGCACGGGCGCCGTGAGATCGACGCGGCCCGCCTCCACGACACGGCCGCGGTCCATCCGGCCTTCGACAAGGTCCGTGCCCATCAGCGCGAAGATGCGCCCGCCGGTGAAGATCGGGCGGCTGTTGCCGTACCAGTCGACGCAGGAGACCTGGCACCGGTAGCCGGTGCGCCCCTCCCGAGGCGGTGCGGGGCTGAGCTGGCCCGCGGGCGTCATGCGCTTGTCGGGCGCGATGGCGATGTAGCTCAAGTCCGAGCTTTCGCTGTCGGACCAGCCGCGCCCGGCCCGTCCCTCGCTCCGGCTGGTGGGAAGGCCGATCAACCCGCTGCCGTCGCCGCGCAGCCAGGCGTTGAAGGCGTGGCTGCGCCCTTCGCTTTCGACTCGGCCGGGAAGGAGGCCGGTGCCGGCGATGCGCGGCGCGGCGCCGAGGCCGATATAGGAGAGGGAAAGACCGCGAGGGCTCCCATAGCCGGTCACCACCGCGTCGCTTCCCGCGCGCTCGATGCGCAGGACGTCGTGCGGAAGGGTGAGCCGCACCGGCGCCGCGGCCGGCGCCCCCGGCGGCACGGCGAGCGGCACGGCGAACAAGGTGCTCGATCCCGCGCGCGCGCCCGGCTCGGAGGGGTCGCCATAATAGCCCGAGCGGCCGCCGTAGAGCAGCCAATCGCCGAGGAACCGGTTTTCGAGCTGCTCGCCCTCGATGCCGGGCAGCGGCCGGTAGGCGGAGCCGGCGACGTGGCGGACGTTTTCACCGAAGGCGGCGAGCGGCAGATCGATGAGCGCCAGAGCGTTGCCGGTGCCGGCATCGCAATTCTCCCCCTGGCGCCGGAGCAGGGCGCGGAAGCGGCCGCCCCGGCTGTCGAAGGCGAACTGGTCGACCGGATAGCCGTCGACCCCAACGGCGCGCACGCCCGAGCCGTCGAGCGGCACGCGGTAGAGCATCGCGGCGCCGTGATCGGCGCCGTAATCGTCATAGCGGCCGCGGCACAGCGTCCGGCGCTTGTTCGCATATTCGATCTCCCAGGGAAGATCGTCGGGCGCCGAGACCCACAGGAAGGCATCGGTGGGCGAGACGTAGATCTCCCGGCTCGCGCCGCCGACGAAGGCGCTGGTCCGGCAGTCGAGGTCGCCGCCGCGCAACGGGCAGATGGAGACGGCGTGGAGCGTCGCATCGGCGACTTCGCCCGGCGGGGCGTAGATGTCGGTCGCCCGGAGCAAGGCTTCGCCCCGATCCGGCTCGCCGTCGCCGCGGGCGCGGCGGAGCTGCGGGAATCGGAACGCGCCCTCGTCGCCGTAGCTCGCCAGCGCGACGGGCGCGTAGAAGACGAGGCTGTCGCCGACGAGGCGCGTCGAATAGTTTTCCGTGCTGTAATAATCGTTGGAGCTGATCAGGAAGCGCCCTTCGCGGGTCAGCTTGCCCGCGGCGTCGATGCGGGCGACGGTGATCTCGCTCGCCTGTTCGCTGTAATTGTAGGCGGTGACGAGGATGCGGTCGCCGTGGACCAGCATCTCGTCATACCAGGAGGCGGCGCGGCCGACGTCGCGGTACACGTCCATCCGGTCGGCGAGGCGGAGCGGCGCGCCTTCGCCAGCGCCGAGATCGGCGCTGAACAGCCGCCCGTCCTGAAGCACCACCAGGAAACGGCCGACCTGTTTGACGATGCCGCCTTCGTCGACGCCGATCGTCTGGTTGTTGGTGATGGCGGGGTTGCCGGGCTCCGCCACGGAGGCCTGCTGCGCCATGGCCGGCGGCGCCTCGATCCCGGGGGCGGACGGCGCCTCCTGGGGCGGCGGCGCCTCCTGCACGTCGAACACCGCCGTTTCGTTCATGACCACGGTTTCGAGGGCGCGCCTGCGCTCCGCGACGTAGCGCTCAAAGGCGCCCGCGGAGGCGAAGCGCCGGAGCGGGGCGGCGCGGTGCGAGTCGAACAGACCCTCCGGCACCGCCGGGTCGGTGGACGCGTTCGCGCCGCAGCCGGCGAGGAGGACGAGGGCGACGAAACCGGCGGCGGCATTGCGCATGGAGCCTGCTCCTCAAGAGGGTGCGGCTGCTAAATAGCATGTTATGATACACCGTTACAAACCTTTCTTTCCGCGCTTGGTTTTGCCCGAGACTCGCCTTAGCCTTCGGCGGCATTACGCATGGAGGCACTGATGGTGGTATCCCGGCGCCTCACTCTGGGTCTGCTCTGCGCGGGGGCTTCGCTGCTCGGGCCGGCGGCTGCGGCTACTGCGGCGGCGGCGCCCGAGCCCCGGTCCGAGGCGGAGCGCGCCGCGGCCGCCTGGGTCCAGGGCGAGCTCCGGCCCTTCGCGGACGAGTCGGAATTCCGCCGCTACATGCGCGACGTCAGGCGCGCCGCCCGCGTACGCGGCCGCTGGTGGGCGCGGCGCGCGGGCGACGGCGCAGAGGACATCTTCGTCACCGGCTCGCGCATCGTGCCCCGCAACGCGTCCATCACCAACGTGCAGGAGCCCGGGGTCGACGAAGGCGACGTCGTGAAGCAGATCGGTCGCTTTCTGATCGTGCTTCAGGACGGGCGTCTTTTCTCGATCGACACGGCCGAAGGCGGGAGCGCCGGCGGGCGCCTCGCCCTTGCCGACCGGATCAACGTCTACCGCCAGGTGCCGGCCGCGGACCATGACGGCGATACTTGGTATGACGAATTGCTGGTGCGCGGCGACCGGATGGTCGTCACCGCTTATTCCTACGGCCGCGGCGCATCCGAACTTTCCGTGTTCCGACTGACGGAGGACGGCCGCTTCGAGCGCGACGGCGTCTTCGAGATTTCCTCCGACGATTATTACAGCCCCACCGGCTATGCGACCCGCCTCGTCGGCGACAATCTCCTCGTCTACACGCCCTTCGACATCTCAACGGCAGAGGCGCCGCGCCTGCCGGAGGTGCGGCGAATCGAACCTGGCGACTACGGGAGCGGGCGGAGGAACGCCCGCCGTCTGCTCGACTATCGCGGCCTGTACGGGCCCGTCGCGGCAACGCTCGATCCGACCATCCACAGCGTTTCCATCTGTCCGCTCGGCCCTGCCGCGGCCGGCCGCAACCTGGCGTGCCGGACGCGCGGCGTCGTCGGGCCGAGTGGGCAGACCTTCTACGTCTCGCCGACCCACCTCTATCTATGGACCGGGCCCGAACGGAACATGGATTGGAACCGCTTGCGCCGGGACGACTGCCCGGGCGGGCACCGCGCCGCGCACGGCGACGCGGAGGAAGCGATTGCCTACCGCATTCCCATCGCCCCCGGCGATCCGGAGGCCGTGCGCGTGCGTGGCGCGCCGTTCGACCAGTTTTCGTTCGACGAGCAAGGGGGCACGCTGCGGGCCTTCGTCCGCTGGGAGTCGCAGCGCTGCGACCGGGCGGGCGAGGATCCGGTGCAGGTTTCCTTCGCATCGGTGCCGCTGTCGCGTTTCTCCCGCTTCGTGCGCGAGGCGCCGGAATCCGATTATGCCGCGCTGCCGCCGACGCAGCGCAGCGACGTCGCCAACCGCTTCACGGGGAGCCATCTCGCTTATGCCCCGATCGGCGAAGTGATTTACGACCGCGACGCGGACGGCCGCCGAGTCTACGAAACCGGGCGCACGGCTCGTTCTGAGCTGGTGGTGGTGCCGCTCGCGCGGCCGGCCGAGGCGCGCCGGCTGCGGCTCGATCACAATGTCCGGCGGCTCGAGGTGCTCGGCAACGGCTTCTTCGTCGCCGGCGCGACCGCGGCGGAAACGATCGACTCGTCCCTGTCGCTGATCGACGTCGCCCGCGAGCCGCGCATCGGATCGACCTTGAGACGTCCCCGCACGTCGGGAGGGGAAGGGCGCAGCCACGCTTTCAACCTGCTGCTCGGGCCCGACGGCAGCGGCCTGTTCGGCCTGCCGACGATCGCCGAGCCGGCCGAGGTGGCCAATCCGGACGGGCCCTGGTGGAGCGTACCGTCCGACGTCAGCTTTTTCTCGCTCGACGGCAGCGGGCGAATGCGCCCCGCCGGCACCCTCGCCAGCTCGTTGCCGCGCTACCGCACGAGCGGGGACACGGATGAGCAGATGGCCGACGGCGAGCCGGACCAGGACGCTGTGCCGGGCTATAGCTGCGAAGTCTCCTGCGTCGACTGGTACGGCAATTCGCGCCCGATCTTCACCGACGGGCGGATCTTTGGCCTGAGCGCCACCGAATTGATCGAAGGGCGGCTGGAGGACGGGCGGGTCGTCGAGGTGCAGCGCCTCGACTTCGCGCGCGCGAGGCCCAGGGGCCGCTAAAGTTTTCGGAAGAGGAGAGCGTCGAGCGACCAGCGTCCGGCGCCGCGGGTAAGGAAATGGAGGCCGAGGACGATCAGCACGCCGGCTGGCCACCAGGCGCGGTAATCCTCCGGCCAGTGGACCATCCACAAAGCGACGACGAAGTTGAACGCGATGACGAGGCCGGTCCAGCGGGTGAGGAGACCGAGGATGAGGAGGATGCCGCCGAGGAACTGGGCGTAGACGGAGAGCGGCGCCATGAGCTCGGGCATGACGAAACGGTGCGCGGCGAGGAAGCCGACGAACTCCTCCATGCGCGCGGCGCTCAGCACATTGTCCTGCGTGCCGTAGATGAGGAATGCGCCGGTCGCGACGCGCAGCAGCGCCAGCGTCAGGTCTTCAAGGCGCGCCGCGAAGCGCGGGTCGAGCAGCTCCTTCATCCTCTTTTCCCCCTGTGAAAGGCCGTAGCGCATCCCGCCCGATGAGCCTGGAGCGCGCACGACCGGAGGCGAGCGCTTTTCGACGGCCGGCTCTCATGCTTCGACGAGCGTCGTTTCGCCCCCGCTCCTACCGCTCTGGCATTCCCCGCCCGAACGCCTATCTTGGCGCGAAGCGGCACAGCGAGAGCCTCACCTTATGTTTTCCGGCCTGTTCGGATATCTCGATTCCATCAAGGCCCGCGATCCGGCGCCGCGCTCCCGATGGGAAGTGCTGCTCTATCCGGGCGTCTGGGCGCTGGGCTTCCACCGCCTCGCCCACTGGCTGTTCAGGGGCGAGCTCTATTTCCTCGCGCGGCTTATCAACCACATCGCGCGGCTCCTCACCTCGATCGACATCCACCCGGGGGCCGAGATCGGGCGCAACTTCTTCATCGACCACGGCTATGTCGTGATCGGCGAGACGGCGACGATCGGCGACGACGTCACCATCTACCAGATGGTGACGCTGGGCGGGACCAACCCCACCAACGGCGTCGGCGGCAAGCGCCATCCGACGCTCGAGGACGGCGTCATCGTCGGCTCGGGCGCGCAGGTGCTGGGGCCGATCGTCGTCGGCCCCCGGGCGCGGATCGGGGCCAATGCCGTGGTGACGCGCGATGTGCCCGAAGGCGCGACGATGACGGGCATTCCGGCGCGCCCGACTTTGGTCGACGCAGGCCATTATGCGAAGGACTTCGTGCCCTACGGCACGCCCTGTTCGGAAAGCGGCGACCCGCAGGTCCAGAAGCTGGAAGCGCTCGCCTGCGAAGTGGAGCAGCTTCGGAAACGCCTCGCCCAGCTTCTCGACGAGCGCGACGCGCTTGCCGCGGATGCCGAGAAAAAGGCGGCGTCGAGCGGGGACCGCGCCTGATGGGCACGGTTCACCCGTTTCCGGCATCGGCAACGCCGCCGTCCCAGGTCGGCTTCGAGCGAGCCGAACTGAACCGCATCGTCGATCTCTACGGCCGCATGGTCGCGGCGGGCCTGTGGAAGGATTATTCGATCGAATTCGCGCGCGATCACGCCGCCTTCTGGTGCTTCCGACGCTCGGCCGAACGGCCGGAATACCGGATCGAGAAGCGGCCGGCGCTCCGCTCGAAGCAGGGCATGTGGGCGCTGATCGGCGAGCATGGCGCGGTGCTTCGCCGCGGGCATGAGCTGGGGCCCGTGCTGGCGCCCGTCGAGCGGCGCCTCCTCAAGGTCGTGGACGAGGACTGAGCCCCAACGAACAAGGCCCCGGAGTCTCCTCCGGGGCCTCGTCGCCTCCCGCTCGGGAAGACGGTGCCTCAGGCGGCGATCGGCGCCGCGGTGGTCGGCCGGTCAACCACCGGCAGGCGGGATTGGAGCCCCGCCGGAAGCGGCCTCACCACCGCCCGGCGCGCCTGGTGCCAAAAGGCCGAGAGGACGAGCAGGCCCGATCCGATCACGAAGGCGGTGAGCGCGAGGTTCAATTCCACCGCGCCGACCTTTTCGAACAGGTCGCTGAGCGCCCAGAGGACGTAGGCGAGGGCGGAGACGAGCAGCGCCCTGCGGTCGATCGCCAGCGCGGTGACGCCGAGGCCGACATAGAGGAGCAGCACGACCAAAGCCTCGGTCACCGTCGCGTCGCCGTCGGTCAGGCCGAGCAGGTGGAAGACCGGGTGGACGATGAGCGGCGCCGACAGGAGGTGGAGCCAGAAGGCGACGTCCGAGCGGCGGGTTTCGCGGCGCGGGTCCGACGAATCCCACCACATGGCGAACAGGAAGACGCCGATGCCGATCGCGAGGCCGAAGCCCATCATGATGTCCTGGAAGTTCGGGCTGTCGGCGATCGTGGTGCCGATGATGCCGAGGATTCCGGCCGAAAAGGCGAGGGCGCCGGCGGCGACGGTGATCGGCACGCGGAAACGGCGCCAGTGCAGCCAGGCCGCGCCGACCGAGACGGCGGCGGAGGCGGCGACGACCGAGCCCATCAAGGCTTCGCTGTCCTCGAACCGTTCGACGCCGATGCCGAGCACCAGCGTGAACAGCGACGTCGCGAACACCGCCGCGACGAAGGCGAGGAGCAGGAGAATGCTCGGCAGCGCCATGCGCCGCTTCCTCGTGAAGAATTCGGCGAGGCCCCAGGCCGCCGCGGCGACGAGCAGGCCGGACGTCGGCGAGGGACCGTCGAAATCGATGTTCGGGCCGACCCAGTGGCCGATCATCGCCAAGGCGGCGAGCAGGATCGCCGCGGCGACGGCGACGAAGATGTCGTTGAAGCCGGTCAGCAGCCGGAAATGCTCTTCGTCGACCATGGGCGTGGCGCGCGCGCCCGCGACATAGCTACGAAGCGAAGCCGCCGCGTCGGGGGTCAGGGCCCCGGCCGCGACCGCCGCTTCGAGATCGCTCTCGGAATACATGGTTCAATCCTCCCTTTTTGCGGGGAGCGGCGTAGCACGAGTGTGTTGGTGATGCAAGACAGCGGTGCAGGTGCGAGACGTCATCCCGGCGAAGGCCGGGATCTCAGGGGGTGAAGGGCACGATCGTAAGTGCAGCGCTCCATTGACGCGCTCCAGTAACGCCCGCGCTTTTCACCCGCTGAGATCCCGGCCTGCGCCGGGATGACGTACTCGGACGATCAACTCACCCGCCCTGCAACGTCCTCAGGATCGTCATCGCCTGCTCGGCGCCCGATTGCGGCACGATTTCGTTCGTGCGGTCGGCGATGCGGTCCCAGAGCGCGGCGACGGCTTCGGGCGTGCGCTCGCCTTCGGGGAGCGCGACTCCCGGCGTCAGCGTCACGTACGCCGCCTGGACGACCCCCGCGCCGGCGCCGACAATGGCGTTGGTGGGGGCGTCCTCCGAGACGAGGAAGAGGGCGGCGGGGACGACGTTGTCGGGATTGAAGGCGGCGTGCATTTCGGGCGGGAAGATGTCCTCGGTCATCCGGGTCGCGGCGGTCGGCGCGATCGAATTGACGCGCACGTTGTAGCGGGCGCCCTCGAGGCTCAGCGTCTTGGCGAAGCCGGCGAGGCCGAGCTTCGCCGCGCCGTAGTTGGCCTGGCCGAAATTTCCGTACAGGCCGGTCGACGAGCTGGTCATCAGGATGCGGCCGTAAGCCTGCTCGCGCATCGTATCCCACACCGCCTTGGTGCAGTTAGCCGAGCCGATCAGGTGGACGTCGACGACGAGGCGGAAGTCCTCCATCGTCATCTTGGCGAACGATTTGTCGCGCAGGATGCCGGCATTGTTGATCAGGATGTGGACACCGCCCCAGGCGTCTCTGGCGCGCGCGGCCATGTCGGCGACCTGCTCGTAATCGGTGACCGAGGAGCCGTTCGCCATGGCGGTGCCGCCCGCCGCTTCGATTTCGTCCACGACCTTCTGCGCAGCGTCGGACGTGCCCGAACCATCGCGCGCGGCGCCGAGATCGTTCACCACGACCTTCGCCCCGCGCCGTGCCAGCTCCAGCGCGTAGGCGCGCCCGAGGCCGCCGCCCGCGCCGGTGACGATCGCTACCTTGCCTTCGAAACTGATGGTCACCCGCCGCCTCCCGCTGTTTCGCGGCGCGGATGCCAGCGGAGGGAGTGGTTGTAAACCGATCGGGACCATCATCCCCGCCGACGCCGGGATGACGGTCCCGCTCGAGCGCCTCAGCGCCGCGTGCGCATGCCGCGTTCGTAGGTCTGGACGCAGCCGTCGGTGACGGTGCGCGAGCAGGGCGGACGAGTCGCGCCCGCATCGCCCGACGTCATGCCGCCGGCGCCGCATGCCTGGTAGGCGGTGCTGCCGGCGTTGAAGCCGGCGGGAGTGCAGGCCTGGCCCTCGGGATCGGTGCCCTGCTGGGTCATGCCCTGCGGGCCCGACGACTGGCTCTGGTCGGCGACAGTGTTGCCGGACTGGGCGATTGCGGTGCCGCCGAGCGTCAGGGCGGCGGCGAGAGCGAGAAGAGTCTTCATGGCATCATACTCCTTTTGAACGACGCAATCAGCGGCGGGCGCCGCGCTCGCAGGTCTTCGCGCGGACAGGCGGCGGGCGCTCGTTTCGCGTCCAGCCGTGCCCCTCAACGCGGCCGAAACGAAATGTCTCCGCGAAAACGTCCCGGCGCGGGACGGCTTGTGCCGGCGCCTCGCAGGGGCCACGCTTTACGCTTATGTAAGGCGGGTGCGCGTATGGGCGAGATCATGAGCGAAAAGAGCGACAAGCCTGACCTGCCGGTGAACCAGACGCGGCGCGCCGTGCTTGCGCTGGGCGCGGCGGCGGCGACGACGGTGGTGACCGTCCGGCCGGCGCTTGCGCAGACGGCGGGGTCGGTCCTCAATTGCCAGATACCGGTGCCCGGCCCGCACGGCGCCGGCCAGTATATCGCGGCCGACGGCAGCCTCGTCGCGCCCGGCACGCCCGGCTCCTTCGCGCCCGCCGCGCGTCCGGTCACCGGCGAGGAGGCCAAGGCCCTGCTCCAGAACGGCCGCGTCCCGGCCGGAATGGACGGCCAGTCCGCTCAGGCTTATGCGAACTATATTCGCCGTCTGCAGTCGGGGATGAGCGGCTTCACCTGCTACGCCTCGCTGCAGATGCCCCGCTGAGCGGGCCGCCGCTTTGGCCGGCCCCCGCTACATCGCCGACGATGCCGGGGACGTGCGCAGCGTCGAACTCGACGGCCTCGTCGCCCTGTTCCACGCGCCTTCGGGCATGACCCACGTCGTCGCGCCGCCCGCGCCGCAGATCCTCGAAGCCTTACGCGACGGACCGGGCGACGCGCGCGCGATCCTGGAGCGCATCCGCGCCCGCTACGACATCGAGGAGGGTGAAGCGGCCGGGGCCATCGAAGCGCGGCTCGCCGAGCTTGAAGCGGCGGGACTGGTACGGCGGGGATGAGGCACGAGGTCAGCCTTGCCATCGGGCCGGTGTCGTTCCGGGTCGGCTCGGCCTGGAAGGGGCCGGTGGAGGCGCTCGCCGGCCTCTACGCCGATTATCCCGCGCCCGAGGACGAAGTCTGCGACTTCACGGTGCGGCTGGAGCCGGAGAAGCCGTGGCGCCGCTGGCTTCGGCCATCGGTCGCGATCCACGGCGATTACATGCTTCCCGACGCCGTGCCGCTGTCCCTCGCCCACGGGCTGCTCGCCGCCGAGATGGGCATGAACCTCCAGATGGCACTCGGCCAGAAGAGCTTCCTCCTCCTCCACGCCGCCACGGTGGAGAAGGACGGCAAGGCGCTGATCCTCACCGGCGAGAGCGGGGCGGGGAAGTCGACGCTCTCGGCGCTGCTCGGCGAAAGCGGCTGGCGACTGATGGGCGATGAATTCGCGCTTCTCGATTGCGAGACCGGCCTGCTTCATCCCTTTCCGCGCGCGATCAGCCTCAAGAACGGCGCCATCGCGGTGATGGAGAACGTGGCCGGGGAAGGGCGCTTCGGCCCGGTCATGGAGGACACGCCCAAGGGCCGCATCCGCCATCTGAAGCCGCGCGCCGACGCCATCGCCCGGATGCGCGAGCCGGCGCGGCCGGCGCTCATCCTCTTCCCGCGCTTCGGCGAGGAACGGGCGATGCGCGCCGTCGGCCCGGCGGAAGTGTTCATGCGCCTGACGCATGCGTCGACCAATTATGTGGCGCTGGGCGCACGCGGCTTCGATGCGCTCTCCGGCCTCGTCGCTCTCTGCCCGGCGCTCGCCATCGACTATCCGGATACGGAGACGGCGCTCGGCCTCGTCGAGGAACTCTGGCGCGAGCTTCCGGCATGAGCAGCCTCCTCGTCCGCACCCTCGCCGATCCTTCTTCAGCGGCGGCGCTGACGCCTGCGCAGTGGACGGCGCTGATCGCCGCGGCGCGCGCCGAGTCGCTCCTCGGCAGCCTCGCGTTTCGCCTCGCCGGGGAGGCGCTCCCCGCCCGCGTCGAACGCATCCTCGAAGACGCGCGCCGCGACGCCGCCTACGCGCGCACGCAGGCGGTCTGGGAAGCCGAAATGGCGCGCCGGGCGCTGGCGCCTCTGGGCGCCCCGGTCATCCTCCTCAAGGGCACCGCCTTCGCCGCCGCGGGGCTCTCCGCCGGCGAGGGCCGCTCGATCGGCGACCTCGACATCCTCGTGCCGCTCGACCGCCTCGACGCGGTCCAGCAGGCGCTCCTCGCCGCCGGCTGGGAATGGGTGAAGGAAGACGCCTATGACGACGTCTATTACCGCCGATGGATGCACGAGCTGCCGCCGCTCATCCACCGCACCCGCGACCGGATGATCGACGTCCACCACACGATCCTCCCGCCGACCGCCCGCCCCACGCCGGATGCCGCCGCGCTGATTGCGGCCAGCGTGCCGCTCGAGAACGGCCTCAGGACGCTCAGCTGCGAGGACATGATCGTCCACGCCGCGGCGCATCTCTTCGCGGACGGGGATTTGGCGGGCGGCCTTCGCAACCTGTGGGACATCGACCGCCTCGTCCGCGAATTCTCCGCCAAGGACGCAGCGTTCTGGACCCGCCTCGCCGAACGCGCCCGCCTCCACCAGCTCCGCCCCGCAGTGGCGCGCGCGCTCCGCCTCACGCACAGCCTCTACGGCACCCCCGTCGACCCGGCCTTTTCTGGCCGCCGCTTCACCGACTCGCTCTTTGCCGCCCGCCTTCTCGCCCGCAACGGCTGGGGACAGCCGACGCGGCGCGCGCTTCGCTTCGCCTTCTACGTGCGCTCGCACTGGATGCGGATGCCGCCGCTCATGCTCGCGCGGCACCTCTGGACCAAAGCGACTCGCTAGACTCTGCCGCGCGGCTGGCGCAGTCGGGAGCGATGATCAGACGCCTGCTCCCGCTCCTGCTCCTCGCGCTGGCAAGCGCCTGCGCCACCACCAACCTCGCCGATCCGGAACGCGTCCGCCGGGCCGAACATTCGCGAAACGTGACCGTCGTGCGCGATGATTGGGGCATCGCCCATGTCCGCGGAAAAACGGACGCCGACGCCGTTTTCGGCATGATCTATGCCCAGGCCGAAGACGACTTCAACCGGATCGAGACCAATTACCTGACGGTCCTCGGCCGCCTCGCCGAAGCGGAAGGGGAGCGGGCGATCTGGTCGGATTTGCGCTACCGCCTGTTCCTCGATCACGACGATCTGAAGGCGCGCTACGCGTCCTCGCCGGCCTGGCTGCAGCGGCTGATGACCGCCTGGGCGGACGGCCTCAACAATTATCTCGCGACTCACCCCGAGACGCGCCCGCGAGTCCTCACCCGGTTCGAGCCGTGGATGGCGCTGAGCTTCACCGAAGGCAGCATCGGCGCCGACTTCGAAAAGGTGCCGCTCGGGCCATTGGAAGCCTTCTACTCCGGCCGCGGCCGTGCGCTCGCCGCCGCGCCCGTGCCGGTCGGCGACGAGCCCCGCGGCTCCAACGGCATCGCCATCGCGCCGCGGATCACCGAGAACGGCCGCGCGCTTCTCCTCATCAACCCGCATACCAGCTTCTTCTTCCGCTCCGAGCTGCAGGTGACGAGCGGGGAGGGGCTGAACGCCTACGGCGCCGCGACCTGGGGGCAGTTCTTCATCTACCAGGGCTTCAACGAGCGCGTCGGCTGGATGCACACCACGAGCGGCCTCGACGCGGTCGATGAATTCGCCGAGCGGGTGGACGAGACGGGCGGCCGCATCACCTATCGGCATGGCAGCGCGTCGCGGCCGGTGGGGACGCGCGGCGTCACCATCTCGTACCGTACGGAGGGCGGCACGCAGGCGAGCCGCACCTTCCAGACCTACCGCACCCATCATGGCCCCATCACCCGCGAGGAAGGCGGCCGCTGGATCGCGACGGCGTTGATGCACCGCCCGGTGGAAGCGCTGAGCCAGTCGTACCTTCGCACCAAGGCGCGCAATTTCGGGGAGTTCGAGCGGGCGCTGGAGTTCGGCGCGAACAGCTCGAACAACACGCTATACGCGGACGCCGACGGCACGATCGCCTACCTCCACCCGCAGTTCATCCCCCGACGCAACGACCGGCTCGATTACACGAAGCCGGTCGACGGCAGCGATCCTTCGGCGGACTGGGGCCCCGTCCACGCGCGGACGGAAGCGCCGCGCGTGGTCAATCCGGCGAGCGGCTGGGCGATGAACACCAACAACTGGCCCTATTCCGCCGCCGGCCCGGACAGCCCGCGCGCGGCCGACTTTCCCCGCTACATGGACACGTTCGGCGAGAATCCGCGCGGGCGGCACGCCTTGATGCTTCTTCAGGGGAGAAGCGGCTGGACGCTCGATCGCCTCCAGGCGGCGGCTTACGACAGCTACCAGCCTGCTTTCGCCGAGACGATCCCGTCGCTGATCGCCGCCTTCGGCCGGCTGCCGCGCACCAGCGCTCAGCGCGCGCGCCTCGCCGAGCCGGTCGCGGCCCTGCGCGGCTGGGACTATCGCTGGGGCGTGGAGTCGGTCCCGAACTCGCTCGCGGTTTTCTGGGCGGAGACCATGACCGAGAGGGTTCCCGCCGCCTCGCGCCCGAACCGCAACCAGATCGCGGAATATCTCGCCGAGCGGACCACGGACGCCGAGAAGCTCGCGGCGCTGCAGGCCGCCGTCGAGCGGCTGGAGCGCGAGTTCGGCCGCTGGCAGGTTCCCTGGGGCGAGATCAACCGCTTCCAGCGCCTGACCGGCGACATCGTCCAGCCCTTCTCGGATCAGGGCGCCAGCATTCCGGTGGGCTTCACCGGCGGCACCTGGGGCTCGCTCGCCTCGTTCGGCGCCCGCAAATATCCGGGCACGAACCGCTGGTACGGGACGTCGGGCAACAGCTTCGTCGCCGTGGTCGAGTTCGGGCCTCGCGTACGCGCCCGCGCCGTCTCGGCCGGCGGCGAAAGCGGCGATCCGCGCTCGCCCCACTTCAACGACCAGGCCGAGCGCTACGCGACGGGCAATCTGCGCGAGGTGTATTTCTATCCGGACCAGCTCAGGGGCCACACCGAGCGGACCTACCGGCCGGGGAGGTAGGGCCTCGGTGAAAGCTCAGCCGTCATTGCGAGGAGCGTAGCGACGAAGCAATCCAGCGGGCCTCGGAATCCCACTGGATTGCTTCGCTTCGCTCGCAATGACGCTTGTGTGGGTGTCAGGCGCCCGAGCCGATCGTCCCCATGTCGATGACGAAGCGGTATTTGACATCGCTCCTCGCCATGCGTTCGTAAGCTTCGTCGATCTGCTCGACGCCGACGTTTTCCACCTCCGAGACGATGCCGTGCTCGGCGCAGAAATCGAGCATTTCCTGAGTCTCCGCAACGCCGCCGATCAGCGAGCCGGCAAGCGTGCGCCGCTTCATCACGAGCGCGCCGACGGACGGCGAGGGATGCGGCTCCGGCGGCACGCCGACGAGGCACATCGCGCCGTCGCGCTTCAGGAGGACGAGGAACGCGTCCAGATCGTGCGGCGCGGCGACGGTGTTGAGGATGAAGTCGAAGCTCTCCGCATGCGCCTTCATCTCATCCCTGTCGTGCGACACGACGACCTCGTGCGCGCCGAGCGCTCTCGCGTCCTCGCGCTTGGAGGGCGAGGTGGTGAAGGCGACGACTTGGGCGCCCATCGCGCGGGCGAGCTTGATCCCCATGTGACCCAGGCCGCCGATCCCGACGACGCCGACCTTCGAGCCTTCGCCCACCTTCCAGTGGCGCAGCGGCGACCAGGTGGTAATGCCGGCGCAGAGCAAGGGCGCAACGGCGGCAAGCTGGTCTTCCGGGTGATTGACCTTGAGGACGAATTCCTCGCGCACCACGATCCGGTCGGAATAGCCGCCATAGGTGTTGTCGCCGGTCTCCTGGTCCGGGCCGTTATAGGTGCCGGTGAAGCCGTTTTCGCAGAATTGCTCGAGGCCTTCGCGGCACGAATTGCAGCGCCGGCAACTGTCGACCATGCAGCCGACGCCGACGAGATCGCCTTGGGCGAACTTCGTCACTTCGGCTCCGACGGCCGAGACCCGCCCGACGATCTCGTGGCCGGGGACGCAAGGGAAGCGCGTGCCGCCCCATTCGCTGCGCGCCGTGTGAAGGTCCGAATGGCAGATGCCGCAGAACAGGATGTCGATGGCGACGTCGTTCGGGCGGGGGTCGCGGCGTTCGAAGCTGAACGGGGCGAAGCGATCGTCGGCGGAGTGGACGGCGTAGGCGCGGGCGGGAATGGTCATTCGGGGGGAGGCTCCTGAGCGAGGGGTTGGCGCCGCCTTGCCGCCGCCGCCCGTGCCTGTCACCATCAATTCCGCCCAGTGGAGGGGAGTCCGCGATGATCTTTGAAAGCCTGGCTTTGCTTGCGGCCGCCGCCGCGCAGGCGCCCGCGCCGCGGCCGCTGCTGGCATCCGAACTCATGTGGGAGGAGCGCGCGCCGCGCCGCCGGGCAAGCTGGGCCGCCGACGCCATGCTCGCTCCTTACCCCGAGATCGTGCGCTGGCTCCGGCGCCGGTCGGTGCCCGCGGTTCGCGAGGACGTCTTCCGGTGCGAAGGGATGGTGCCCTGCTATCAGTCGATTCGCCACGAACTCGGCTATGCCGGGACGCGGCTGGTTTCGATCTTCGCCGAACGCCGCGCCTCTCTGGGCGGGAGCCACGCCGCGAGCGAGCCGACGTCGATCGTCTGGGACCGCGCCCGGCGCGCGCCGATCCGCTTCGGCGACATCTTCGTCTCGTGGCAGCGGGCGCGGCCCTTGCTCCAGACGCGCCTCTGCGCCGCGCTCGTCCACGCACGGCCAGACGAGACCAACGAATGCCCCGCCATCGACGAGGTCGCCCTCGGATTGGCGGACGGCGCGGAAGCTCCGGTGGGCGGGCCGGCGTCGGCGTTCGAGGCCAGGACCGGCGACTATCAGCTCGGCAGCAAGGCGGCCGGGCGCGAAACCGTTTTCATCGACGTCGACCCGGAGCTGCTTGCACTCGTCCGCCCGGAATATCGGGCTGAGTTCGCCCTGCCGGACTAGAAGCGCTCGGCGACACCTGTGCCCCGCGCTATGGAATTGGCGGGACGCGCTCGCTAAGTGGGCGCAATGCCAAGCTCCCGCCCCCCCATGTCCCCCCTCGCCGCCATCGTCCTCGCCGCCGGCAAGGGGACCCGGATGAAATCCGATCTCCACAAGGTGCTGCACCCGATCGCCGGGCGGCCGATGATCGAGCATCTCTTCGCCACCGTCGCGGCGCTGGGCGCCGAACGCAGCGTCGTCGTCGTGGGGAGCGGGCGCGATCAGCTCGAGCCGGTGGTCTCGAAGCATGGCGCGGCGATCGTGGTGCAGGACCCGCAGCTCGGCACCGCCCACGCCGTCCAGCAGGCCGAGCCCGCCCTCGCCGGCTTCGACGGCGACGTCCTCATCCTCTACGGCGACACGCCGCTCGTGTCGCGGGAGACGCTGGAGCGGATGCTGGCGCGCCTGAACGCCGACGACCACCCCGCCGGCGTCGTCCTCGCCTCCCGCCCCGCCGATCCGCTCCAGTACGGCCGGGTCATCGCCGACGAGGCGGGACTCATCTCGAAGATGGTCGAATATAAGGATGCGAGCGAGGAGGAGCGGCGGGTCGACCTCTGCAATTCCGGACTGATGGCGGTGCGCGCGTCCGATCTCTGGCCGCTCCTCTCCGGCGTCGACAACGACAATGCGGCGGCCGAATATTACCTCCCCGACATCGTCATGCTCGCCGCCGCCGTCGGCCGCCGCTCGGCGGTGGTGGAGACCCACTGGCACGAAGTCGCCGGCATCAACAGCCGGGGCGAGCTCGCCGCCGTGGAAGCGCTCTGGCAGCAGCGCCGCCGCGAACGGGCGATGGCCGACGGCGCCAGCCTCGTCGCGCCCGAGACGGTGTGGTTCAGCCACGACACCGAGCTCGGCCGCGACGTTCTGGTCGAGCCCAACGTCTTCTTCGGCCGAGGCGTCCGCGTCGCCGACGGTGCGACGATCCGCGCCTTCTCCCACCTCGAAGGGGCGAGCGTTGCCTCGGGCGCGGAGATCGGCCCCTATGCGCGCCTCCGCCCCGGCGCCGACATCGGCGAAAAGGCCAAGGTCGGCAATTTCGTCGAAGTGAAAAAGGCGCGGCTCGGGCCCGGTGCCAAGGCCAGCCACCTCTCCTATATCGGCGATGCCGACGTCGGCGCCCGCGCAAACATCGGCGCCGGCACCATCACCTGCAATTATGACGGCTTCCTCAAATATCCGACACGAATCGGCGAGGGCGCCTTCATCGGCTCGAACAGCGCGCTCGTCGCGCCGGTGTCGATCGGCGACGGCGCGATCGTCGGCGCGGGCTCCGTCGTCACCCGGGACGTCGCGCCCGATGCGCTCGCGCTTGCCCGGGGCGAGCAGAAGGAACGCCCCGGCTGGGCTTTGCGCTTCCGCGAGGCCATGGCGGCGAAAAAGGCAGCGAAGAACAAGGCTTAGTACCACCAATCGTTCGGCCTGAGCTTGTCGAAGGCCTGCCCTTTTCTCTATTCCGGCGTTCGAAGAAGAAGGGCAGGGCTTCGACAAGCTCAGCCCGAACGGTATGTGCCCTGCATTGATCCACGCTCTGGCGGGGATGACGGAGTAAGAAGCGTATGTGCGGAATCATCGGCATTCTCGGCCAGGACGAAGTCTCCGACCGGCTGATGCAGGGCCTGAGGCGGCTCGAATATCGCGGCTATGACAGCTCGGGCATCTGCACCATGTCCGGCGGCGCGCTCACCCGCCGCCGGGCCGAGGGCAAGCTCGACAATCTCGCCCGCGTGCTCGGCGAAGAGCCGCTCGCCGGCACGGTCGGCATCGCCCACACCCGCTGGGCGACCCACGGCGCGCCGACGCACCGCAACGCCCACCCGCACATCGTCGACGGCGTCGCCTTGGTCCACAACGGCATCATCGAGAATTTCAAGCCGCTGCGCCAAGAGATGCAGGCCGCGGGGCGCGAATTCCTGTCCGATACGGATTCGGAAGTCGTCGCCCATCTCGTCGACGACCAGTTGAAGCAGGGGAAGGACCCGCGCGAAGCGGTCGCCGCCGTCCTGCCGCGCCTTCACGGCGCGTTCGCCATCACCATCATGTTCCGCGACTGGCCGGATCTCCTGATCGGCGCCCGCATGGGCGCGCCGCTCACCGTCGGATACGGGGAAGGGGAGACGTACCTAGGCTCCGACGCCCTCGCGCTCGCCGGCCTCACCCAGCGCATCGCCTATCTCGACGAGGGCGACTGGGCGGTGGTGACTCGCGACGGCGCGACCATCTTCAACCGGCATAACGAGGAGGTGCAGCGCCCCGTCGTCACATCCGGCGCGAGCGCGGCGGCGGTCGAGAAGGGCAATCACCGCCATTACATGCAGAAGGAGATTTTCGAGCAGCCGCTCGTCGTCGCCCAGACGCTGCAATCCTACCTGCGCTCCTACGAGCAGCAGGTCGCGCTCCCCGACATGGACTTCTCCTTCGCGCCCATTCCGCGAGTCACCATCGTCGCCTGCGGCACGTCTTATTATGCCGGCATGGTCGCCAAATACTGGCTCGAGAAATGGGCGCGCGTGCCCGTCGAGCTCGATATCGCGTCGGAATTCCGATACCGCGAGCCGGTGCTGGAGGAGGGCGGCCTCGCCCTATTCATCTCGCAATCGGGCGAGACCGCCGACACGCTCGCCGCGCTGCGTCACGCCCGCGAGCAGGGCCAGAAGATCGCCGTGGTCGTCAACGTCCCCACCAGCTCCATGGCGCGCGAGGCGGACCTTCTTCTCCCCACCCGCGCCGGCCCCGAGATCGGCGTGGCCTCCACCAAGGCCTTCACCTGCCAGCTCGCCGTCCTCGCCGCGCTCGCCTGCAAGGTCGCGCGCGACAAGGGCCGGATGAGCGAGGAGGAGGAGCGCGAGATCGTCCTTCACCTCGGCGAAGCGCCCGCCGCGATGAACGCCGCGCTCGATCATGACGAGGACATCCAGCGCATCGCCCCGCTCATCGCCAAGGCCCGCGACGTCCTCTATCTCGGCCGCGGCACCGATTATCCGATGGCGCTGGAAGGCGCGCTCAAGCTGAAGGAAATCAGCTACATCCACGCCGAAGGCTATGCCGCCGGCGAGATGAAGCACGGCCCCATCGCGCTGATCGACGAGCACGTGCCGATCATCGTCCTCGCGCCTTCGGGGCCGCTGTTCGAGAAGACCGTTTCGAACATGCAGGAAGTCCAGGCCCGTGGCGGGCAGGTCGTGCTCATCTCGGACGCCGAAGGCATCGCTTCGGCCGGCGAAGGCGCGATCGCGACCATCGAGATGCCCAAGGTCCACCCGCTGATCGCGCCGCTGGTCTACGCCATCCCGGTCCAGCTCCTCGCTTATCATGTCGCGGTCTGCAAAGGGACGGACGTGGACCAGCCGCGCAACCTCGCCAAGAGCGTTACGGTCGAATAGCCGCTTCCAGCCGCGTTAGGCTTTCGTTTGCCAAGGGCTTTCACGCCCTCGCAAGCTCTTGGGATTAGTGGCCGAGGGTGCCGGATCGTTTTTTCCGGCGTCCCGAGGACACGCTCGCCATGGCCATTCGCGCATTCTTCGCTTTCCTGCTCGTCATGCTGAGCCCCGCTGCGGTCTTCGCGCAAGGCTCGCCGGCCTGGCAGGTGACGGAGGCGGCCGGCGACGTGCAGGTGCGGCGCGGGGCGCGGCAGGTGGCGGCGCGGCGCAATGCGACGGTGCAGCCCGGCGACGTGATCGCGACGGGACCCGGCGGACGGGCGGTGCTGGTGCGCGGGCGCGACTATGTCGTGGTCTCGCCCGGGACGACGCTCCAGGTTCCGGGCGTTGGCCAGGACGGAAACCATGTGCGGATGATGCAGAATAGCGGCCGGGTGGAATATCGGATCGAGCGGCGCGCGGCGCCCCATTTCGGCGTTCGGACGCCGCACCTCGTCGCGCTGGTCAAGGGGACGGTGTTCATCGTCGACGTCGGCGCCGATGGCGCGCGGGTCGCGGTCACCGAGGGGCGCGTCGAAGTCGGCACGCTCGGCGGCGAAATGGTGCGGATGGTGGAGCCGGGCTTCGCGGCCAGCGTCTCGGCGGCGGATCCGCGGAGCCTCAGCCACGGCCGCGCGGACGAGGTCCAGGCCGAAGCGGCCGGCCGGGCGCGCGGCAGCGCGGCATCGGCGGCGGCGCGCGAGCGCTCCGAGCGCGCCCGCGCCAACCGGCCGACGCTGGAATACGGCAATCTCGGCGGCAATGCCGGCGGCGGCAACGGCAACCAGAATGGCCGCGAGGCGCGCGAAAGCGAGCGCTTCGCCGAACTCGGCAATGCTCATGGCGGCGGCAATGGCGGCTCAGGTGGCGGCAACGGCGGAGCGCCGGCCGACCCGGCGACGCCTGCCGGGCCCGGCAATTCCGGCGGCAACGCCGATCCGGGCGGCGGCTCGGGCTCCGGCGGCGCCGGGCCGAACGATCCCAATTCGGGCGGCGCCGCGCCTCCGCCGCCCCCCGCGCCGGCGCTTCCCGGCTCCGGCGGCGGCAGTGGCAGCGACGATGACGACGACGACCAAGGCGACGACGATGCGCCCGCCGCGCCCGTCCCTGCACCGGCACCGGCCCCCGCGCCGGCGCCGCAACCTGCTCCCGCTCCGGCGCCCGCTCCCGAGCCTGCGCCCGCTCCGGCGCCCGCTCCGGCCCCTGCGCCGGCTCCCGAGCCTGCTCCTGCACCCGCGCCGGCTCCCGCGCCGGCGCCGGCTCCCGAGCCTGCTCCGGCTCCCGAGCCTGCTCCTGCTCCTGCGCCCGCACCGGCTCCGGCTCCCGAGCCTGCACCGGCGCCTGCGCCCGCACCCGAGCCCGCGCCCGGCACGACCGTGCCCGTCGCGCCGACCCAGCCGCCGCCCCCGCCGCCGGCGACGCAGCCGACGGACCCCAGCCGCTGCCTTCTCGGGCTGGTCTGCCTCTAAGCTGCTGGCGCACCGCGCTTTATCGCTAACAATTCTTCAATCCTGTCCTGCTAGTCCTGCTTTTCGCCGCGGTACGAGGCCGGCCGGCACCGGGGAGGTGGAAACCAGGGATGCGATGCCGTGCGGCCCTTTCCGGCGCCTGGCTGCTGCTCGCAGCCAATGCGCAGCCCGGGGCTCCCGCCCAGGTCAACGATAGAGACACGGCGGGCGGCGGCGAGCAGATCCAGGCGCCCTCGACCGAGCCGCCCGAGCCCGGCGAGCAATATCCCGCCAGCCTCGCGGAAGGGGAGCGGACAACGACACCCGAAGGCGCCCGCCAGCGCGCCGCCCGCCGCGGCGGCCCCGACTGGCGCCTCACGGTGGACGCCAGCGTCGTCGCGGACAGCAACGTCACCAATTCCACCGACGCGAAAAGCGTCGACCTGTCGCTGGGCGGCGTGGTCCTTCCCGTGCCGCTCGACCCGTCGCTGCGCGAGCATGGCGGCGTCGGCGTCGGCATGTCGGCGTCGCTGCGCGGCCGCGTGCCGCTCGCGCCCGGCGTTGCTGCCGCCATCGATGCGGAAGGTTTCGTCCTCGAGCAGCAGGGCGGCCGCGCCGACGACGCCTCCGCCTTGATCGCCGCAGGCGTCGAAGTGCAGGCGCAAGGCGGCGCGACGTTCCTCCTTCAGGCGACCGGCTTCGACCGCCGCTACGCCGGCGTCTCGGCGATGCGCGGCGCCGGCCTTCGCGCCCGATACCGCCAGCCGCTGGGGGAAGGGGAGGCGCTTTCCCTGTTCGTCGACGCGCGGTTCTTCGATTCGGATTACGGCGAGGATTTCGGCGGCACCGAGGCCGGCCTCTACCTCACCTACGAAACGGTGATCGATCCGACGCTGTCGGGCTCGGCCGGCGTCTACGTCCGGGCGAGCTGGCTCGGCGCCGACGCCTATTCGAGCCGGGAAATCGGCATTCACGGCGGGCTCAGCCATTATCTCACCGCGGACCTCATCGGCGGCATCACGGCGGGGCTCGGCCGGGTCGAATATGAAGGCCCGATCCTTCTCCTTTCGCCCGACGCCCGGGCCGACTGGCGCGCCTACGGGAGCCTCTACGTCGCGACCCGCCGCCCGTTCCTCGTCGGCCTGACGCCGTCCCTCACCTACACGTACAACCGCACGTCGAGCTCGATCGAATTCTTCCGCGCCGATCGCCATCGCCTGCGCTTTGGCCTGTCCCGGAGCTTCTGATGCCGCGCATGCCCGCGCCTGTGCGACGAGACGGCGCGCGCGCCTTCGCCCGCTACGCCGCCCCGCTCGCCGCGGCCGCCGTCGCCGGGCTCCTCCTCCTGGATACGGGAATCGGCGTCGGCCTCGACCGCAGACTGTCCGAATGGCGCGACGCGCTTCGCGAGCGCCCGGCGTCGGGCGAAGTCCATATCGTCGAGATCGACGCACGCTCCCTTGACGCGATCGGGCAGTGGCCGCTCCCGCGAGGGCTCCACGCCCGCGCCGTCGACCGGCTGCGCGAGGCGGGCGCGCGCACCATCGCCTTCGACGTCGATTTCTCCAGCCGCTCCACGGCGTCCGAGGACGCGGCGTTCGGCGCGGCGCTGGCGCGGGCGGGCGGCGGCGTCATTCTCCCGACCTTCACCCAGCCGGCCGTTCACGGCAGCGACGCCGCGATCGATTCCGCGTCCATTCCCGCGCTCGCCGGCCACGCCTTTCTCGCCACCGCCAACGTCCTCCCCGACGAAGACGGCGCGCTTCGCTTCATGCCACTCGGCGGCGAGACCTTCGGCGTGCCGCGGCCCTCGCTCGCCGCGATGATCGCGGAGACGACCGAGAATTCGGCGGACAGCTTCGCCGTCGACTATGCGGTCGATCCCGCCTCGGTACCGCGCCACAGCTTCGTCGACTTGATCGAAGGCCGCGTTCCCGCCGCCGCGATCGCCGGGCGCCGCGTCATCGTCGGCTCGACGGCGGTCGAGAATGGCGACCATTATGCCGTGCCGCGCCACGGCTTCCTCCCCGGAGTCGTGATCCAGGCGGTGGCCGCCGAGACGCTGATGGCGGGCTCCGCGCGGATGCCCGCCGGCGGCGCGCTGCCGCTCGTCCTCGCGCTGCTGCTCTGCGCTGCGGGGACCGTCCGCGGGCCGAGCCGCTTCGGCATTGCCGCGCTTCTCGCCGGGGCCGCGCTCGCGCCGGTTCTCGCATTCGCTGCGGACCGCGCCTTCGCCCTGTCGTTCGACGTCGCGCCCGCGCTCGCCGCGCTCGCCGCCGCTGCCGTGGCCTCCGCCGCGGCGCTCCGCCGCCGCCGCGAGCGGCATCAGGCGCGCAGCGATGCCGCGACCGGGCTCCCCAACCTCTTCGCCCTCGAAGAAGCGGCGCGCCGCGCGGGCACGGTCGAGATCGTCGTCGCCCGCATCGGCGGTTTCGCTTCCCTCGCCGCGGCGCTTGGGCCGGAGGCGACGGCGAAGCTCGTCGCCGCGCTCGCCGGGCGCCTCGGCCTCGGCACCGGCGGCGCTCCCATCTACCGGACCGACGAAGCCAGCCTCGCCTGGATCGGGGGCGGCGCCGCCGTGTCGCTCGACGGCCTCGCCGCGCTCGCGCGCGACCAGGAGGCGGACGGCCGCCGCGTCGAAGTGCCGCTCCATTTCGGTCTCGCCGCGGGCGACGGGGCGGCGGCGGGCCAGCTCGCCGCCAATGCGGCGCTCGCGGCCAGCCAGGCCGAGCGCAGCGGCGCCCGCATGAGCCGCTTCACCGCCAGGGATTCGGAGGAGGTCAGCCGCAACCTCGCCTTGATGGGCGAGCTCGACGAGGCCTTTGCGAGCGGCGCGATCCGCAACTTCTACCAGCCCAAGCTCGATCTCGCCGCCGGCCGGATCGTCGCCGTCGAGGCGCTGGTGCGCTGGCAGCATGCGCAGCGCGGCCTGATCCCGCCCGATGCCTTCCTGCCGCTGATCGAGGAGGGGGGCCGCGGCCAGGATCTCACGCGGCACGTGCTGCGCGAAGCGCTCGTCGATGCGCTCGCCTGGCGCGATGCGGGGCTCGACCTCGGCGTCGCCGTCAACGTGGGGGCGAGCCTCCTCGGCGAGGCCGAATTCATGGCGGAGCTTCGCGAAACGGTCCGCGCCGGGCGCCTGCCCGCGGAGCGGCTGACCATCGAAGTGACGGAGACGGCGGCCATGGCCGATCCCGAAGCCGCGATCGCCGCGCTCGAAGCGTGGCGGGCGCTCGGCGCCGGCGTTTCGATCGACGATTTCGGGACCGGCCAGTCCTCGCTCGGCTACATCCGGATGCTGCCCGCGACCGAGCTCAAGATCGACCGGAGCTTCGTCGCCGACATCGAGACCTCGCCGAGGAACGCCATCATGGTGCGCTCGACGGTTGCCATGGCGCACGAGCTCGGGCTCGAAGTCGTGGCGGAAGGGGTGGAGGATGAAGGCTGCCTGGAGGCGCTGCGGGCGATGGGCTGCGACCTTGCGCAAGGCTATTTCATCGGGCGCCCGCAGCCGGCAGCGGGGATCGCGGATGCCGTGAGGTCCTGGAACGCGGCCGGGCGCCGCGCAGCCAGCGGCTAGCGAATGACAGTGAAGGCGGCGCCGACGACGGGCTCCGCGCGATCCGCCTTCGCCAGCTCCTTGGTGCGCTCGGAATCGCGCGGCGGCTGCGCTTCGCGGGCGAGCTTGGCGGCGACGGGCGGCGGCACCTCCTCGCTGAGCTGCGCGAGGTAGCGGTCGACGGCGGCGGGATCGGCCGCCTGCTCGGCCGGGGCGGCGGGGCTCAAGGTCGCCGCATAAAGGGCGCCGGCGCCGAGGCCGCTCAGGATCAGGGCTGAAAATCTGCTGTTCACAAGGCATTAACGCGCCTCAAGCGGCTTTCGATGCATCCGTTCGTCGCGAAAGCGAAAAAGGAAATGCGCGTTGGCGCCGGCACGGGGCTCGGCGATAAGCAAGGGGATGACTGGCGACTCCCTCCCTCCGGCCGGCCGCGCGAAGGCCGCCATCGCCCGCGGCGACCTCATCGCCGCCTACGACATCGCCGTTTCCGGCCTTGCCGAGGAGCCGGCGTGCGAGGACCTGCGGCACCTTCAGGTGCTGGCGCTCGCGCGGATGGGCGACACGGAGCGCGCGATGGCGCTGTTCGTATCTTACGGACTCGGCGGCTCGGCCGACCCGCACAAGCGCGCGGCCGGCGCGCGCCTGCTCAAGGACCGCGCCCTCGCGCTTGCGGACGGCGATGCGCGCACGGCGGCGCTGGACGAGGCGTTCGAAGCGTATTGCAGGATTTACCGCGAGAGCGGCGACTCCTTCCCCGGCATCAACGCCGCGACCCTCGCCTTGCTGTCGGGGTGGGAAGGGGAATCGCGAAGGCTCGCCGAAGCGCTGCTCGGCGATCCCGCCGTCGCGGCGCCCACCGATTACTACATGGCGGTGACTCGCGCCGAAGCCTTGCTTCTCCTCGGCCGCGCCGGCGAAGCGGCCGAGGCGCTGCGGGCGGAGCCGGTGACCTCGTCGCGCGATCACGGCGCCCGCTCCTCGTCGCGGCGCCAGCTCGGCCTGGTGGCGGACCGTCTCGGCCTCGAGGAGGGCGAGCGCGCCGCCCTCCTCGACGGGCTCCGGGCGCCGGCGGTGATCCACTTCGCCGGCCACATGTTCGTCGCGGACGCCGAAGTGGAGGCGCGGCTGCGCGCCGAGATCGACCGCGTCCTGGGCGAAGAGAATGTCGGCTTCGGCTACGGCGCGCTCGCCGCCGGCGCCGACATCCTGTTCGCCGAAGTGCTGCTGGCGCGCGGCGCCGAGCTCCACGTCGTCCTGCCCTTCGCCGAGGCGGACTTCGTGACGCACAGCGTGCTGCCCTGCGGCGAGGCGTGGCTGCCGCGCTTCCGCGCCTGCATGGCTGCCGCCACCTCCGTCACCGCGGCGAGCGAGATCCGCTATTTCGGGGATGCGGAGCAGTTCGGCTATCAGAGCCGCATGGCGATGGGTCTCGCGCGGCTGCGGGCGGAGCATCTCCATTCGGAGGCGCTCCAGGTCGCGCTTTGGGACGGCACGCCGGCAAGCGGCCCGGCTGGCACCGGCGCGGACGTCGCGGCCTGGAGAGAGGCGGGGGAGCGCAGCCGGACGATCGCGCCCGACGGCGTCGACCGCCGCTTCGTGCGGCCGCCGATCGACTTCGACAGCCCCTACGAGCGAGTGCTGGCCGCCATCCTGTTCACCGATTTCGTCGGCTTCTCGAAGCTTTCCGAAACCGCGCTCCCTGCCTTCTGGGACGGAGTCATGCGCGTCGTCGCGGACGTGCTCGACGCGCACGAAAGCGAAGTCGCCTGCCGCAACAGCTGGGGCGACGCGCTCTACGCCGTCACCCAGAGTGCCCCCGCCGCCGCCGAAATCGCGCTCGAGCTCCAGGCGCGCCTCGCCGAGTTCGACTATGCCCGTCTCGGCCTGGACGCGGGCGGCGGGATGCGGGTCGGCGTCCATTACGGCTCCGCCTACCGAACCACCGACCGGATCACCGGCCGCACCACATTCTACGGCACCGAAGTCTCCCGCGCGGCGCGGATCGAGCCGGTGGTTCCGCCCGGCGCCGTCTTCGTCACGGAGCCGCTGGCGGCGATCCTTGCCCTGGAAGCGCGCGGCCGCTTCACCTCAGCCTATGTGGGCCGGATCCCGCTTGCGAAGAATTACGGAGACTATCCCATGTATCGCCTGCAGCGCCGCTGACCGCTTTTCTCGGCTCCGGGGTTCACGCGTCCGTACAGCGCCGCTAAAGTCCGCGCCGGGTGCATTGGTTAGCCGATTCGCACGGGGGGTAATCTTGACAGACATGGCCGTAAGGGCGCGCGTGACGCGCCGTCATCTTCTTGCTGGACTTGGCGCGGGGCTGATCGGGGGCGCCGCGCCGGCGCTCGCCGCGCCCGTTCGCGGCGCGCGCACGGCGGCAGCGGACCTCGCGCGCGGCGGCATGTCCGACTGGGCGGCCCATGTCGGGACGCGCTTCGCAATCGCCGGCGGCGGCACCTTGCGCCTCGTCTCGGTCGAGCCGCTTTGCTCGGGCGGACCCACTCCGGCGCGCAGCCAGTGCTTCGCGGCGACGTTCGAAGCGGCGGGCGGCGCGGCGCCCGAGGGCGGCGCAACCGTTTTCCTCGCGGCGCCGGGCGCGGGCGCGATGCCGCTCTATCTCGGCCCGCGCAGCGCGGCGGGCGGCCGCTTCAGGCTCGTCGCCGTCTTCAACTAAGCCTCCGGCGCCTCTCGCTTCGGCGCGGAAGAGTCTGATATCTATTGGCAAGCCGCGGCGGAGCGCGCACTATCCAGGCCGAGGGAATCGGCAGGGCCGGGGGAAATGGCGAAACATCTGAGCAGTGTCCGGCGCATCGCGCGCGCCGCAATCGCCGTTGCGGCGCTGGCCGCGGCGCCTGCCTTCGCGCAGGATTCGCTCGCCGATCCCGCCGGCTCGGGCGTCATCGTCGCCGCCGTGCGCTGGCTCGAGGGAACCTTGCTCGGCACGATCGCAACCGTGGTCGCCGTGATCGCGGTCGCTTCGGTCGGCTTCCTGATGCTGACCGGGCGTATCAACTGGCGCTACGGCGCGGTCGTCATCCTCGGCTGCTTCATCCTGTTCGGAGCCGCGAGCATCGTCGCGGGCATCCAGTCCACCGCCCAATTGGGGCAATAGAAGATGAGCCGGCTCGAACAGGATCCGCTGTTCGTGGCCTTGACCCGGCCGCAGATGTTCGCCGGCGTCACCTACAGCTATTTCATCGTCAACGCCGTGCTCGCGACCGAGCTGTTCCTGATCTTCAGGACGCCCTGGGTGCTGCTCGCCGCGCTCCTCGTCCACGGCATCGGCGCGGTGCTTTGCGTGCGCGAACCCCGCTTCTTCGATCTCTGGCTCACCAAGGTCCGCCGCTGCCCGCGGGTCCGCAACCATTCGATCTGGCGATGCAACTCCTACCGGCCCTGAGCCAGGACGCGGCGGCGGCGGCGGCGCGCGAATATCCGGCGGGCAGGCACCTCCCATATGCGCGCCATGTCGACGATCACACGATCGAGACTCGCGACGGCCTCCTCATGCAGGTCATCCACCTGCGCGGCCTCCTGTTCGAGACGGCCGACACGGACGAGATCAATTACAGGAAGCGCCTGCGCGATGCGATGCTGCAGGCGGTGGGCTCGTCGCGCTTCGCTCTGTACCACCACATCGTCCGGCGCCGGATCGAGCCGGAGCTTTCGGCCGACTATCCGGACGCTTTTTCCCGCACGCTCGACACGGCCTGGAAGAACCGGCTCGCGACCAAGCATCTCTACGTCAACGATTTGTTCCTGACGCTCGTGCGCCGCCCCCTGCAGGGAAAGGTCGGGATGGCGGACCGGGTGCGCTCGCTCCTCGGGCGCGCGACCTTGCCGTCCGGCGCGAACACGGCCTACGAGAAAAAGCAGCTCGACGCCGGGCGCGACGCCCTCCTCGCCGCGCTCGGCAGCTACGGCCCGCGCCTGCTCGGCGCCTACCAGACGCCGCACGGCGCCTGTTCGGAGCCGCTCGAATTCCTTTCCGCGCTCTACAATGCCGAGATGCGCCCCGTCCTCATGCCGCAGCAGGACCTCGGCGATTACCTGCCCTATCGCCGGGTGAGCTTCGGCCAGGAGACGGTCGAGCTCGGCCGCGCGGGCACGACGCCGCGCACGTTCCAGGCGATCATCTCGATCAAGGATTATCCGGGCCAGACCGAGCCCGGCATGCTCGACGACCTGATGCGCCTGCCGTTCGAGATGACGGTCTCGCAGTCCTTCGGTTTCGTCGAGCGGCGCGAAGCCCTCTCCGGTATGAACCTCGCGCTGCGCCGCATGCGCTCGGCCGAGGACGAGGCGCTGAGCCTTCGCGCGGAGCTGACCGGAGCCAAGGACAATGTCGCCGCCGGTCGCGCCGCCTTCGGCGAGCATCACATGACCATCGCGATCCGCGCCGACAGCCCCGCGCGGGTCGACGAAGGCGCGGCCGAAGTGCAGGCGGCGCTCGCCGATCTCGGCATCATCGCGGTGCGCGAGGAGATCGGCCTCGAACCCGCCTTCTGGGCGCAGTTTCCGGGCAACTTCAAATATATCGCGCGCCGCGGCCTCATCTCGACGGCCAATTTCGGCTCCTTCGCGTCCAGCCACAATTTCCCGGTCGGCTCCGCGCAGGGCAATCATTGGGGCGAGGCCGTGACCCTCCTCGAAACCACCGCCGCCGGGCCTTATTACTTCAACTTCCACCAGGGCGACCTCGGCAATTTCACGGTCATCGGCCCGTCCGGATCGGGCAAGACGGTGGTGCTGAACTTCCTCCTCGCCCAGGCGAGGAAGTACCGGCCGCGGATCATCTTCTTCGACAAGGACCGAGGCGCCGAGCTCTTCATCCGCGCCATCGGCGGCCGCTACGACGTGCTCCGCCCCGGAAACCCGTCGGGCCTCAACCCGCTCCAGCTCGCCGACACACCCGCCAACCGCCAGTTCCTGATCGACTGGCTGGCGCTCCTCGCCGGCGCGACCGACACGGACGAGATTTCGCGGATCAAGGACGCGCTCGACGCGAGCTTCGCCCAGCCGCACCACCACCGGCGGCTTCGCCACGTCGCCGAGCTCTTCCGCGGCGGCCACCGCCCGCACGCCGCCGATCTCTACGCGCGTCTCCGCCCCTGGTGGGGCGATGGCGAGCATGCCTGGCTGTTCGACAATCAGGACGATCTGACCGATCTCGCGGCCGACACGGTCGGCTTCGACATGACGCAGATCCTCGACGATCCGACGCTCAGAAGCCCGGCCATGATGTACCTCTTCCACCGCGTGGAGGAGCGGCTGGACGGCACCGCAGCCATCGTCGTCGTCGACGAAGGCTGGAAGGCGCTCGACGACGAGGTCTTCGTGCGCCGGATCAAGGATTGGGAAAAGACGATCCGGAAAAGGAACGGCATCGTCGGCTTCGCCACGCAGAGCGCGCAGGACGCGCTCGAAAGCAGGATCGCCAGCGCCATCATCGAGCAGGCGGCGACCCAGGTTTTCATGGCGAACCCGAAGGCGCGCGAGTCGGACTATGTGGACGGCTTCGGCCTGACGCCGCACGAATATGAGATCGTCCGCACGCTCCCGGACGATGCGCGCTGCTTCCTCATCAAGCACGGCGCCGACAGCGTCGTCGCCCGGCTCAATCTCGGCGGCGAGAAGGACCTGCTCACGATCCTGTCCGGGCGCGAGCGGACGGTCCGGCTCCTCGACGAGATCCGCGCCGAGACCGGCGACGAGCCCGAGGCCTGGATCCCGCGCCTGCTGGAGCGCGCCTGATGCTCGGCGCCTGTCCGTCCTTCCTGCCCGAGGGCGAGTTCCTGCGCCGGATCCTGGCAACCGTCGATTGCCACGCCCAGACGATCGGCCAGGGTGGGTGGGGCGCGCTCGCGCAGCCGGGCTCCGCCGTGTCGCTGGCGCTGGCGGGAGCGCTCACCATCTTCGTCGGCCTGCTCGGCTACCGCCTCCTCTACGGCGAAGTGCCGACCGCGCGCGACGCGACCTTGATGGCGGTCAAGATCGGCGCGGTGCTCATGCTGGCGACGAGCTGGCCCGCTTTCCGCACCCTGGTCTACGACGTCACGCTTCGCGGGCCGGCGGAGCTTGCCGGAACCATCGGTCGGCCCGCAGGCCTTCCGGGCTCCGACGGCGGCATCGCCGTCCGGCTCCAGGGCGTCGACAACATGCTCGCCGAGCTGGCGATGGTCGGCGCCGGGCGCCCGCCGAACACGGAGGTGACCGTCGGCCCGACGGAAACGCTCACGCCTCAGCAGCAGCAGCAGGAGCTGCGGCGGCTCGAGCAGCTCCAGTCCCGCCCGCGTTGGAACCCGACCGAGGAAGGAAAAATCCTCGGCCAGGCGCGCACCCTGTTCCTGACCGGCGCCATCGCCGCTTATGCGTCGGTGCGGCTGGTCGCAGGCCTGCTGCTCGCGCTCGGGCCCTTGTTCGCGCTCTTTCTGCTTTTCGACGCGACGCGTGGGCTCTTCGAAGGCTGGGTACGCGGACTTGCCGGCTCCGCCTTCGGCGCCGCCGCGACCTCGATCGTGCTCGGCGTCGAGCTCGCCTTGATGGAGCCCTGGATGGCGACGGTGATCGCGACGCGGCGTGCCGACGTCTCGACGCCGAGCGTCCCCGTCGAGCTGCTCGTCATGACCCTCGTCTTCGGCCTCGTCCTCGTCGCGGTGCTGATCGCGGCGGCGCGGCTCGCCTACAGCTTCCGCATCCCGCAGGCGGTGCGCACCGCCTCGACGCAGCTTTTCGAGTCGATCCGCATGCGCGGCCTCCAGCCCGCGCCTGCCGGCGCCGCCGGCGCGAGCGGCGCCGCGGGCAGCGATGCCAATGCCGCAGCCGAGCGCACCCGCGCCGTCGCCATCGCCGAAGCCGTCGCCGCCACCCAGCGCCGCGAGTCCTTTGCGCCGCCGCCGCCCGCGGCGCAGCTCGCTTCCGCATCCGTTGCCGCGGCCGCGGGCAGGGACGGCGGCGCACTGCAAGGCGCCATCACGCCGCTCGGCCAGAGCGGCCGCCGCCGGACTCGCGGCCGCGTCTCCGGCGTCGCCCAGAGGCGGGACAGGACCAGATGAACAAGAGATCGCGTGAAACGCTCGACGCTTATTACAAGGAAGCGGAGAGCTGGGCCGGGGACCGGCAAGGGGAGCTTCGCAAATCGCGAAAGGTCGCCTGGATGGTGGCGGCCGGCGCCTGCGGCATCGCCGTGCTCGAGGCGCTGGCGCTGGTCCTCCTCGTGCCGCTCAAGTCGGAGCGGACCGTCACGCTCCTGGTCGACCGCAATACCGGCTTCGTCCAGGCGGTGCGGCCGCTCGAGGAGCAGCGCATCTCCGCGGACAGCGCGCTCACCCAGTCGTTCCTCGTCCAATATGTCGTCCGGCGCGAAAGCTTCGACATCTCCACCGTCCAGGCCGACTATCGCCACGTCACCTTGTGGTCGGCCGGCAATGCGCGCGCGGAATATATCGCGGCCATGCAGCAGACGAACCCGCAAAGCCCGCTGGTCCGCTATCCGCGCAGCTCGACCGTCGAAACCATCGTGAAGAGCGTGCTGCCGGAAGCGGGCAACGGGGCGACCGTCCGCTTCGAGACGCGGCTGCGCGGACCCGGCGGGCAAGCCGCGCCGCTCGGCGCCTGGGTCGCGACGATCCAGTATCGGTTCACGGGCGAGCCGATGGGGCAGGAAGACCGCTTCGCCAATCCCCTGGGCTTCCAGGTCGTGCGCTATCGCAAGAGCCAGGAGGCGCTGCCTTCGCCGGAAGCGGTCCAGCCGGCGCAGCCGGGCGTCGCGGTTCCTCAGGAAGGCGCGCAGCAGCCGACGATGGTGGTGCCCACCATCCAGCGGCCGCAGGCGGTGGTCCCGCAGCAGCAGGCGCCGCAGGGGCAGCGGCCGCAGCAGCCGGCCCAGCCCGAGGTCGAGCTGTGAGGCTCGCTCTCGCCCTGGTCCTTGCCTTCGCGGCGCTCCCCGCCGCGGCGCAGGTCCGGCCGCAGCCCGGCGCCGGCGACCGGCGCCTCCAGACGATCGACTATGCCGCCGACCAGGTCGTCATCCTCGAAGTCGCGGCCGGCTACATGCTCACCGTCGAGCTCGCGCCCGACGAGCAGATCGAGAATGTCGCTCTGGGCGACAGCGGCGCCTGGCAGGTGACCGCCAACCGGCGCGGCGACCGCCTGTTCATCAAGCCGCTGCAGGGCGGCATTTCGACCAACATGAC
>DASQND010000088.1:0-16593 GCA_035645215.1 Allosphingosinicella sp.
AGCGGACGGCGGAGACCCGCACCGGCGCAGCCTGGATTGCTTCGCTTCGCTCGCAATGACGGAGAATTAGCGGATCGGGCAGCCGGGGCTGAGGCGGTAGTCGAGATAGTCGTCGACCGCCTTCATGAGCAGCGGCATCTCGTGCGCGAAGAAGTGGTTCGCGGCCGGGATCGTCTTATATTCGATCGTGATGTGGCGCTGGGTCCTGAGCTTGTCGACGAGCTTCTGGACGGCGGGCGGGTTCACCACCTCGTCGCCCTCGCCCTGGATGATGATGCCGGACGAAGGACAGGGGGCGAGGAAGCTGAAATCGTACATGTTGGCGGGCGGCGCCACCGAGATGAAGCCGCGCACTTCCGGGCGGCGCATCAGGAGCTGCATGCCGATCCAGGCGCCGAAGCTGAAGCCCGCGATCCAGGTCGATTCGGCCTCCGGGTGAATGGACTGGACCCAATCGAGCGCGGAGGCGGCATCGGAGAGTTCACCGATGCCGTTGTCGAACACGCCCTGGCTTTTCCCGACGCCGCGGAAGTTGAAGCGCAAGGTCGCGAAGCCGCGCCGCACGAACGTCTTGTACATCGCCTGGACGATGGCGTTGTTCATCGTGCCTCCGCCCTGCGGATGCGGGTGAAGGATCAGGGCGACGGGCGCGCGGGGACGCAGGCCGGGGTTGAAACGGCCTTCGAGACGGCCTTCGGGACCGGGAAAAATGACTTCGGGCATTGCACCTGCAGATGGCTGGCATCAAAGAAAATGCGACGGGGCGGCGCCTGTCGCGGTCCCGACCTATATAGGGGCCGGATAAAAGAGCGCAATTTATTCGAGGAGGATCAGCCGAGTTGCCCGACCGCATCTATCTCGACCACGCATCGACGACTCCGATCTTGCCGGAGGCACAGGCGGCGATGGCGGACGCGTGCGGCGCCTGGGCGAACCCGTCCTCGCCCCATGCCGAGGGGCGGGCGGTGCGCGCGCTCATGGAGGACGGGCGCCGCCGCATCGCCCAGGCGCTCGGCTGGACGGGCACGGTCGTCTTCACCTCCGGTGCGACCGAGGCGATCGAGATCGTCATGCGCCGCGCGCAGGCGGGGCCGCGCATCGTCTCGGCGATCGAGCATCCGGCGGTGCTGCGCTGCGCCGAGGGGATGCGGCAGATCGCGGTAGCCGCGGACGGGCGGATCGACCTCGCCGATCTCGATTCGGCGCTTGCCGGGGCGGAGCGGCCGCTCGTCGCGGTGCAATCCGTCAACAATGAGACGGGCGTGCTTCAGCCGGTTGAGGAGGTCGCCGAGCGGGTGAAGCGGGCAGGGGGGCTCACCCTCGCCGACTGCGCCCAGAGCGCCGGCAAGCTGCCGCTCCCCGACGCGGACTTCATCGTCGTCGCCGCGCACAAGTTCGGCGGGCCACCCGGGATTGGCGCGCTCCTCGTCAAGGATCCGGCGACGCTCGCCGCCGCCGGCGGCCAGGAGGGCGGCCATCGACCCGGCACCCAGGCGGTCCCGCTTATCGCCGGCTTCGCCGCGGCCTCCGAGGCGGACCATGGCTGGTACGAGCAGGCCAAGGCGCTCCGCGCCCGGCTCGACGAAGGCGTGGCCGCGGCCGGCGGCGAGATCGTCGGCGGCGACTCGCCTCGCATCGCCACCATCTCCGCCTACCGGATGCCCGGCGTCCCCGGCGCGGCGCAGATGATGCAGCTCGATCTCGCCGGAATCGCCGTTTCGGCGGGAAGCGCCTGCGCCTCGGGCAGCCTCAAGACCAGCCACGTCCTGACCGCAATGGGGTGGAGCGAAGAGGCGGCGCGCGAGGTCATCCGCATCAGCTTCGGCCCGCAAACGAGCGAAGCCGACGTGGACACGCTCCTCCACCACTGGCGCGCCTTGTTCGAGAAGCGCCGGGCCGCGTGAAGGCGCCCATCTACCTCGACTACCAGGCGACGACTCCGCTCGCGCCCGAAGCGGCGGCGGCGATGCGGCCGTGGCTCGAGAGCAACTTCGCCAACCCGCACTCGCCGCACCGGATCGGCCGGGAAGCGGCGGCCGCAATCGAGGTGGCGCGGGAGCATGTGCTGGGAGCGCTGACAGGGGCGACCGGCAGCGACGGTACAGGTGGACGCCTCTACTTCACCTCGGGCGCGACGGAGGCGGCGAACTGGGCGCTGAAGGGTGCAGCCGCGCGGCTGCCGGAGGGGCGCCGCCGCATCGTCACCTTCGCCACCGAACATGCCTGCGTGCTCGACACGGTGGAGTGGCTCGGCGGCCAAGGCTTCGAGGTGGAGATCGTGCCGGTCGCTTCGGACGGCCTCGTCGACCGCGACCTTCTCGCCGCCCGCGTGGACGAGCGCACCGGGCTCGTGGCGGCGATGCTGGTCAACAACGAAATCGGAGTTGTCCACCCAATCGCCGAGATCGCGGCGCTCGCCCGCCAACGCGGCGCGCTCTTCTTCTGCGACGCGGTGCAGGGGTTCGGCCGCGTCCCGCTTCCGCTCGCCGCCTGCGACATGGTTGCGGTCTCGGCGCACAAGGTCCACGGGCCCAAGGGCATCGGCGCCCTTTGGGTCCGCGGCGGGGTCCCGCTCGATCCGCTGCTCCACGGCGGCGGCCAGGAGGGCGGCCTTCGCTCGGGCACCCTCTCCCCGGCCTTGTGCGTCGGCTTCGGCGAGGCGGCGCGGCTCCTCGCCGAGCGACAGGAGCAGGATGCGGAGCACGTCCGCCGCCTCTGGGCCGTCGCCATTGAAATGCTGGAAGGCTGGACGATCAACGGATCGGCGGAGCAGCGCTACCGGGGCAACCTCAGCATCTGCCGGGACGGTATCGACGCCGCGCGCCTGATCTCCGAAGTGCGGGAGGTCGCCTTTTCTGCCGGGTCGGCCTGCGCGAGCGGCTCCGGGCGCGCGAGCCATGTCCTGGCGGCGCTCGGCCTCAGCGAACAGGAGGCGCGCTCCAGCATACGCATCGGCTTCGGCCGCCACACAAGCGAGGAGGACCTTCGCCGCGGCCTGGCCCTCATCCTAGAAGCTGCAGGGCGGCAGGGACGGTGGGCGGCATGACGCGGGTCCGCTTCGTCTCGGCCGACGGCGAGCGCGTCCAGGAGGTCGACGCGCCGGCGGGCGAGCGGCTGCTCGACGTCGCGCAGGTCGCGGGCCAGCCGCTCGAGGGGACGTGCGAGGGGCAGATGGCCTGCTCGACATGTCACGTCATCGTCGCCGCCGAGGACTTTGCGAAGCTCCCGCCCGCGTCGGAGGAGGAGGAGGACCTGCTCGATCTCGCCGCCTGCGTCACGCGCCACTCGCGCCTCGCCTGCCAGATTCGGCTGGAGGAGGCGCTCGAAAGCCTCACCGTGCGCATCCCCGGCGATTCGCACGACATGCAGGGGCGGTGATGCGGCGGTTGGCCGCGGCGCTCGGCGCCCTTGCCCTGCTCGGCGGCTGCGCGACGCTGCCGCGCGAGCGGACCGCCGCCTGCGCCGGCGCCAACCGCCCCGCCATCGCCTTGTCCGAAGACGGGCGCACCGCGTCGACGCGGCTCGACGTCCTCACCTACAATGTGGAGGGGCTGAGCTGGCCGGCGCGCACCGGCCGCGCCGCGCCGCTGCGCGCCATCTCGGCGCGGCTGGCCGAACTGCGGGCTTCGGGCGCCGCGCCGGAAGTGGTCTTCCTCCAGGAGGTGTTCAGCGGCAATGCCGTCCGCGCGGTCGAGGCGCTGCCTTATCCGAGCATCGCCGCCGGGCCGGCGCGCAGCGAAGACCGGGTCCGGCGGGCGGGCGGCTCGCTGCCGGGTCCGCGCCGGCCGTTTCGCGGCGAACTCGGGCTCAAGCTCCAGACGGCGGGGCTCGCCATCGCGGCGGACTATCCGATCCTCACCGTCAATTCCGCGCCTTTTCCGCGCCGGAGCTGCGCCGGCTTCGATTGCCTCGCCAACAAGGGCGTGCTCCACGCCGAAATCCAGATACCCGGCGTTCCGGGCACCTTGCACCTCTTCAACACCCACATGAATTCGCAAGGATCCTCCCGCGTGCCCGCCCGGCGCCACCACGCCGCGCACCGGCAGCAGGCGCAGTTCATCGCCTCCTTCATCCACGACATCGCCGGCTTCGAAGCGCCGCTCATCCTCGGCGGTGACTTCAACATGCGCCATTCGGAGCTGCGCTTCGACGCCTTCGACCGGACGCAGCCTTTGCGCCTCGTCCACCGCGTCTGCGCCGAGCAGCCGGAGACATGCGACGTCGGCCTCTCCTGGGACGGGGACGCGCCCTGGATGGACACGCAGGACCTGCAGCTCTTCTGGCCCGGGGACGCGGTGGCGGTTCGCCCGGTGCGGGTGGAAGCGATGTTCGACGGCGGCCCGTCTGGTCCGCGCCTGTCCGACCATGACGGCTTCCGCGTCGTCTACGAGCTGAGCTGGCTCGCCGAGCTTCCCGGCGCCTGCGCCGCGCCGTCTGGCCCCGCGCCCCTGGCCGGTGCATAGAGCCGCGATGATCGACCGCCGCTTCTTCCTCGCCGCCTCCGCCGCCGCATTCGCCGCCGGCTGCAGGGGCAACGTCTCCCGCGCCACGCCGCCCGAGCCCGCCCGCAAGGTGGCGCCCGACCGCTTCGAAGCGATCCGCGCCTCGCTCGGGCCGGGCGCAAGGATCGGCGTCGCCGCGATCGACACGAGGGACGGGAGCCAGCTCGTCCACGATCCGCTCGGCCGCTACGCCATGGCCTCGACCTTCAAGCTCCCGCTCGCCGCCGCCATCCTCGAAGCCGCGGACGAGGGGCGGCTGCGCCTCGCTGACGAAATCGAATTCGAAGCGGGGGAGCCGCTGCCGCACAGCACCGTCGTGACCGAGAACCTCGCTGCCGGGCGGCTCAGCATCGAGGCCCTCGCCGCCGCCATCGTCCGGGTGAGCGACAACAGCGCCGCGAACCTGCTCCTGCGCCGGCTCGGCGGCCCGGAAGCCTTCACCCGCTTCGCCCGCGCCCACGGCGATCCGGTGACCCGGCTCGACCGCTACGAGACGGAGCTCAATTCGAACCACCCCGGCGACCCGCGCGACACGACCAGCCCGGCCACGATGGCGGCCCTGGTCGGCGATCTCGTCCTCGGCGACGCGCTCTCCCGAGGTTCTCGCCAGCGTCTCGTCCAGTGGCTGACGACCGCCGTCCCCGGCGCCGACCGCCTCCGCGCCGGCCTCCCCGAGCATTGGCGCTTCGGCCACAAGACCGGCACGGGCGCGAACGGCGCGGTGAACGACGTCGGCATCGCATGGCCCCCCGGCCGGCCGCCCATCGTCATCGCTTCCTTCCAGGACGGCGGCACCGCCGAGCTGCCCGCCCGCGCGGCGGCGCATGCCGCAGTGGCAGGGCTTGTCGCGGAGACCTTCGCCTGAGGGCCCCATCTTGCGGCAACGCAGCAAATGCCGCATAGGCGGCGCGGGAGTCGGGCGGACGGCGCTCTCGCCAACCCGGTCAGGTCCGGAAGGAAGCAGCCGCAACGAGGTCATGCGTCGGGTCGTTCCGGCTCCCACCTTTCAAGCATCCGCCAATCTCCCGTCCCTTCGGCTTCGACAGAAGCGCGCGGCGCGGCTAGGATGAGCCCGCATGTCCGATTCCCCAGACCAGATTGACGGCGACCTCGCCGAGACCAGCTTCGGGCTCGGGCTCGACGAGCCGCCGCAGCCGGTCAAGGCCGCGGCCGCGACGCCGTACCGCGTGCTCGCGCGCAAGTACCGGCCGCAGTCGTTCGGCGAGCTCGTCGGGCAGGACGCGATGGTCCAGACGCTGGGCAATGCGATCCGGCGGGACCGGCTGGCCCATGCCTTCCTGCTCACCGGGGTGCGCGGCGTGGGCAAGACCTCGACGGCGCGGCTCATCGCCAAGGCACTGAACTGCATCGGGCCGGACCGCGAGGGCGGACCGACGATCGACCCGTGCGGGAAATGCGAGCCCTGCGTCGCGATCGCCGAAGGGCGGCACATCGACGTGGTCGAGATGGACGCCGCGTCGCACACCGGCGTCGACGACGTGCGCGAGATCATCGAGGCGGTGCGCTACGCCGCCGTCTCCGCGCGTTACAAGGTCTACATCATCGACGAAGTCCACATGCTGTCCAAGAACGCGTTCAATGCGCTTCTCAAGACTCTCGAAGAACCCCCTGCGCACGTTAAGTTCTTGTTCGCGACCACCGAGGTCAACAAGGTGCCGGTGACGGTGCTGTCGCGCTGCCAGCGCTTCGACCTCCGGCGCATCCCGGCCGAGCAGCTCGCCGCCCATTTCGCCGAAGTGTCGCGCAAGGAAGAGGTGGAGGTCGAGCCCGAAGCGCTGGCTTTGATCGCGCGCGCCGCCGAAGGCTCGGCGCGCGACGGCCTGTCCATCCTCGACCAGGCGATCGCGCACGGCGCAGGCGGAGTCACCGCGGACCAGGTGCGCGACATGCTCGGCCTTTCCGACCGGGGCGCGGTCCGGCGGCTGCTCGGGCTGCTCCTCGCCGGCGACGCGCGCGGCACGCTCGCGGCGGTGCGCGACCAGTACGATCTCGGCGTCGATCCGGCGGCCTTGATCCGCAGCCTCCTCGAAGCGGTGCACGGCATCACCCGCGCCAAGGTCGGCGGCGCCGCCGATCCCGCGCAGTCGGAGGAAGAGCGCGAAGCCTATGCGGATTGGGCGGGCCGCCTGTCCTACGCCATGGTGCACCGGCTCTGGCAGCTCCTGCTCAAGGGTCTCGGCGAGGTTCACAATGCCGCCTTGCCGCTGGAAGCGGCGGAGATGGCGCTGCTGCGCGTCATCCACGCTTCGGAGCTGCCCGATCCCGGCGCGCTGATGGAGCGGATGGCGAGTGGGGAGGCGGCGCCGGCTCGTGGCGGCGGCGCTTCGGCTCCGGCGCCTTCGCCTCCAGCCGCGCTTCCCGGGAGCTTCGCCGCGCTCGTTAGGCTGCTCGACGAGAGCGGCAAGGCCTTGCTCGCCCAGCAGCTCCACGATTTCGTCCGCGTCGTGCGCTATGCGCCGCCTGAGCTTGTCCTCAAGCCGGTGAAGCCGCTCGCGAGCGACTTCCTTCGCGATCTCGGCGCGGCGCTGAAAGCCGCGACCGGAACCGCGTGGAGCGTCGGTGCGTCGGACGGTGAGGCCGAGCCTTCGCTCCTCGAGCAGGAGAAAGCGGCCGCGGAGCGCCTGCGCGGCGAGGTTCTCGCCTCGCCTGTCGTGGCGGCCGCCTTCGAAGCCTTTCCCGAAGCCGAACTGACCGGCTTCACCCGCAACGATCAACGGAGCGCTTGAACGCCATGCAAAATCTCGACGACCTCTTGAAGATGGCCCAGGAGGCCCAGGCCAAGCTCATGCAGGCGCAGGAGGATCTCGATCATGTGATGGTCGAGGGCGTCTCCGGCGGCGGCCTCGTCAAGATCCGCGCCAGCGCCAAGGGCCGGATCGTCGGCGTCGAGATCGACGAAAGCCTTCTCCAGCCGAGCGAAAAGCAGATGGTGGAGGACCTGGTCGCCGCGGCGCTGAACGACGCCCGGGCCAAGGCCGACATCGCCGCGCAAGCCTCCATGCAGCAGGTTACCGGCGGTATGCAGATGCCTCCGGGCTTCAAGATGCCGTTCTGAGAGCTTCCCCTCCCGCGGGCGGGAGGGGAGTTATTGGGCGTTTGTTTCCGGCGGCGGCGCTGGAGCCGCCTCGCGCTGTGCCGGCTGCGGAGCAGGTGTCGGCGCGACAGGTGCGGGCGCTTCCTTTTCGAACTCTTCGCCGGGAAGCGGCGGCGCGGGCTGCGGCGCCGCTTTCGGCTGCGGAGCCGGACGGCGGACGGCGGGTTCGGGGCGCTCGGCCGGCGCGGTGACGCCCTGGTAGACGCAGGCGTCGAGGCGGTCGCGGGCGACGACGTTCACTCGCGCGGCGATCATGTTGCCGTAGCGGCGGGTGAAGCCGGTCGGGGTCACCGCGTCGCGGCGCTTGGGGAGGGGGAAGACGGCGGCGATGCGGGCCGCTTCCTGGCGGGTGAGGTTCGAGGCGTCGTGGTTGAAGTAGCGCTGGGCGCCGGCATTTACGCCGTAGGTGCCGATGCCAGTCTCCGCGACGCTCAGGTAAACCTCCATGATCCGCCTTTTGTCCCAAAGGTTCTCGATCAGGAGGGTGAACCAGGCTTCGAGGCCTTTCCTGAGGTAGCCGCCGCCCTGCCACAGAAAGGCGTTCTTCGCCGTCTGCTGGCTGATTGTCGATCCGCCGCGGATGACGGAGCCGCCGCGCGCGTTGCGGCGCATCGCTTCCTCGATCGCCTGGCGGTCGAAGCCCGAATGGGTGCAGAACTTGCTGTCCTCGCCCGCGATCACGGCGCGGACCATGTCGCGGTCTATGCGCTCGATGGACATCCAGGAGCCGCGGGCGCCGTTGCCGTTCAGCACGTCGCCGAGCTGGGTGAAGGTGACCGGCGGGTTCACGAAGCGGTAGGCGAGAACCCATAGGATGCTGCCGACGAGAAAGATGAGGACGCAGTAGATCGCCCAGCGGAGGATTCGCCCGAGCCAGTAGCGGCGGGGGCGGGGGGTGCGCTGCTTTGGAGCCACGTTCCTCATCGTACCGTCATTGCGAGGAGCGAAGCGACGAAGCAATCCAGCGGGCGTCGGAAACTTGCACCGGCTCCCGCTGGATTGCTTCGCTTCGCTCGCAATGACGCAGTGGGGTGCGCGATGCGCGCGTTTTCACGAGACCCGCTCCGTTCGGCCTGAGCTTGTCGACGGCCTGTCCTTCTTCTCTTACGGCCGAAGAGAAGGGCAGGGCTTCGACAAGCTCAGCCCGAACGTTGTGGGGGTTGCTCATCTAACCGTCATTGCGAGGAGCGAAGCGACGAAGCAATCCAGACGGCCTCGGAGACCCGCACCGGCTTCCGCTGGATTGCTTCGCTTCGCTCGCAATGACGGTTGAGCGGAATCACCCCGCCGGAAGCAGGCGCCGTTCGCCGGCGAGGTTCATCAGCGCCTTTTGGAGCTTCTCGAAGGCGCGGACCTCGATCTGGCGGATGCGTTCGCGGCTGACGTCGTAGACTTGCGACAGCTCTTCGAGCGTCTTCGGATCGTCGGTCAGGCGCCGCTCGGTCAGGATGTGCTTCTCGCGGTCGTTCAAGTTCTTCATCGCCTCGAGAAGGAGCTCGTGGCGGACCTTGGTCTCCTCCGCCTCGGCGACGCGCTCGTCCTGGAGCGGCTCGTTGTCGACGAGCCAATCCTGCCACTGGCCTTCGCCTTCTTCGCGCAAAGGCACGTTGAGCGACGTGTCGCCGCCCATCGCCATGCGCCGGTTCATCGAGACGACGTCCTCTTCGGAGACGCCGAGATCGGTCGCGATCTTGGTCACGTCCTCGGGCTTCAAATCGCCGTCCTCGAAGGCGTCGATCTGGTTCTTCATCCGGCGAAGGTTGAAGAAAAGCTTCTTCTGCGCCGCCGTGGTGCCCATCTTCACGAGGCTCCACGATCGCAGGATATATTCCTGGATCGAGGCGCGGATCCACCACATGGCGTAGGTGGCGAGGCGGAAGCCCCTTTCCGGCTCGAACTTCTTCACGCCCTGCATCAGGCCGATATTGCCTTCGGAGATGAGCTCGGCCGTCGGCAGGCCGTAGCCGCGATAGCCCATGGCGATCTTCGCGACGAGGCGAAGGTGCGAGTTGACCAGCTTCGCCGCCGCGTCCGTGTCCTGATGCTCGGACCAGCGCTTGGCGAGCATATATTCTTCCTCGGGGGCGAGGATCGGGAATTTCTTGATCTCGGCGAGATAGCGGTTGAGGCCCGCTTCGCCGCTTGCCGCGGGTATCGTCGCGACGTTCCTACCGACTGCCATGATCGCTCTATTAGCTCCCTGACGCTCCGCGGGTTAGACCCCGCGCGAGCCGTTTGATTGTTATACGGCAAGCGCCCCGAACAGTTCCTGAATATCGGACGGGAGGGGGCTTTTGAAGGATAAGTTTTCTTTCAGGACGGGATGCACGAATCCAAGCTCGGCGGCGTGCAGCGCCTGGCGCTGAAAGTTCAGGCTTTTCAACAACTCGCGGTGAACGGGCCGGGTGCGGCCGTAGACCGGGTCGCCGACCAGCGGGTGGCCGAGCGAGGCCATGTGGACGCGGACCTGGTGCGTCCGGCCGGTTTCGAGCCGGCATTCGACCATGGCCGATTCGCGAAGCGGCTGCACGAGTCGCCAGTGCGTCACGGCGCGCTTGCCGCGGCCTTCCTCGACGATCGCCATCTTGTGCCGGTTGGCCGAGGAGCGGGCGAGGGGGGCGTCCACCATCCCTCCGCCGGTCTTCGGGAGGCCTGAGACGATCGCCTTGTAGAGGCGGTGGATGGCGTGGCGGGCGAACTGGGCGGCGAGGCCTTCGTGGGCGCGGTCGGTTTTTGCGACGACGAGGAGCCCCGACGTGTCCTTGTCGATCCGGTGGACGATGCCGGGGCGCGCCACGCCGCCGATGCCGCTGAGGCGGCCGGCGCAGTGGTGGAGGAGGGCGTTGACGAGCGTCCCGTCGGCATTGCCGGCGGCGGGGTGGACGACCATGCCGGCGGGCTTGTCGACGACGAGGAGGTGGTCGTCCTCGAAGACGATCTCGAGCGCAATGTCCTGCGCGATGTTGTGGGCGGGCGTCGGCTCAGGGACGACGACGGCATAGGTGCCTTCAGCGGCTTTGGAGGAGGGGTCGCGGACGAGGCTTCCGGCCGGGCCGGTGACGGCGCCGCTCGAGATCAGCGCCTTGAGGCGCTCGCGCGACAAGGTCGGCACCGCGGCGGCGAGCGCGCGGTCGAGCCGCCAGCCGGCTGCGTCGGATGCGATGGTCGCGCTGATGGTCGATCCCCCCCGGGTCATTCGATCCACGATGTGGCGATCAAATGGCGGTCTTCAAGCCCGCGCCGCTGCGATCGAAGTGCCATGATCGTGCCGTCATGACGCCGGACTCTTGCCTCTTGCGAAGCGAGCCGTCAAAGGAAGAACAGTGGAAGCGTAGAACCCGGGGGCCAAGCACGTGAAATCGCACGAATTTGCGAGCCTGCTCTGCTCGCGGCTCTGCCACGACCTCCTGTCGCCGGTCGGGGCGCTCAACAACGGCATCGAACTCCTCGCCGACGAGCACGATCCCGAAATGCGGGCGCGCTGCCTCGATCTGCTCGGCGAAAGCGCGCGAGCCTCGGCCAATAAGCTCAAATTCTTCCGCCTGGCCTTCGGAGCCGCCGGCGGCTTTGCCGACCATGTCGACACGCGGGAAGCCCGGGTCGCGATCGAAGGCCTGTTCGGCGGCGACGGGCGGATTCAGCTCGGCTGGATGGTCGACCAGCCGACCATGTCCAAGCCGGCGCTGAAGGTGCTCCTGAACCTCGTCCTGATCGCCGGCGACGCGCTCGTGCGCGGCGGACGGCTCGACGTCGGCGCCGAAGCGCATGAAGGCGGGCTCGACATCGTGGTGCGCGCCGAGGGGCCGCGCATCGTCCTCGATCCGGAACTGGTGAAGGTGCTTCGCGGCGACATCAACGAGGAGGAGATCGCCCCGCGCGCCGCGGCGGCGTGGCTCATTCACTGTCTCGTTTCCGAGTGCGGCGGCGAAGTGCAGGTCGCGGACGGCGGCGAGGAGAATATGCTGCTCCTCGGCGTGTCGCTGCCCGGCTGAGGCGCGCCGGCCGCGATGGACATGCTCGACATCCTCGACTGCCCGTCGCCCAATTTCGACGAACGCGCGCAGCCCATCTCGATGCTGGTCCTCCATTATACCGGCATGGAGGATACGCGCTCGGCGATCGAGCGGCTGCGCGATCCGTCTTCCAAGGTCTCCTGCCATTATCTTGTCGATGAGGACGGCAAGATCGTGCGCATGGTGCCGGAGGAAAAGCGCGCCTGGCATGCGGGGCGCTCCTACTGGCGCGGCAATACGGACGTGAACGGCGCTTCGATCGGGATCGAGCTGGTCAATCCCGGCCACGACCACGGCTACCGGCCTTTTCCCGAAGAGCAGATCGACGCGCTGGTGCGCCTCGTCTCCGACATCAAGGAAAGGCGCGGCATCACGCGCGGCAACGTCGTCGGCCATTCCGACGTGGCGCCACAAAGGAAGCAGGATCCGGGCGAGCTCTTCCCCTGGTCGCGCCTGGCGAAGCTCCGCCTCGCCCTGCCGCGCCCGACCAAGCATCTGATGGACCCGTGCTGGACGGACGGCGGGTTCCTGCTGGCGCTGGAACGCTTCGGCTACGAAGTCGCGGACCCCAAGGCGGCGGTCACCGCCTTCCAGCGCCGCTACCGCCCCGAAAACCTCGATGGCGAGATCGACGGCGAGTGCCGTGCGATGCTCCTCGCGCTTCTTCTTCCCAAACCGCAGGGCGACGACTAGGAGGTGCGGGCCAGAGGGTCGGGCGGCCGCGGCGGAGTGCAAGCTTCGTCGAGGAAAGTCCGGGCTCCACGGAACGACGGTGCCGGGTAACGCCCGGCGGGCGCGAGCTTAGGGAAAGTGCCACAGAAAGCAGGTCGCGAATGCTTCGGCACCGCGACAGTGAAAGGGTGGGGTAAGAGCCCACCGCGGACCCGGCAACGGGGACGGCACGGCAAACCCCACCGGGAGCAAAACCGAATAGGGGCGGCGCGGGACTTCGGTCCCAGGGCATGTTCCGGCCCAGTCGCCCGGGTTGGTTGCTCGAGGGGCGGAGCGATCCGCCTCCCAGATGAATGGCCGCCCATCCCTGCTCAGCTTCGGCGAAGCAGGGTGGACAGAACCCGGCTTACAGACCCTCTGGCTACTTTTCCGCCGACGCCGGCCGGAAACCGACGGCGAGCCACAGCCCGATGAGCAGGGCCGCGGCCATGGCCGGGCTCAGGGCGGTCAAGTCCACCTCGTCGCCGACCGCGCGATCGAGCCGCGCGACCAGGACGAAGGCGAGGGCGATCGCGGCGCTGGCCAGCGCTTCGGCGGCGAAGCGGCGCCAGGCGGCGCGGCGCTGCGCCTCCATCCGCCGCTCGGCCTCGACGAGGCGCTGCATGCGCGAGACGAAGGCTTCGTCGGGTACAGGCGGGGCGCCGCGGAGCAGCGCGCCGAGCTTTTCGTCCAGTTCCCGGTCGTCAGTCATTTCCAGTCTCCAGAACCGCCGCGAGGCGTGAGCGGGCCCGCGCCACGATGCTTTTCAGCGTACCAAGCGGCAATTGCATGATTTCGGCCGCCTCGCCGTGCGACCAGCCTTCCGCGAAACAGAGTATGGCCGCCGCCCGCTCCCGCTCGTCGAGCGTGGCGAGCGCCTGGGCGACGTCGAGCCGGAGGTCGGGCGAGGAGGCGGGGGCATGCTCGGCCGCTTCCCAGGCGGCATGGTCCCGCGCCGAGCGGCGGGTGAGGCTGCGGCGATGCGAAAGGAAGTGAGTCCAGGCAATACGCATCAGCCAGGCGCCGTAGCTTCCGCCGCGAAAGTCGCCCCGCGCGCGCCAGGCGGCGACGAACGCATCCTGGGCGATGTCGTCCGCTTCGCCGCCCGGGGCGAGGCGGGACAGGAAGCGGCGCACCTTGCCCTCGTGGCGGCGCACGAGGGCGGCGAAGGCGGCTGTATCGCCCGCCGCCGCCCTCCGGCCAAGCTCGCTGTCGCCGTCCACCGCGCGTTCTTCCGCCCGCTCCCTGCCGCTCAGCCCTGCTTCTCGCGCCGCCGGGCGAGCCAGAAGCGAAGCAGGAGCGCGATGCCCACGAACAGCGGGAAGAGCGCGGCGCCGCTCATGTTGCGCAGGTCGTCCGGATCGCCCTGGATGAGGCCGAAGCAGAAGAGCGCGAGGGCGAGGGCGACGAGGACGAAGCCGGTGCGGTCGTCATTGGCGGTGCCGGGCTGCGGCTCCTCGATGCCGGTCAAGAGGCTCGGCACGGCGCTGCTGTCGCGGCTGATCGCCTCGCGGATCGTCTTGTGCTGGACGCTGGTGCGGACCAGGCGGCCGATATGCGATGCGACGAGCACGCCGCCGGTGGTGAGCACCGCGAAGATCAGGACGTCTTCACCCATTTTCATTCTCCCTTGGATCGAACTTGTACCCGATAGACGCCGCCGCTCCGGTATCTGGATGAGGGGGATGCGGCCGCGGCGAAAAAATATTCGCTGCCCCCCGTGCGCCGCGGGCGCGGGCGGACTAGAGGAACGCCGATGGCGAAGCCGACGCGTTCAAACGATTGGGGATTTCCGCGCTGGCGGAGCTACGGCTCGGGCACGGGCGCCGAGCAGGTGCGCCTGTGCGACCGCGACGGCTGCAGCGAGCCGGGCGACCGGCCCGCGCCCAAATCGCCGAACAGCCCGGAGCGCTGGTATTTCTGCCTGGCGCACGCCACCGAATATAATCGCGGCTGGAATTATTTCGAAGGCCTCTCCGCCCAGGACGCGGCCGCGCGCGAGTCGGACGAGCGGCGCGGGGCGAACGGATACCGCCAGGCGACTCATTACGGCTGGGGCGGGCCGGGGGACGGGACTCGCAGCCCCGACGAGATGCGGGCATTGGGCGTCCTCGATCTCGAAAGCGACGCGACGTTCGACGACGTCCGCGCCTCCTACCGCCGCCTCGCCAAGGCCAACCACCCCGACATGAACAAGGGCGACGCAGAAGCCGCCAAGCGCTTCCAGGCCGTGCAGGCCGCCTATGAAGTGATCAAGAAAGCCGAAGAGCGCCGGGGCGCCAGCCCCGTCAGTCGGTGAACATGAAGGTCGCGCTGACGTGCGCCACCGGATCGGCCGGGTCGCCGTCATGGGCGAGGCCGCGGACGAAGCCGATGCTCGTGGTCGTCCGGTAGCATTCGCCGCGGCCGATGATCGTATTGCCGGGCGTCGCGGGGCGCAGATAGTCGACGCGCAGGTCCATCGTGGCCTGGTGGCGGAAGCGCCCCAGGCGGAGCCAGATGGCAAGGCTCGTCGCCATGTCCATGAGGCTGATGATCGGGCCCGACGCGATGACGCCGGTATCGACGACGCCGATCAGCTTCTCGTCATAGGGGAGGGAGAGCTCGGCCCAGTCGCCGCCGTGGTCGTGATAATCGATGCCGAGCGCGCCGCCATGGCCGACCTTCCTGACGAAGGACATGAAGAGCTTCGGATCGAACGGCCCGTCGCGAAAGTCGGCGCGGGCGCTCACGACGCGAGGCGTCCCGCCGTCTGGCGGATCAAGGCGATCATGTTGGGAATGCCTTGCGTCCGGTTCGAGCTCAGCTGCTTTTCGAGGCCGAAGCGGGCGAGTTCGCCTTCGATGTCCAGGGCGAGGATTTCGGACGGGCTCTTGTCCTGGACGGCGAGCAGGACGAGGGCGACGATCCCCTTGGTGATCGCGGCATTGCTGTCGGCGCGGAAATGGAGGCGGCCGGCCGCGGTTCGAGTCGCATAGACCCAGACAGAGGCCGAGCAGCCGCGCACCAGGGTGGCGTCGGTCTTGAGCGGCTCGGGCATCGGCTCGAGCGCACGGCCGAGATCGATCAGCAGCCGGTAGCGGTCGTCGGGCTCGAGCAGCTCGAAATCGTCATGCACGTCGTCGAGGGATGAAAAGGCCATGGCCTCCCACTTAGCGTCTCGCGCGCCGCATGGAAGGCTTGGGCGTAAGCGGCGGGGGCGTCAGCGGTGGCGCAGGCTCTCGATCTCGCGTTCGAGGCTGCTTTCCTTTTCGATCGTGATCCGCTCGATCACCGCGAGGCGCTCCTTGAGCTGACGCACCTCCGCGCGCAGCCGCTCGGTCTCGGCCTCGTCGCGCGGCGGCCGATGACGGCCCTTGGAGCCGTGCCCGACTCCCAACTTCGCTTTGACGATGCTGGCGACGGCGGTGATCAGCACGATGCCGATCACCATTTCAAACGGACCGATCATCTAATTCCCTCCCTTATACGGCCGCTCAGCGCGCGTCGCGCAGCCGCTCGATCTCTTCGGATACGTCGATGCCCTTGTCGGTGGCGATCCGCTCGAGGACGCGCACGCGCTGTTCGAGCCGCTCGGTCATCGCCGCGTAGCGCGCCTGCTTTTCGAGAGCGTCGCGCTGGAGATGGTCGATCTCGCGTTCCTTCAAAGAAATCCATCGCTTCATGACCCCTGCGAGGATCGCGACGATCGGTATCAAGACCCAGATCCAGCTTGCCATGTTCTTGCCCCTTGGAGACGGTTCAGTTGAGCGGACGGTCGCGAAGCCGCTCGATCTCGTCGGAGACTTCGAGGCCCTTGTCGGTGACGATCCGCTCGAGCACGCGCACCCTTTGCTCCAGCCGCTCGGTGTGCGCCGCATATTGCGCCGCTTTCTCGGCCGTCATCCGCGCCTCGATCTCCATGCGCCGTTCCCGGTGGTCGAGCAGCCGCTTGAGGAAGGGCTGGCCGAAGATCAGAATGGACGGGAGGCCGATGATGATGAAGATGACCAGGACTTTGGAGAAATCCTCCACCGCTTTCACTCCTTCAATTCGTCGGCAGGCGCAGGGATTCGATCTCCTGCGTCAGGCGATGGCTGTCGTCCGTCACGATCCGCTCGACCACCGCCAGCCGGTCCTTGACCGATCCGAGCTCCGCGCGAAGCTGCGCGTTCTCGCTCGAAAGGAGCTTGATCCGCTCCATCGCCTCGTCGCTGGTCTTGGGATAGATGGCCTGGCCCCAGGCGCCGTCCAGCGGATAGCCGTGCTTGAC
>DASQND010000089.1:0-17184 GCA_035645215.1 Allosphingosinicella sp.
GCGATCGAGGAGATCGAGCATAAGGGCGTCGCCTACGACACCTGGATGCATGCGACCAAGGCGTGGCCGCGGCGCAAGCGCTGGTCTGTGAAGGCGAAGGTGATGCTGCTCGTCACTAAGAACTTCATCGTCGACCGGACGGCGGGGACGCTGGAGCTGCTGCGGCAGGACGGGATCACGGGACCGAAAGCCTGGGCGCGGCTCTTCTGGTTCGCCTGGGTGCGGCCGGGCATGCTGCGCAAGATCTTCGCGGCCTGGGCGAGCTTCTTCATGCCGGGCTTCCACCCGTGGACGCATGACGACCGCGCCCTGATCGCGGCCGAAGAGCAGAGGCTGGGCGAAGCCTACGCCTGAGCGGGGCGCACGACACGGATTGCGAAGTACAGGCCGGCGAGCGCGAAGGGGACGCTGCTCCCGAAGGCGCCCCAGCCGACGGTGACGGCATTGCCTTCGCTGAGCCCGGAGCCGAAGCCGGCCGCATTGGCTGCGATCGCGGCGACGGCGGCGCCGAGCGCTCCTCCCGAATTGCGCGCGGCGCTGATTGCCGCGGAGCCGCGGACGCGTCCGGCATCGTCGAAGGCGCCCATCACCCGCTGGCTGAGGAAAGCCGAATAAAGGCCGAAGCCGACCCCGAGCGTCGCGCCCGCGGCGGCGACGGCGACGAGGTTCAAGGCGTTCATGGCCGGGATGATGGCGATCGTTCCCGCGAGGATCGCGACCGCGCCGATGGCGATGAAGCGCGTTCGCCAGGCTTCGCCCGAACCCGAAACCGATATGGCGGCCGCGCTCCAGGCGAGCGCTTCGACGGCGACGAGATAGCCGGCTTCGAGGGCGCCGAGGCCGGCGCGGTGCTGGAGCAAGGCGGGCGCGTAGAGCGCGAAGGCGACGCCGGCCGCCGTCATGCAGAAATAGGTGAGATAGGCCGAGCCGAGCGGAAAGGCGGGGTCCGCCGCGCGGCGCGGGATGAGGCCGCCTGGGCGCGCGCGGTCGGCGGCGATGGCGCCGACGAGGAGGACGGCACCTCCCACGGCGAGGAGCGCGGCGACGGGCAGGGATCCGGCGACGCTCGCCGTCGCGAGCGCGCCGATGCCGATGGCGAGGAGGAGGACGGCGCCTTTGGGGAAGGCCGTGCCCCCGTCGCGTGCGGCGTGAGCGGGGACGAGGAGGTAGCTTGCGAGCGCGAACAGGAGCCCCTGCCCCGCGAACAGCCAGAAGACGCCGCGCCAGGCGCCCGCATCGGCGAACGCGCCGCCGAGCAAAGGACCGACGAATGTCGCGGCGCCCCAGATGCCGGTGAGCAGCGCGAAGACACGCGGCAGGTGGCGCGCGGGGAAGAGGATGGCGAGCGCCACATAGGTGAGGCCGACCGTCCAGCCCGCCGCGCAGCCCTGGAGCACGCGGCCGGCGAGAAAGAGGCCGATGCCGGGCGCCGCCGCGCTCATCGCGCAGCCCAGGGCGAAGCCAGCGCCCGCCAGCATCATCGCGGCGCGAAGGCCGATCCGCTCGGCGAGCCAGCTCGAGGAGGCGGTGGCGACGACGAGGCCGGTCATGAAGCCGGACGCCGCCCAGCCGAACCAGGCGAAGCCCCGGAGCGACGCGCCGACGCTCGGCATGATCGTCGCGGTGACCAGCGAGTCGGCGGCGACCACCCAGCAGCCGAGCATGACGAGGCCGAGCACGGGGGCGCGGCCGTCGGAGAGGAGTTCGGCCCAGCGCGGGCGCTGCTCGGCTGGAATGGCGGCGGCTTCGGCGGACATAGGGGCTCCGGCTGGTGGTGCTTCGGCCTGGGGTGATGCAACCTCAAGCAGAGGTGAGGTCAAGCGGGAATGTGGGGGTGAGCAGCGAGCCTTGCCCCTCTCCCGTTCAGGGAGAGGGAGGGGGCCGCCCGGCGCAGCCGGGCGGGAGGGTGAGGGCACGAAGCGGGACTTGCGGGGATGGCGTTGGTGCGAAACCTCGCAGTTCGTGCCCTCACCCTCCCACGCGCTACGCGCGCGGGCCCCTCCCTCTCCCTAAATGGGAGAGGGGTTTCGCCTTCACGCCGCCAGTGCCTCCATTCGAAGGTCAGTCGGCGCTACCGATTCTTCCGCTTCTCCGTCTTCGGCGAGGGCGAGGCTCAGCAACCGGCAGGGCGCCGCTTCCCCCCGCCCGACGCTGTAGCGGGGCACGATCTGGCCGGTGGGGCGGAAGCCGAGCTTTTCCAGCACGCGGCCGCTCGCCGGATTGTCGAGGAAATGGCCGGCTTCGAGGCGCTTGAGGCGCAGGCTGTCGCGGGCGGCGGCGAGGAGGGCGCGGGCGGCTTCGGTTGCGTAACCGCGGCCCCAATGCTCGGGCCGGAGCCAATAGCCGAGCTCGGTGCGCCCATCGGGCATGCGGCCGAAGCCGACGCCGCCGATGAGCTCGGGCTTGGCCGAGGTGTGGAGGAAGACGACCGCGCTCGATTCCGTGACGCCGCGCTCCCTCGCGAGGAAGCTTTCCGCATCCTCGGGGCGGTACGGCCAGGGGGCGGTGGCGAGGTTGCGGACGATCCGCTCGTCGGCGATCGCCCGGTATAAAGCGGGGGCGTCCTCGATCCAGCCGGGCCGGAGCGTCAGTCTTTCGGTTCTGGCGAACATTGCTCTTCCCCTTCTCCTCTGGCCTGCCTCTGACGGATCAGAGTTGCGGGCCGGTGACAGTTTCGAGGGAGCAATAAAAAAGGAGAGGAACCCGGCGGCTCCTCTCCCTCGAAATTCGGTTCTCTTTTACGAGACCTGGAGCCGCCCCTCCCGGGGACGGCCCTTTATCGACCGTCCCTATTCTGCCGCTGCGTCCGCGGTAATCGGCATGTCCACGCAGACGAATTTGCGGCCGAGCTTGCCGTCACGGAACGTGACTCGGCCGTCGGTAAGCGCAAAAAGGGTGTGGTCCTTGCCGATGCCGACATTGGCGCCCGGATACCACTTCGTCCCGCGCTGACGCACGAGGATGTTGCCGGCGAGCACGGTTTCGCCGCCGAACTTCTTGACGCCCAGACGCCGGCCCGCGGAATCGCGACCGTTGCGTGAGGAACCGCCTGCTTTCTTATGTGCCATGACTAAGCTCTAACCTGTCTTGCGTTACGCGTTGGTATCAGAATCGGACTTCTTGGGGGAAGCCTTTTTCTTGGTGGAAACCGGGCTGTCGGTCATCTGGCTCTCGGCGCCGTCGACCTTGAGCGGCGCCTGGGGCTGCGGCTCGGCCGCGGCCGGAGCCTCGGCGCCGCCGTCGACCAGAGGCTCGGACGCCGGAGCGGCGTCGGCCTTCTTGGCCTTGGCCTTCTTCGGAGCCTCGGCGGCCGGCGCCGTGTCGGCAGCCGGAGCGGCGGCGGGCGCCTCGCTCTTCGCGGCCTTGGCGGGCTTTTCGGCCTTCTGGTCGCCGATCGCGGTGATCCTCAGGATCGTGTGCTGCTGGCGGTGGCCCTTCTTGCGCCGGTAATTGTGGCGGCGGCGCTTCTTGAAGACGATGACCTTGTCGGCCTTCGCCTGCGCGACGATTTCCGCTGAAACGGTGAGGCCGTCGGTGGAGCGGAGCTCCCCGCCGTCGCCGGCGAGCAGGATGTCGCCCAGCGTGATGGTGTCGCCGGCGTCTCCGGCCAGCTTCTCGACGACGATCTTGTCTCCGGCGGCGACGCGATACTGCTTGCCGCCCGTGCGCACGATAGCGAACATGGCTCTGATTTTACCTTCCAGCTTTGCCCACGCGGCAGCGGCCGGGGCCGTCTGGTCCCGCGGGGAGTTGCGGGCTGCTACCCAGCAGCGCCGCCGATGTCAACCGAGAGGGGGTCCAAATTCCTCCCCGGAACGGGGAGGATTAATGGCGGTGAACGCTCTTCAGCCGGTAGCGGCCGCCCGGAAAGCTGTCGAACAGGCCGGAGATCGCGGGATGGTCGACCGGCTCGGCGCTCTCGTCCGGGACGAGGTTCTGCTGGCTGACATAGGCGATGTAGCTCGATTCGCCGTTCTCCGCGAGGAGATGGTAGAAGGGCTGGTCCTTGTCCGGCCGGATATCCGCCGGGATCGCCTCGTACCATTCGTCGGTATTCGCGAAGGCCGGGTCGACGTCGAAGATCACGCCCCGGAAATCGAACAGGCGGTGCTTCACGACGTCGCCGATGCCGAACTGCGCCTGGCGCACCGGCGGCGCGACCGGGAGCGAGCCGAACTGAGTATCGGGAAAGGAAGAAGGCCTGATCATGTCGGCCCTATGTAGGCTTTCACCCGCTTGAGGCAAGCGAGGCGACGACAGGGGGCACGCGCCGCTTGGCAAGCCGGAAAGCATCCGTTAGAGCGCGCCCCCTGTCGACCGGGCCCCCGCCGAATCCCTGGCGAAGGTCCGACGCATCGCGGAGAGGTGCCAGAGTGGTCGATTGGGACGGTCTCGAAAACCGTTGTGCCGGTAACGGTACCGTGGGTTCGAATCCCACCCTCTCCGCCACATTCCGAAGCGACGCGGAACATGCCGCCACGCGGCCCGGGTCCGCAAGCGGCGGCAAGTCCGCGATCAGCGGATGGCCTGCATGAGCGCGCCGAAGCTGTCGATCTTGCTGAAGGTCACCTTGTCGGCGACGTCTCTGAAGTAGGCGGCCGCGCTGTCGATATTCTGCTGTTCCGCCGGGCGCAGGTCCTCCGTCATCATGCTGCCCTTCGTCTCGGCCACGAAGTAGATTTGCCGCTCCGAACCGAATTCTAGCGCGATCGCCCAATCCGGATTGTAGCTGCCCGAAGGGGTCGGGATCGTGAATCCCCGCGGCAGCTTCGCGTAGACGACGACCTCCTGCGCTGCCTCGAGCCCCTCTGCGAAGCTGCGCTCGCCCTCCGAGTCGACGGCCACATGGTCGTGGATGTGGGACGAGGCGGCGAGAGCGCGGTCGAGAGGGATTTCGTACCTGTCCGTCTCGAAGATCGAAATGTCGTAGCGCTCGCCCGTCTTCTCATAGCGCAGCGTCTCGATCGCCAGAGCGACCTTCTCGCGGCGGATCAGCTCGGCAGCGCCGCGCAGGAACATCTCCGGGTTGCGTCCGAACAGCGCGAAGGTCGCAGGGCTGATCCGCTGGAGGATCGAGCCCGCGGTCGCGCGGGTAAGGCGGGTCAGCTTCGCGATCTCGCCGACGAGATCGTAGCGAACGTTGCTCTCGATCGGCTCCCGCCGGTGCTCCCGGCGGCTCCGCTCCTCGCCGAAGGCGGAGCCGCTCCGGAATTCCTCGGCGCCGAGGCCAGTCTGGAGATCGGCGCCCGAGACGACCACCACCTGCGTGTCGACGTTCAGATCGCGGTCGAGCCGGCGGACCGCCGCGTGCACCAGGCGCGCCGTGTCGAAATCGGTGAAGTAGACCGCCTTCTCGTTTATCCGCGACCAGAGCTCCTGAAAGGCACGCTTTTCGAAATTGGCCCGGCGGATGCGCGGGACGACGGTCCTTCGGCCGTTCCCCACCAGCCTGGCGAGCGCGCTGTCGTCGAACACGCTGTCGATGAGGGCGAGGATCGAGGCGCGGTGTTCCTCGAGGGCGGGCGGAAGCGGCGGCACGGCGTCCCCTTGCTTGGCCTCGTGCCAGGCCGGCTGGATGTGATCGAGATGGTCGACGAAGCCGTTCTGGACCAGCCAGAAGTGGAGAAGCCGCGCGTCATTGTCCTCCAGCTCTTTCTCCGAACCGTCCGCCGCCGCCACGGTGCGGCCGCTGAAATAGGCGACGCTCGCCTCGCGCGGCCGGCCCTTCAGCGCCTCGACCATCTCGGCCTGGAGCCCGCGCGCGAAATCCTCATAGCTTTCCGATGCGATCACCGTCAGCACATTGATGCTGTGCACCTCCGAGGGGGAGTCGGTGCGGCGTCCCTGGGCGTCGACGCTGATCCGGAGCCCGCGCCCCACCTCCTGGCGCTTGCCGATTTCGTGATCGGACTGCTTGAGCGTGCAGATGGTGAAGACGTTGGGATTGTCCCAGCCCTCGCGAAGCGCAGAGTGGGAGAAGATGAACCGCACGGGCTCGTCCAGGGACAGAAGCCGCCCCTTGTCCTTGAGGATGAGGTCGTAGGAGGAAGCGTCCTTCGCCTCGCCTTTCTCCTCGCCGCGCGCCGCGACGGAAGGATCGACGAGGCGCCCCTTCCGGTCGATCGAGAAATAGCCCTGGTGGACGGCGGACGGCGTGTCGCGCCGGGCATAAGCGTGCCAGGCGGCGTCGCTCGCATCCAGCTCGGGAAGCTCCGCGACCGCGGCCGCATATTCCTCCTCGAACATGGCGGCATAGTCGCCGGCAATCTCCTCCCCCTCGCTCCCGTAGCGGCGGTATTTCGCCACCTCGTCGATGAAGAACAGGGACAGCACCTTGATGCCGCGGCCGTGGAGCAGCCGCTCCCGCTCGAAATGGGCGCGGATCGTCTCGCGGATCTGGACGCGCCGCACCGCCGCTTCGTCGACGTCGCCGAGGACGCGGCCTTCTTCCAGAATGACGCCGTTGGTGAAGGTGAGGGTGCGGGCCGCCGCGTCGATATCCGCCACCCTGTAGCCCGCATAAGCGGCGAGTCCGTCGGACTTGTCCTCGATGTCGGCGCCCCTGCCGAGCCAGCGCCAGACGCGCTTCACCTGTCCGCTCTTCAGCACGGTTTCGATCTGCACCCGCGCCTCGGGCGGGCGGTCGGGGAAGGTGCGGATGCCGGACATGTAGAGATAGCCGTTGGTGCCCGGCAGCCCGTTCACCGTCACGCCGCGCACGGAAATGCGCTTCACGAGCTTGCGATTGTAGGCATCGAGCGCGTCCAGCCGGTGAACGAGGTCGTGGCGGGTCTTGTGCGTCGCGGAGTAGCGCAAGGCGAGCGGCGCCTTGAAATAAGCGAGCGCGTTCTGCGTCGCGGAGCCTTCGAGCCGCTGGGGCTCGTCGAGGATCAGGATCGGGCGGTTCGCGGCGATGAGGTCGACCGGGCGGCGCGACCCGAACTGGTCCATCTCGCGGAACATGCGCAGCGTCTTCGATTCCTTGTCCTGCGCGTTCACTTCGGACGCGAAGGCCTGGGTGTTGATGATCATGCAGTGGAGGCCGGGGCTGTCGGAGAAGGCGAGGATCGGCTCGGGCCGGGCGCTGTCGTAGATGAAGCGGCGCACCTTGTGGCCGTAGCGCTCCTGGAAGTGCGCCTCGGTGTCCTCGAACGTCTTGAACACGCCCTCCCGGATCGCGACGGAGGGCACGACGACGATGAACTTGGACCAGCCGTATCGCTCGTACAGCCGGTACATGGTGTCGATATAGACGTAGGTCTTGCCGGTCCCCGTCTCCATCTCGACGTCCAGATTGACCGGCGCGGCCCTGGTCTTCGCAAGCGCGTCGGAGGGCGGCAGGTGCTGTCGGGTCTGCACGCGGCGGATGTTGGCGAGGAGCTGCGTCGGATTGAGCCGGAGGTCCGCATTGCGCAGGCCCTCGCCGCCGATCCAGTCCGCCTGCTGGACCGCGGAGCGGCCCGGATCGACCTGGTAGGCGAGGCCTTCGATCCGGGGCTGCCCCTCGAAGCAGTCGGCGACGGCCTCGGCGGCGACGGCCTGGTAGGGGAGCTGCTTGAACTGCTGGACGGTCATCGGGCGGCCGCTCAGAGCACGCGCACGGAAGTGTCGGGCGAGCGCTGCTTCAACCGGCTCGCGACATTCTCCTTCGCGGCGTCGCCGGCGAAGCCGTCGTCGCGGAACAGCACGCGCAGCGGCTTCATCTGCGCCAGCGCGTCGGCGAGCGCGACGTCGATCCCGCCTTTGCCGCCCGAAGGACGCGCGAAGCAGGCGATCAGCGCCGCGCCCTCCTCGCCTTCGGCGGGCGGGTCGACGAGCCAGAGGGTGCGGCCGAGCAGTTCGCGCTTCGCGACCGGCAGCGTGATGTCCACCCCCCAGCGCAGCAGCGCGCCGAACAGCAGATCCTCTTCGCTTCGATCGTCCTTGATGTGGCTGATCATCCCGGCAAGCGCCGCCTGCGTCGCCTGCGCGGGGCTGACGCGCACGTCCTCGAAATTGCCGGCATCGATGCGGAACGCGCGAAAGCCGGTGTCGAGATCGCCGGCGCGCCCGGCGCCCTGCTCGGCGAGCTTCCTGCCGGCCCGGCGGATGCGCTCGCGCGAAAGCTGCGCGATCGTCTCGAACCCGGATTTCGCGGCTTCCGAATCCGGATCGGTCGCTTCGCCGATCTGGACCATGATGAATCGTTGCGCCCGCCCGCCGCCCGCATTCCTGCTCAGCACCGCCTCGGCCATCGCGGCGGACCCTGCGAAGAAATCGAGGACGAGGCCGTCCTCGTCTCCGGTCGCTTCTATGAGGTCGCGCAGCAGCGGGACCGGCTTGGGGTTGTCGAACACCTTTCCGCCCATGAGATTCTTCGCGTAGGTCGTGGCGGTGCTGCTGCTGTAGCTCGGGTCGTAGAGCACGGATTTCATCTTGGAGCCGACGACATCGCCGAGCGCGGGACGCTGCTTCTTGTAGATGTTCGGCTTGCCGTTCCGCCCGGCGACGACGACGAGATTATGCGGTTCGTCGATGATCTTCTGGCGTCCCCAGGACCAGGACAGCTCTTCGCCCTCGTCGTTGACGGGATAGAGGATCGTGTCCCCGTCATCTCGCGGCGCATCGTCCAGGCTGGCATAGACCTGACCGGCTGCGTCGATGAACACAGGGAAGTAGCCCTTCGGCCGGCGCAGCCGCGACGCGTCGGCGCCGGTCCGCCTGAGCGTGTCCGCCCGCTTGAACAGGCCATGCTCGTCCTGCGACCAGTCGGCGCCGAGGTCGCTCTCGTCCACGGGCAGAGGCGAGAGCCGGAGGAGCGCCTTGTCCTTCGCCGCGACGACGATATATTCGTGCACGCCGGCGAAGCCGAAGTCGTCCTGATTGCCCTTGAGGTTGGAGACGACCGGGTATTCGCCCACCCAGTTTCCCTCGCCGAAGACTTCCGCGACGATCTTCTGCAGCGAGGCCAGCTCGCCGCCGTCGATGCTGATCACGATCAGCCCATCCTCCCGCAGCAGGTTGCGGGCGAGCTTCAGGCGCGGGTAGATCATGCTCAGCCAGTCGGAATGATAGCGCCCGCTGGTCTCCGGATTGGCGACCAGCCGCCCGCCATCCTCGTCCCGCTGGCCGCTCCCGGCCTCGTAGCTCTCCCGGCTCTGGGCGAAATTGTCCTTGTAGATGAAATCTTTGCCGGTGTTGTAGGGCGGGTCGATGTAGATCATCTTGACCTTGCCGAGATAAGTCTCCTGCAGCAGCTTCAGCGCGTCGAGATTGTCGCCTTCGATGAAGAGGTTGCGCGTCGTGTCGAAATCGACGCTGTCGTCGCGCATCGGGCGCAGCGTCTTGTCGATGGGCGCATTGGCGGCGAGCAGCGCCCGGCGCTTGCCCGGCCAGTCGAGCCGGTAGCGCTCCTGCGGCCCTTCGACGAGGTGGTCCGACAGCGCCTGGCGCAGCAGGTCGAAGTCGATCGCCGGTTCGCCGTGGTCGGCGGCGGTGCCTTCGGGCCCTTCGGCCACGCATTCCGGGAACAGCTCGGCGATGCGGGCGACGTTCTGTTTCGTGAGGTCCGGCGTGGCCGGGTCCAGCTTCTCGATCGTCATCGGGGGTTCGTCAGTTCCTTCAAGGCGGCTCGTGCCGCGCGCAGCGCGCGATTGCGCTCGACCCGCGCGGCAAAGTCGGGCTCGCGCCCGACCTGCGCCTCCAGGCGCGCCACCGTCTTGGCCTGTGCCGCGACGCGGGACAAGCGCTCCGCATGGTCGGCGAGGCTTTCCGCGCGCCGCGCGGGGTGCGGCCAGAGCGACTGGAGGAGCCCGGCGTAAAGGCGCTCGAGCGTCACCGCCGGCGGCAGGGGCAGGCGCGGCGTGTGCGACGGCGCCCATGCCGTGCGCCAATGCTCCCCGGTCACGATCCGGCCCCGGTCCGCGTGGCTCGGCCGCTTGTAGGCCGCCGCGGCCTGGACCTCATCCCCTTCGGCCGCGGAGCGCACCAGCTCGAACCACGTCTGCCGGGGCAGGCCCTTGTCGAGATGCGCCAGGATGCGGTCGTCGAGCGTCTCGCCGCGCAGGTGGACGTGGATCACCTGGATTTCGGACACGTCCCCGCCCGCTGGAAGATTGACGCTGCGCTCGAACAGCTTGAACGCCCAGTCGATCCGCTCGACCTGCCGCTCGTACAAGGCGCGGATCGTCTTGCCGCCCCCGGCCCTGCGGAACAGCACGTCGCGCGGGATCCGGCTGCCGACGCGCGCCGCCTCCGGCCAGGCGAAGAGGGCGGTCATTCGCCCGCCGCGCGGACCACGACAAAGGCGATGAGCTCGAAATCTTCAAGGCCCGCCACTTCGCCGACCAGCGCCGTCGTGGGGCCCGCCGCGAACAGGCTGTCGATGTCGCGGCCCTGCTTTTCCTCGATCATCGAGCGGACAGCGTCGTTCAGGAGATCGGAATAGCGCTCCATCCGCCGCCCGTCGTCCGTGGCCCGGTTGAACGGTTCGTAGAGCGCCGGATCCGGCGCCGTTCGGCTCTTCGCTGCGCCGCGAAGCAGGTCCAGCGCCTGCTTGGGATCGGTGTGGCGGACGAGCGTCCGGCCGTCCTCGCGCACGTAGACGAGGTAGAAGGGGTGGAGGCGGTTGTGCCGGGCGAGCTCGGGCGCGGCATCGAGGTTGCGCAGGCAGAAGATGACGCCGGGCGGCAGGTTTTCGCCGGCGGCAACGATCGCGTGCATGCCGAGCGGCGCGTCGTCGAGGCTGCCATGCTCGCGCACCCAGCCGACCAGGTCCATCCGGAAGTCGTTCAGGCCGAGATCCGTGATGCTGAGGCCCTGGCGGACGTCGTCGAGGTCGATCACCTCCTCCTGCAGGCGGCGGAGTTGCTCGCGCCGGTATTCGACGTCGTTCTCTCGCGCGGTCAGCGGATTGTCGTCGCCGGTGGCGGTGAGGTCCGCAATGACCATCCGTCCCTCGACCCGGTCCTTGAGGTTGATGTAGTCGTCGAGGTCGATATCGGGCCAGTAGCTGACCAGCTGGATGCGCTCGTTCCGGCTCCCGATGCGGTCCACGCGTCCGAAGCGCTGGATGATCCGGACCGGGTTCCAATGAATGTCGTAGTTCACGACGGTGTCGCAATCCTGCAGGTTCTGACCTTCGGAAATGCAGTCCGTCGCGATCAGCACGTCGATGTCGCGGGCCTCGTCCCTGAGGCGCGGGAGCAGGATCTTGCGCTTGGCGAGCGGCGAGAAGAGGGTCAGCACGGCATTGAAGTCGAAGCCGTGGCCAAGCGTCGTGCGCGGATTGCCGCTGCCGGTGACGATCGCGGCATGGCGGCCGTCGCCGCGCTGCAGCAGGGGGGCGAGTTCGCGGTAGAGATATTCGGCCGTGTCGGCGAACGCGGTGAAGATCAGCAGCTTGAAGTTGCCGGCGTTGATCGGGGCGCGCCGCTTGTCCTCGACGAAGCGAATGAGGTGCTGCAGCTTTTCATCGTCCCCCGGCGCGACCTTTCGCATCTCGGCGTGGAGCGCGTCGATCAGCGCCGCGTCCGCGCCGAGGTCCCGCTTGTAGCTGATGAGATCCATGTCGGCGAAGGCGACGCGGACCCGGCCGCGCTCCAGGCCGGCTTCCTCCATGTCGACGTCGAGGTCGGGATCGGCCGCCGCTCCGGCCACGCCGCCGTCGCCGCCGCTCCGCTCGAAGCGGGCGATCGCGTCCAGCGTCTGGCGATGGGTCTCCGAAAGCCGCGACAGGGTGAGCCGGAAGGATTCGACGGAGCTTTCGAGGCGCTTGAGGAGGTTGACGCGCATCAGCGCCCTGATCGAGGTCTCGCGGTCCTGCTGGCGCAGGCGGTTGGTCGAGGTCTCGGTATCGTAGAGCTCTCCGTAGCGCGCTGCGCGGCTGTCGAGGACGTAGGTGATCGGCGCATAGACGGCGAGCGTCAGCTTGCTGAGCTCGTCGTAAATGGCGTTGAACCCCGGCACGTCCTCGCGCGCGGTAAGGGCGCAGCGATAGGAAAGGGGCTTCAGGCGCTGCGGGAAGCTGCCGATTTCCGCCATGTCGTAATGGGTGGTGATGTGGCGGCGCGAGCGCGCGATGGTGACGCTGTCGAGCAGTTCGAAGAAGGCGAAGTCCAGCCGTTCGAGAACCGCCGCGGGCGTGCGCTCGGCGGCCGGCAGGTCCTGCCACTCGTTGAAGGCGCGCTGCGCCTGGCGGAAGATTTCCTCGACGCTCTGGCCGCTCGACAGCTTGTCGGACAGGTTGCGGCTGTTGCCCTCATAGGCGAGGGCAAGCTGGTTGCGCAGGTCGGCGAAGCTGTTGTTGACCGGCGTCGCCGAGAGCATGAGCACTTTCGTGCGCACCCCGGCGCGGACCACCCGGTTGAGCAGCGCACGATAGCGGGTGTCCGCATCGCCCTGCGACCGCGTCGCCTCGTCGTTGCGGAAATTGTGCGATTCATCGATGACGACGAGGTCGTAATTGCCCCAGTTCACCTGATCGAGCGGCACGCCCATCGAATGTCCGCTCGTCCGAAGCAGGTCGGTGTGCGCGAGCACGTCATAGTTGAGTCGGTCCTCAGCCAGGATGTTGGTCGTGAGATTCCTGTTGTAGGTCAGCCAGTTGTCCGCAAGCTTCTTGGGGCAGAGCACGAGCACGGACTTGTTGCGCAGCTCGTAATATTTGATCACCGCGAGCGCCGTGAAGGTTTTGCCCAGGCCGACGCTGTCGGCAAGGATGCAGCCGTTATAGGTCTCGAGCTTGTTGATGAGCCCGAGCGCGGCATCCTGCTGGAACTTGTAGAGCGTGTTCCACACCCTGGTGTCCCGGAACCCGGTGCGCTCGTTCGGCAGCAGATCCTCGTCGACGTCCTCCAGGAAAGAGCGGAAGATCACCGACAGCATCAGGTGATAGATGCGGGCCGGCGCATTCTCCGCATAGACCTGCTCGAGCTGACGGCAGAGCGGCTCCGTCACGTCCGAAAGCCGCCCCCCTTCGTTCCAGAGTTGATCGAAAAGGGCGCGATATCGTGCGACCAGCGCCGGTTCGACGGTCTTGTTGATCATCGTCAGATTGCCGGGCTGGTAGCCGAGATCGGCTGCCGTGAAGCCGTTGAGGCCCGTATAGGCGGCGCCCTCGCCTCCGGGTCCGCTCGTGCAGAGGAAGGAGGGGATGGCCGCACCGGGATTGGACTTGAAGGTCGCGCGCTTACGGATCCAGGCCGCGCAGTCGCGGGCGAGGGCGCGCGCCGTCATCCGGTTGCGCAGACGGATCTCGAACGGCGTTCCCGCAAGGTCGCGGCGCTTCATGGCGGGCGGGATGATGAACTCGCGGTGCGACGACCGATCGCTTCCCCGGTCGGTCGAGAAGGAGGGACCGGTAAAGATGAACTCGAACGACTCGATCCCGGCGAGCGCCGATTCCAGGGCGGCGAATGCATGAATGGAGAAGCTCGCCGCGCTGACTGCGACATGCCGGCCCGGCTCCAGCTCGCCCCTCAGGTCGTCGCCGAACAGCTCGGTGACATTATCGATGATTCTCATACCATTCCCGAGCGGCCCGCCGTCCTCGCCTGGGGAAGCGTAGACTGAAACCTCCGGCCGTTGGAACCTGCAAAAAAGCTGACGCGATCCGGCCGGATGGCTTGCGGGAAGTCCGGCGCGGCGGCCGCAGCCTTGGGAGAGGGAGCCCGTTTTGCCGAAGCTTTGGCGGCGGGAGGGAAAATCTGCGCGTCCCGGACGTTCATCCGCCATGCCGCGATATTTCTTCAACGTCCTGAGCAGCGAAGCCGAGGAGATCGACGTCGTCGGCCGGCATTGCCGGAACGACGTCGCCGCGCTCCAGGAAGCGATGATCGCCGCGAGCGACGTCGTGAAGCGGCGTCTCGAGGGGGGGAGCTTCTGCCCGGCGGGAACGATCGAGGTGGAGGACGAACGGCACCGGCCGATCCTCAGCCTGCCGCTTCGCGCCGCCGCTTATTGAGCGCGGCCGGGAACGCAAACGCCTTCCCTGCGCTGTTTCCGCCGAGGCGCGCGCGCCGAGAGACGAGGAAGGAAACAGATCCGCATGACCGAGCAGCGTTCCGCGACACTGTACCGCATGGTGCTCCCCGACCACACCTGCCCCTTCGGCGTGCGGGCGCGCAAGATGCTCGACGAGGCCGGATACGAGGTGGATGAGCATATCCTCGAAAGCCGCGAGCAGACCGACGCGTTCAAGTCCGAGCATGGCGTCTCGACGACGCCGCAGGTGTTCATCGGCGGCGAGCGGATCGGCGGCAGCGACGACCTCCAGGCCTATCTCGCCCGCAGCTGAGCGGCGGGAACCTTGCCGGCGACGGCCCGTTTTGACACCAGCGCGGCGATTTTCGCTGCCGGCCGAGGGGCTTAGCCCGTCCGGCCGAACCGAAGAAACATTCTTCCGGGCATCGAAAAGGCCGGGCGCCCAGGGCGTCCGGCCTTTGCTGCAAAAGGCGCCGCCGCGCACCTTATTAATCTATACAATAAAAGTGATCCGTTTTGGGGCGACCGGTTTTGTCCCGCAACGGACCAGTATTTCGTCCGTTGATACGCTGTCCGTTGTGTAGGCGTATTTGTAATGAGCCGGACCGTATATTTGATCGACGACGATTCGTCTTCCCGGCGTGACCTGATCACACGGCTCGGCGACTTGGATCTGGAAACCTGGCCCTTCGCGGCGGCAGCCCAGTTCACGTCCCTTCTTCCCCAGCTCCAGCCCGCGCCGGTGCTGCTCAGCATGGATCTGGAGCCCGGCGGCGCCGGCCTCTTCATCCTCGACGAGATGTCGGTGAGCGGGCGGCACTGGCCGGTGGTCGCCTTCGGGCACGACGGCGACATGCGCACCGCCGTCGAAGCGATGAAGCGCGGCGCGATCGATTTCCTGCTGATGCCCGCCGCCGCGCCGCAGTTCGCCGAAGCGATGGAAGCGGCGCTCGCCTTGCTCGACGAAGCGGCGGGCGAGCGGGCGCTACGCGAGGACGCGCAGACGCGGCTGACTGCCCTCACCCCGCGCGAGTTCGAAGTGGTGCGGGCGCTGATCGGCGGCATGGGCAACAAGACGGCGGCCCACCGGCTTGGTCTCAGCGTGCGCACCGTCGAGATGCACCGCTCGCGGCTCCTTCGCAAACTCGGTGTGCGCAGCCTCGCCGAAGCCGCGATCCTGGTCGCTTATTCCGATCTCGCCGCCCGGCCCGCGGGCCTGCGCGCGCGGCGGACGACGCCCGATGTGGGACTCGACGTCCCTCGCTAGGCGTCGACGCCCGCGGCGCTTTCGAGCGGGGCGAAGAGCGCCGCCTTTGAAAAGAGCCGCCGCGTGCGCTCGACTTCCGACAGGCCGGCGAGCTTGAAGGTGCCGAGCTTCGCTTCGCGCGGCGCACGCCCGTCGCGCTCCACCGTCACCGCGCGCAGGTAAAGCGCGCCGTGGCGCTCGAACAGCGAATGCGGCGCCAGCGTCGAGCGCCCCTTATTGTAGGTGGCGGCGACGAGGACCCGCTTCGCCATCGCTTCGCGCACCAGCGCCTCGGCCTCGTTCGTCGGATCGGTCACGCAAACTCCTTCAACTCGCCGGTGCGAAAGCTGGCGGCAGCGGCGCCGGACCGCAAGGCCGCGGCGCCGTGAATTGTTCACCACCTTACTTACTGCACTGGCGCCGGCAGAAGGTGGACCCCGGATCAAGTCCGGGGTGACGGCTCGCCCTGAGCCTGCCGAAGGGCGGGGTGCAGCGCTCCGGGCGCCGTCCCCTTTGCGACGAGCCGATTCCCGCCCGCGCCGAACCGTCGCAGCCCGATTCCGCCCGCTCTTCCAAGCCTTTCCATCGCGCGCGCCTTGTTCTAGCGTCGGCGCCATGGCTGAGGATGGGACGGACGCGGCCGCCGAGACGGGCGGCGGCTCCTGGCTGCGGGGCTGGGCGGGCGCCGGCGCGCTGCTCGCGGCCATTCTTCTCGTCAGCCTGATCGCCATGGTGACGCTTTCCAACCGGGCGCGCGACGACGCGCTCGAATTCGAGCGGCACACCTACGACGTCATGCTCCTCACCCGCACCGTGGACGCGACCATCGCCCGCGCGGAAGCGGCGCTCGGCCGCTTCGTCCTCGACGAGGAGCAATCGACGGGCACCGTTTATTATACCGAATGGCGCCGCGCAGGCCGCCAGATCGACGAGCTCCAGCGCCAGGCCGCCGACGACCCGGCCCAGGCCGCGCGCATTCGCGAGCTGCGCCAGCTCTATGCCCGGCGCGGCTCCGAACTCGCCCTCGCCGCCACCGCGGCCGCCCGCCGCACCGGCTCGGAAAGCGTCGCCTGGTTCTACCAGGCCGGCCGCTCGCCCACCTTGCCCGCGCTGCGCCAGCGGCTGGACCAGATCGGCGCGGCCGAGCGCACCCAGCTCCAGCAGCGCATGGCCGAAACGCGCGACTTCACGACCCAGGCCGACCGGCTCACCGGCTGGCTGGGCTGGCTCGCCGTGTTCATCGCCGTCGGCGCCGTGCTCCTCGGCCTGTTCGCCTGGCGCGCGATCACCGAGCGGGTGGTCGCGCGGCGCGAGGCGGAAAGCGAGGCGAGCCGTGCCTATTTGCTCGAACATGCCGTGGAGGAGCGCACCCGGGAGCTTCGCGAGGCGAACGAGCGCCTCCGTTCCGAAGCGCACGAGCGCGCCGCCGCCGAAGCGCAGCTCCGCCAGGTGCAGAAGATGGAGGCGGTCGGGCAGCTCACCGGCGGCATCGCGCACGATTTCAACAACATGCTGGCCGTGGTCGTCGGCGGGCTCGATCTCGCGCGGATGAAGCTGCGCGGCCCGCGCCGCGACGTCGAGTTCCACCTCGACAATGCGCTGGAAGGGGCGACTCGCGCGGCGGCGCTGACCCGGCGCCTGCTCGCCTTCGCCCGCGCCGAGCCGCTCCTCCCCGAGGGAATCGCGCCCGCGGGCCTCGTCCAGAACATGCTCGACTTGATCGACCGCACGATCGGCGAGCGCATCCAGGTCCACACCCGCTTCCCCGACGAGCCGTGGCACGTCTGGGCGGATTCGAACCAGCTCGAAAACGCGATCGTCAATCTCTGCGTCAACGCGCGCGACGCGATGGACGGATCGGGCGAGCTCAGCATCGCGATCGACAATCTGGCGCTCGGCGACGAGGAGGCGGCGCAGCTTCCCGCCGGAGACTATGTCCGGATCGCGGTCACCGACACCGGCTCCGGGATCGCGCC
>DASQND010000090.1:0-17705 GCA_035645215.1 Allosphingosinicella sp.
CTGCGGCCGGGTCATTTCGGCGCGGTTGTCGCTCAGCGCATCCGGAAGCGTCGCATAGACGAAGATGCCGTACACGCCCGAAAGGATCACCAGCATCATCAGCGCGTAGGCGAGCGTGTGGACGTTCCAGCCGAACTGGAATCCGGTGTGGAGCGTCGCGATCACGACCAGCGCGAGGCCGAGATAGACGTGCGCCGACGTCCAGGATTTGAGCGACCAGCGTCCGCGAGTCATCGCGCGCTTCCGAATGCCGAGGGTCGTCAGCCAGAGGATGAGCAGCGCGCCTAACGTGCCGAGCGTATAGCCGAGCCAGGACCCGCCATTGTGGCGCGGCTGGACGTCCGTCATCGCATAGACGAGTCCGGCGGCGAGCGAGAGCAGGAACGCGACTTTGAGCCAGTGGAATCGCCGGTGGCGCAGGAAACCCTCATGGGTCCCGCCGCTTCCAAGATGAGTCCTGCCTGCCCCCGTCGCCATCTTCGCGGCGTCGTCCCCTGTCGCCCCCGCGCCTACTCAAAGCGCGTTTGTTTCCCCGACGCAACAACTAGTCCGCTTCGCGCTCACTCCCCGAGCCGCGACACGGAGAGAAATTGCTCCGGCGAGACGCGGATCGCCGCGCCCGTCGGGCAGGCGCGGACGCATGCGGGGCCGCCGCGTATGCCGGCGCACATGTCGCACTTGATCGCCTTTTTCGGCGTTTCGGCGCTGACGCGCTTCTCGGTCCATTTCTTCGGCGGCTCGCCGGGGCCGGGGCCGAAGCCGAACATCAGCCAGGAGAGCATCGGCGGCTTCTTCGGAGGCACCTTCTCCATGCGGATGACGCCGTAGGGGCAGTTCCTCTGGCAATTGCCGCAGCCGATGCAGGTGTCGTCGATGAACACTTCGCCGTCGGCGCCGCGGTGAATGGCGTTGGGCGGGCAATCGGCCATGCAGTGCGGGTGCTCGCAGTGGCGGCATGACGTCGGCACGTGGAGGTGGGCGTAGGTCTTGCCGGCCTCGCGGTTGAGGCGGGACAGGCCCTCATGGCTGTCGGCGCAGGCTTTTTCGCAATTGTCGCAGCCGACGCACAATTTCTCGTCGATGAGGAGCACGTCGGTCGCTTCGCCGATGCCGTTCTCGACCAGGAAGGAGGCGATGGACGAGTACATGTCCACGACGCCGCCATATTCGTGCTTCTTCTCCTCGATCAGCGCATTGATCGCCTTGCGCCCCGCCATGTCGATCTCGGCCTTGGCGAGGAGATCGGGCTTGGCGGCGAGGAGGCGGCGGAAGGCGTCGCCATCCAGGCGGATCACTTCGGATTTTACCGCGGCGCGCACAGTCGCGGTGCGGCGGCCGCCGTCGATCAGCGCCATCTCTCCGACATAGGAGCCGGCTGGGAGATAAGAGAGGAAGACGGGCTTCCCGCCGATCGTCTTCTGGACGACCATCGAGCCCTGGCGGATGACGAAGATGTCGTAGCCTTCACCGCCCTCCTCGATGATCGCATCGCCGGCTTTCACCGACTCGACCTTGGCGGTTTCGATCACTTCGGTGAGGTCGTCGGGCGTCAGGCCGGAGCCGAACATCTGCAGCAATTGCCGCTCGATCGAGATGCGGGTGATCGCCCGCTTGGCGGCGGGGACCTGCGACATGAGCTTGAGCGCGGCGAGTCGCGACACTTCGACGACGATCGCATCCTCGCCCGCGCGCACCGTCGCGCCGCGGCGGCGGCCTGAGATGAGTCCCACCTCGCCGAAGATCGAGCCTGTGCCGATCGGCACGACTTTCTTCCGGTCCTTTGCGTCCACTTCGACGAGCACCGAGCCTTGCGCGATGCCGAAGAGCGAGGAGCCGGGGTCGCTGCGCTGGAAGATGACTTCCCCGGCGCGGTAATGCTCGACCTTCGAATCGAGCATGAACTCGCGCATCTGGAGCGGCGAGACGCCCTCGAGGATCGAGACGTTGGTGCGGAGGAACTCGAGCCATTCCGCGACGCTGCGGCGGCCGGGGAGCCCGGCGAACTTTTGCTCCAGGATCGGCTCGTCGGCGGGCTTCAAGTCGCGGTTGCCGTTGACGAATTCGACGACGTCGTAGCCCTGGTTCATGCAATGCTTGATGAGCGGGTAGCCCGCGAGGGCTCCGATCACGAAGATGCCGGGCGCCGTGGTTTCGAACACCGGCGAGAGCTTCGGAAACGCCGTCCGGTCGGCGCTCGCGAACTCGATGCCGCAATTCTCGACGAAGGCGCGCGGCGGGGCGGAGCCGATGCGGGCGATGATCCGGTCGCAGCGTATCCGCTCCTCGCCGTCGCGGGTGTTGAGGATTGCCCAGCCGGGCTCCACCGCCTTGGTCTCGGTCTCGTAGCGGATGGTGAGCCGCCCGTCGGCATCGTCCTGGATCAGCGCCTTGGCATTGGGCTCCTTGGCGGTGGCGAAGCTTTCGCGCACATTCGCCGAGCGCGGCTGGCGGTTCAAAATGGTGACGACATTGCCCTGCGCCGGATCCTCGGCGAGCGCGCGGGCATTCTCGATCCCCGCGTCCCCGGTGCCGACGACGAGGATATGCTCGTCGAAAATCGCATAGGGGTCGTCGAGCTGATAGGTGACGTGCGGCAGCGCCGCGCCGTCGCAGCGCATCAGGTTCGGATTGCCCTGCGTGCCGATGGCGAGGATGACGTTTTCGGCAAGGATCGTCTCGCCGCTGGTCATGACGATCTCGTAGGGCGGCGCGCGGCGCTGGATTTCCTTCGTGGTCGTCGTGCCGTCCCGCGCCCGCGATACGATCTTCTGGACCGAGCCTTCGATCGCAGGGCCGGTGCCCCGGATCGCCTTGACTTCGGCGTTCAGCATGACGTTGATCTTGTGCTCGGCCGCCATCCGGTCCCACGTGCCGAGGATCGCCTCGCGCTTGCCGGCTTCGAAATTCATGTCCGAGCGCAGCACGAGCTGGCTCGGCGTCGCCATGACGTGCTTGCCTTTCTGATATTTGTAGATGGTGTCGGAAAGGTGGTCGGTCTTTTCGAGCAGGACGTGGGAAAGGCCGAGCTGGGCGGCGCGCGCGGCGGCGCTGAGGCCGGCGGGTCCCGAGCCGACGATCGCGATCTTGAACGAAGTCGTCACGTCCGCCCGTCCCCCACGTGCGCAGCCCCACGGCGCCGCAGTCTAGCAGCACGAGGCGGCGGCGCCAGACTTGACCTCGATCTTTTTGCCGCGATGATCCGGGGCCATGCCGGAGACGACCAAGACCGCCCGCCCGGGCGCCGCCACCCTCGCTCTCGCCGCGGCGGGGCTGATCGCGCTCGTGGCGGTCGGCACCGCGATCATGCGCTCGAGCGGAGGCGGCGAAAGCGCGAACGAAGCGGCGCCTTCGAACGGCCAGCAGGCGGCGACGATCGAGGAGACGATCGCGCAGGTCCGGCAGCGGCTTCAGCAGGATCCGGACAACGACCAGGGCTGGTTCACCCTCGGAGTGCTCCTGCGCGGAAGCGGCGACGCGGGCGGTGCCCAGCGCGCCTTTCGCCGCGCGATGGAGCTGAGGCCGAACAATGCCGATTATGTCGGCTATCTCGCCGAGTCCCTCCTCCTCGCTTCGAGCGGCGCCCCGCCGCCCGAGGCGGAGCGCCTGTTCCGCCGCGCGCTGGAGATCGAACCCGGCCACCCGCAGGCGCGTTATTATCTCGCCACCATGCGCGACATGCGCGGCGACCATCGCGGCGCGCTCGACGACCTCGTCGCCTTGCTGCGCACCGCGCCCGCCGACGCGCCCTGGGCGCCGCAGGTCCGCGAAGCCGCCGAGCGGATCGCGCAGGTGAACGGCATCGACATCGCCGGCCGGCTCCCCGCCGCGCCGCCGCCGTCCACCGCGACCGCCGGCATCCCCGGCCCGACGCGCGAGCAGCTCGAGGCCGCGCGCGGCATCCCGCCCGGCCAGCAGAACGAAATGGCGCGCGGCATGGTCGACCGGCTCGCCGCGCGCCTCGCCGCCGACCCGCGCGACGCCGACGGCTGGATCATGCTGATGCGCTCGCGCATGATGCTGAACGAACCTGAGCGCGCCCGCGAGGCGCTGACGACCGGCCTTGCGGCCTTTGCCGGCGACAGCGGCGCACAGCAACGCCTCCGCGACGCCGCGCAGACCCTGAACGTCCCCTCGCAATAAAGCCTGCGACATCTTCACCATGTCGCGCGGCCGCGCAACCGCCCCCTCGGCCGGAAACCGAAACCACCCGCCAAGCCGTTTGTTGACGGGTCCGAACCCAAACGCCAGGAGCCACTCGATGAAACCCACTGCCGCCTTCCTCGCCGCCGCCTTTGCCCTGTCCGCCTGCGGCGGCGGCGGCGGATCGAACGAGAGCAACGCCGCCGACCAGCTTCGCGAAGGCGCCGAAGTCAGCACGCCCGAGGCCGCCAACGTGCTCGAAAACGGCGCCGACCGGCTCGAGGAGCAGGGCGCCGCCAATGTCGGCGCCGAAGTCCAGAACATCCTCCAGGACGCCGGCAACGCGCAGTCGCTCAACCAGAGCGGCAACGCGCAGCGATGAGGCGCCGCCTCGCCGCCGGCGCGCTTGCCGCAGCCTTCGCCCTTTCCGCCTGCGCTTCGGCTCCGGCGGAGGGGGGGAGCGCGGCGGCCGCGGCGGGTCTCTCGCTCGTCCGGCTGGGCGAGGAGGTCCGCCTCGGCGGCCTTGGCGTCCGCGCGCTGCGCCTCGTCGAGGACAGCCGCTGCCCCGCCGGCGTCCAGTGCATCCATGCCGGCACCGTCCGGCTCGCCGTTCGCCTCAGCGAAGCAGGCGCGCGGCGCGAGACGATCCTCAACCTGAACGAGCCGGCGCCGCTCGCCGGCGGCCGATCCCTTCGGCTCGTCGCCGTCTGCCCCGCAACCTGGGCTCCCGGAATGCGGCCGCCCGAACGCGCCTACAGCTTCCTGATCGCCGCCGGCCCCCAGGGCGCGGAGGCCCCGCCCCAACGCCCCTGCGGCCCGACCTGAGCGCGCAAGCCTTCTTGACACGAAGCCCTTCCCGCCCATATGCGCCGCCTCTCGCTCCGCTTGCGCGCTGCGACGGCCCCTTCGTCTAGCGGTCTAGGACGTCGCCCTCTCACGGCGAAAACACGGGTTCGAGTCCCGTAGGGGTCACCAGGCAGTCTCCTCCACGCCACGGCACTAGGCTCCCGCTCCGGCGGGCGGAGAAGAATGGCGGTTTTGCGCCAATTTTCCTCGCGCCCTGTGCATTCGGCACCGTCCGGAGACCGCTTGGCGATGCGGGAGCCAGGATCTGGCCCCGGATTTCTCCGGCGCCGACTTCGCTTGTCTTGAAAAAATGCGCCGGCTCAGCCGAGGAGCATCTCGTGCTGCTTGGCCCAGCAGCGAGGCAGGCCGTCGAGGTTCTGAAGGCGAACGGACGTGAGTTGATCCTGCTTCGTGGTGCGCCGAGGCTGAACCTGATCGGGCGCTCGCGCCTCTCGAAGCTGAGGTCCCGGCTCAAGCGCGGAACCTCTGGTCTTTACCTTTGCCAGGGTTCGCGCTGTCGGCTCTGAGGGCGCTTTGTTCGAGCCCATCAAGGATTTGGGCTGCTGCTTGCTCATGTGAGTGTCCTTGCGTCATGTGGACAACCTCATGTTGTCCCACCACTCACAGCCCCGCCGGCGCACACCGGGCTGGGCAGCGGCTCTTCATTCAAGCGGCGCGGCTCACGCAGTAACCAATGCTCCACACGCAACCGAAGTCGAGTGGAATGTGCGGCGTTGCCGACGACATTCGCATGAGACTGCAATGACCGCTCTTTGGCCGGAAGCAGAAGGTCCTCTTTTCGGCGGCCAAAGCGGGTAAGCGGACCTTCCGCGGACGCAGCCACGAACGTCCGCTTTCGACCCATTGCGGACAGCGCCGGCAATCGCACTCAAGCTGCTCTGAGTCCGCGCTTGCCTGCGGATTGGGTCCCCTTCATATCATTCGCAGGGGAGGAAGGGACATGAAAAGACTGTTTACGATGACCGGCGGGGAGCGGCGAGCCGCCGTAGCCGGCGTCAACCTCTTTTTCGCCGCGCTCCTCGGGGCTAATCTGGGAAACTTGAGCAGCGTCTCCTTGAAGGAGCATATTTATCTTTCGATTTTGATCGCGGGAGCGGTCTCCGGCCTATTCGTAGCAGCTGTCTCGTCGCGGCGAAGCATAAGCGTGGCCATTTTGGTGGCCTACGCGCTCCTTCTCGGCGCACTGGTTGTGGTTCCCCGGACCGAGTTGATCGACGCTGAGCTGCAGGTTCAGACCATCGTAGCTACCCTTGCGGTGTGGACCGTCTTCCTTCTGTTAATGCGCCTCACCCCGATCCTGCCAATTGATGGCGCCGAAGCGATGGCGATTGAGGACGAGATTGGCTCGGCTGATCGGCCAACACAGTCGAGAAGAGGAGAAGTGGAATGACTCGGCGGACCTCCTATTTCGTCGCCGCGGCGCTCGGCGCCGTCGCCTGCTTAGTCTTTCTTATCTTCAATCCGGGTGAGGGCCTGACGACCCCGCTCGCGCTCTTTGCCGCCTGGACTGTCATAATGCTGCTCCTTTGGTTGAGACAGCCCGCTTAGAAGACGTTCCTCCGAATGTCCGCTTTCCACCCGAAGCAGACATTCCGCTCCTCGATGAGCCTTGGTGTGCCTCGAATGGCTGAGATTGGCGCTTAGCTGCCGAGGAGAACGCAGGCGAACTCCGGGAGCGAAGGAGTCCGCCCGCGGCTACAGCTAGACTTCTGTTCCACTAGGTCGCCGATCCTCACCTTCACGAGGTCGCAACCTCTCAGCCTACTGTCGATGGCGAGGTCAAAGAGGGCACGGTCCCGCAGAGGTCGCTCCCGCTCGAGCCAGAACCTTATGGCCCAGACCTGCTTAGGCTGTAGCGGCCGCTTCGCTCCCAGCTTGCGCCTTGCGTTCCATGCCGGTCTGCTTCCTTGATCGAGATCGTAGATCGAGTGTCCCATGTTCCGTCTCCTGTGGGCCAAGAGTGGCCAAGAGACGAAAGGCGCCAGTGTCCGCTATGCGCCACTTGCGGACGCTCCAGGCAAGCGCAGATAGCCTCGACAGCGGAACGTCTGCTTTGGGTGGAAAGCGGACGTTCGCGCCATGCGAGCGGATGGCCGGGGCAGACGCACAGTCTGACCGTCGTGGCCGGGAGAAAGCCTCTTCAAAAGGTTCAACGGATCCTGAAAACCGATTCACGGTGATCAGAGAACGAAATCGCCCGCGCTCAGAAGGTGACCGTCGGCGGTTGTGACGACGATGGCTAGGTCGGCGAAACCGTTTCCGTCGACGTCCGCCTCGACGGTCCAAATCGCCGACTCACCCAGCTGCGTCGCCCGAAGCTCGCCGGGGCGCCCAGTGAAAGCCCCCTCGATGAAGGTGAACGCCTGATTGCCATCGGCGTGAGCGTCCGCGTCGATCCTGCTCAGGTCGATGAGATCGCCGAGGGTGAAGTCGTGAATGCTGTCCCGGTCGCCACTGGCGAGGCTGTCGGTGATCGCCTGGTAACGGAATGTGTCGTTGCCGTCTCCGCCGCTGAGCCCGTCTCCGCCGGCACCGCCGTAGATCAAATCGTCGCCGGCGCCACCGCGCAGATCGTCGATGCCGCTGCCTCCGAAGAGGCGGAAGGCGCCATCGAGTTCCGCAGTGCCGATGAATGACATCGTCTCGTTCTCGCCAAGCCGGCTGCCGTTGATCGTGATCGTTTGGCCGGCGGGCAGCAGGGAATCGTTCCAGATGATGCTATAGTCGAAGTCCCCGTCTCCGCCCCCGGCGAAGCTCCTGTCGGCATAGGAGAGGAGACCGATGCTCTCGACGCTGTCGAACGTGCCTGCTCCGAAGCCGGGGCCTGTGAAATCCAAACTATAATCGCCGCGCAGATACACGACGTCGTAGCCGCCACCGCCGCGAACCTCATCATTGGGCCCGAAGCGAGCATCGTGCGCGAAGACGAAGATGTCGGCGTTGGCACCTCCGGTCAGGCTGTCGATGCCCTTGCCGCCGTAGATCTTGAAGCGGCCGTCCGTCTCCGCCGATCCATCGAACGTAAAATCCTCGCCGGCAAGCAGACCGGAGCCGTTTACTCGAAGATCGCCGTTGATCCCCACGTTGGAGTCGAGCGTCTTGAGATTGTAGCTGAAGTTGCCGAAGCCGCTGTGTCCATGGCTGATGACCGAAGCCGAGAAGAGCGAGATCGACTCGATGTTGTGGATATTGCTCGCGGTGCCGCTCCCGAAAGTCAGGCCCGCAGCATAGTCACCCTGCAGGATCAGCACGTCGGGACCACTGCCGCCATCGAGCACGTCGGCGGCGTCGAAGGCGGCGCCGAAGTAGAAGGCGTCGTTGCCGCTACCGCCGACGGCGTGGTCATTGCCACCCGCCGACAGATCGAACAAATCGTCTTCCGCTCCGCCGAACAGGGCATTGTCCAGGCCCGTTCCGGTCAGCGCGCCGCGCTTCTGGGCGGCCGAGATACCGGCAACGTCGCCGGCCGACACGATCGCGGCGTTGGAGATCGCTGCAGCGTCGGCAGCCGCGCCGGCGGCGGCGCCGAGCCCGGCCTGGGTGTAGATTTGCGTCAAGGTCGCAGCATTGGTCAGGTCGAGGTCGTCGCCGTCCACGCTCAACACCAGGAGATCGGTTATCGCCTGCATCGCGGCAGCGACTGCGGCCGCGGGATCTGGGGCATGAGCGGCGGCAATGACTGCGACGTTGGCGATGATGGCGACCAGCTTCTGCGCCGTGAGCGCCAGCGCGTCACCCTCCTGGGCTGCGGTGTAGGTGTCGAGATTCACCAGATCGAGCGAAAGGTCGATGCCCAGAAGGTTCGACAGGGTTCCCTCGGCATCGGCCTGGTCGAACCCGGCGTCGATCATGGCGTCGATGAGCGTGGTGATGGTGCTCAGCACGTGCGATCCGACCGGTGCGGCGAGCTCGAGCAGGTTGGGAAGACCCGTGTCACTGTTGACGCCGCCGAACGCGCGGATCGTGCCGGTGCCGGTGAAGCCGTTATAATTGCCGGCCTCATCGGTGATCCTTGATTCCTCGCCGGGGTCGAGGACGCCGTTTCCGTTCGCATCCTGATACACGGTCGCGCCGACGACATGGCCGTCCAGGATCGTGTTCTTCGCAACGTAATTGGCGCGAGTGATCGTGCCGCTGTAATTGGTGAAAACCAGGCGGAAACCTTCGTTGCCCGCGCCGTGGCCGGTGATGACGGTCGTGCCGTCGCTGGCACGCACGGGATCATTCACATCGAACCAGAACTCCAGGAAATCTTCGGCGGCGTCGAAGGGATTGCCCCATCGGTCCGGTGCCTGAGCCGTCGAGTCCGACGGGCTCTTGAACACGAAGGTGTCACGGCCGGCGTTGCCGTCGAGCGTGTCTTGTCCGGCACCGCCATTGATGCGGTCGTTGCCGATACCGCCGCGCAGCACGTCGTCCCCGCCGCCGCCGACAAGCACGTCGTCGCCCGTCCAGCCGTTGAGCGTGTCATTCCCGCCCTGCCCGCGAAGTATGTCATTGAGGTCGGCCCCGTGGAGCGTGCCGCCCGCGACGGGCGCGGTCCTGTCCATGAAGACGGCCGTCTGGGCGTTCAGCTTGATGTTGGCCGCGGTTATCGGCGAACCGACATAGATTTCGAACGCCTCATCGTTCGGCCCGAAGCCTTTGACGATCGCGTGGGCGCCCAGCGATACGATCTGAAAACCCGTCAACCTGAATGCGCTCAGATCGATCAGGTCCTTCGGCGAGCCGTCCGGCTTGGTCCCTGCCTCGAAGTCCCAGATAATGTCGGCATTGCCGGCGACCGATTCAGCCGCCGTCTTGTAGACGAACGTATCCCTTGATCCGTCCTGGAACCCGGCGACCATCGTGTCTTTGCCGAGACCGCCGTAAAACGTATCGGCGCCGCTTCCCCCGATCAGTTCGTCATTGCCGTTGCCGCCGGTAAGCGTGCGGTCGGTCTTGAAATTCTCGTCTCCCAGGATATCCGCGGTCGTGACCTGGCCATTGACCGTCAGTCTGAACTTGACGCCATTCTGCTCGCCAGTGATCACCGTGAAGTTCTGAGCGGCAAGGTATGTGATTTCGTAGCCCGAGAGGTTCATCCCGGTGAAGTCGAGCTTGTCTTCGCCCGCCCTGAACTCGCCGATATTGTCGGTGTCGCCCGGCGCGCTCGTCGAGAACTGGGGGTTGCTGAAGTAGAAGATGTCCTGCGCGCCGTCGCTAGCCGAGCCGTTGCCCAGGGTCCCGGCCGCCATGTAGCTTTGCCCGAGATTGGCGTAGAATTTGTCCGCTCCGGAGTCGCCGAACAGGTTGCCGCCTCTTGTGCTGGCGTACAGGGTGTCATTCCCTTCACCGCCGCCCAGGTACGCCACGACCTGGATATGATTCCCCTGTTCGTCCTTGATGAGATTGCCTTGAGCATCGGTCGCGAGCGCAACCGTGCCGTCGGCATTGCGAAGCAGGCGCTGGTTGTTGTTGCCGTAAATGACATCGTCGCCTTTGCCGCCGACGAGATTGAAGGAGCCGGCGGCGGCCTTCAGAATGTCATTGCCGTCGCCGCCGTAGATCGTCCCGGTCGCGTCGTTGGTCGTGATCGTGATCGGCTTCGTGCGCGAGAATGCCACAGTCTCGATCTTCTCGACCCCAAGGACCTGCCCAAGTGTGAGTACGTCGGGCGAGCCATCGTCCAGAATGACCTTGAGCGTGTCGATGCCCGCGCCCCCGTCGACGGAAAAGGACTTTCCCGCGCCAGCAACGAAGCTCAACGTGTCGTTGCCAATGCCGCCGTCCATCACCAGATTGCCGACGCCGCTGGTCAGCGTGTCGTCGCCCGCTCCGCCGAGCAGCGTGTTGTTGCCGTCCTTCCCGACGAGCGTGTCGTTGCCCGTCCCGCCGCTCATGATGTCGTTCGCGCTGGTGCCGAACAGCTTGTCGTCGACGCCGTCCCGGCCGTTCTGGGTGAGGGTTTCGGAGGTCGCGTTCCACACATATCCCGTCGGGGCGACCGATCCGTAGAGATGCTGCAGTGCCTGCTTATCCATCGGGAGAAGGGTGTCGGTGGCGCCCGCCCGGTTTTCGTAGGTCATCACCGTATTGTGCGCATTGTCGAGGAGCTGGTTGAGCCGGTTCGGTCCCTCGTGCGGATGCTTGAGCCCCAGCGCATGTCCGATCTCGTGGAGAAGGACGCCCTTCGCGCCGAAGGCGGTATCGATAGGCGACAGGTCCATGAAGACGTCGCTTGCATCGAGCCCCGTGCCGCCGAGGCCAGGCGCGGCTGCGTAGCCGCCGGCCGTCACGGGATTGCGAAGATTGAAGTCGTAGTGGATGAACGGCATGTCGCCCGTTGCAGCCTTCACCTCGAGGAAAACGAGCCCCGTCGCCGCCGAGATCATGGCGAAGAAGTCGCGGACGATCTTCTGCTCTGCGGCGCTGAACTGCACGGCGCTCTGGAGCGCCTGCAACGTCACGTCCTGGACGCCGTTGACGACGGCACTCGGCTTTACCCAAGGCATTCCGTTCACGATATCGGTCGGAAAGGAGTAAGTGATGAACGCCGGCGCGCCGTTGTTCCCGTTGATCGAATAGACCTGGGTGTTGAGGGGGTTGGTCGCCGTAGCGGCCGTGGGCCAGAGGAGCGCCGTCCAGTCGCTCACCGTGGCCGCCGGACTGGTGCTCCAACCGTCCTTGTAGCTCGAATCCTTGCTGATGTAGCCTTCGACCGTCCTGGTCCATCCTGCCGGCCAGTCGGGCGACGGAGCCACGGTCAGGACGGCGTTCGCGTAGACGGTCTCCGCAACCGCCGCGGCGCCTGTCGGCGTCTCCGAGGAATCGAGATAAGTTTCATCCCCCGCGCGCAGCTGCGCACGACCAAAGCCGCCATGAGTCATAAGAAGCCCCCCTTGGACTCGGCGCGTCCGAATCCCCCAAGTTCCTATTCTAGCGATATTTTCGTTGGCGGTCTAGGGGGGGACTTCGAGTGACTGCCTCTTCGCTTCGCGGAGCTGCTGCAATGCTTGCACTGGTCAAGTCTACCACGATTCGTCACAGAGTTGCCCTTGGGCAGCCTGGACGGGTGGATCGCTGGCCGAGCCGGTGCAACTCTTCCACCGAGCGGTCGGCTCGATCCGAAAGTGCTGCTTTTGAAGGTCCGCGATGGGTCGTAAGCGGACGTTCGTGCGGGTGAGGACATTCCCCGCCTGGCGGAGAAAAGCAGACGTTCCGCTTCCGGCCGAAGCAGACGTTCGAGGGCGCTATGGTGGGGCAGGGACGCCAGACAGGCCAGTTCGCGAACTGTCGTCGAGCTGCACAAGGCGACCGGCAGCCTATCCACGCTTAGGAAGACGAGTTTTAAAAGCGGTGAAGCAAGCGCCCAATCATTGCTCCATCGCGCCAAAATCTAGGCGCGCGTACATCCCGGGAACAGCAAAAAGCCCGATGGGTGGTGTTAGGCGCCTATCGCCTCGCCAGCAGCCCTCGGATCAGGCAAATGATGGCTCCTCCGCCTACAACTCGCCTGTAAATGAACATCCTTACCGAAACCGGGTTAGCATCAACGGCGATGGGATGGAGCCCCGCCTCGTCACCGTCGACGTGGCACTGATGGGAGACCTCAACGGTGCAGCTGCCGGCTTGCCCCCGCACGGCTGCTGCGTTCTTAACACCGTGATGAGAAGTTCCCGATCGATCAGCTCTGCGTCACCTGATTTGCAGGAGTTGGAAATTCGAGGCGGAAGGTGGCGCCGGGGCCTTCGGCGATAAGGGCAGCATCGCCGCCATGCGCCCTCATGATCTCACGCACGAGGTGCAAGCCCAAGCCGCAACCGTCGCGATCCCGGCGATGGCGGCAGAAGGGCTCGAATACGGTGGCACGAATCTTTGCAGGTACGCCCGGGCCCTCGTCGGCTACGGTGAGGGTGCGCCACTCGGTGACTGTGACAACGATCTGGCCCTTGCCGCCGCCGTGCGCAACGGCATTGCCGATCAAGTTGGAGATGCTGCGCGAGAGCGCGTGCTCGTCGCCGGCGACGATTACGGGCGAGCCCGGTGCGACGAGCGCCAGGTCGTAACCTGCTGCCAAGGCCAGCGGCACCATCTCCGCGGTAGTCTCTCGCGCGAGCGCCACAAGGTCGATCCGTTCGCGTCTTTGGGTTGCGAGGGAAAGACGCTCGACGTCGAGCATTTGCGAAACGAGCTGGGACAATCGCGCCACTGCTCGTTGAAGATCGCTCTTGCCGCTGACTTCGGGCAGGCCTTCGACGCGCAGATGGGTGAGCGCGAGTGGCGTTCGCAGCTCGTGCGCCACATCTGCGATGAATCGCCGGCGTCGCGTGAGTTCATCCGCCGCCCGGTCAAGAGCCGCGTTGAAGCTGCGCACCAGAGGCAGCAGCTCGCGAGGAGAATCCTGCTCGCTCAACCGCGCTGGTTTGTCTGGTTGGAGCACGGCAGCAGCCGCGACCACAGGACGAACGGCGCGGCCGACGAGGGGCAATGACAGCAGCATTGCTCCCGCGCCCGCTGCTATGAAGATGACAAAGACGATCACGAATTCGCCCAGAAAGAACAGCATAGCCGTGGCGACAGAGATGTTGGACGGATCCGTGCCGCCGGCTGCTATCCAAAGGGACCCCATGTCGCTGCTACGCATCTCTATAGATGCGTCGCCCAGCGGAGAACCCAAACCTGGTACCCTGAACTCACCCATGCTCAAGACGCCGCGCTGAGCCGTGAACAGATCGGCTGCGGCCGGGGGCACCTCGCCAAACGAAACCGTGGCGCTTCCCCGTCGCGCGAGCACCCAAAGATGAGGGTTTCTCTGCGCCAGTGCTTCGAAATTGCCGCCGCGGCGAATGCGAAGACCGCCGCCCGGGCTGGTCTGTAGCTCGCTCTCGGCAAAGGCGATCGCCACATCAGGGCCGAGGTGGTTGTCGTCTCCGCTTGCCAGCGTCACGACGCTTAGCAGCACGAGCGCCGATGCGAAGACAGCGACATACGTCGTAACGAAGACGAGCCCTGCACGCAGGGATAGGGAGGGCTGCCGCCTCAGCATTGTTTGAGGATATACCCAACGCCGCGGATTGTCCTGAGATCGACGCCAGCATCCCTGTCCAGCAGTCGCTTACGCAGTCTCGATATGTGAGTCTCGATAGCGGTCGTCGAAACTTCGGAGTCGATCCCGTAAACCTCGGCATCCAGCTGTTCACGCAGCACCACCCGCCCCGCACGGCGAACGAGGACTTCGAGTAGCGCCAGTTCGCGACGTCCCAGTGCCAGCGGCTCGTTCCCGATGAAGGCTTCACGCGTGCTCGGTGTGAACGACAAGCGCCCTACCGAAACGCGCGGCAATCCGCCTGTGCCACTCCCAAACCTGCGGCACGCGGCCCGTAGCCGGGCGAGCAACTCACCGAACGCGAATGGTTTGACGATGTAATCAACGGCTCCGGAATCCAAGCCCGTGATCCGCTCGTCGAGCTCGTCCTTCGCCGTAAGGAAGATAACTGGCGGTCGGGTCGTGCGCGACATGATTACGGGCACAAGGCTTATGCCATCTCCGTCGGGCAGCCCTCGGTCGAGCAGAACTGCGCGATATTCTATATTCACGACGGCCTCAAAGGCATCGGCCAGGCAACTCAGGTGATCGACGATCCACGATTCCCGCTCGAGCCGGCGCACGAGCTCGGAAGCTAGCTCCGGATCATCCTCCACCAATAGAATTCTGATCCCGGCATCGGTCATCTGCTCCTCTTGATCCCCAAAGCTTGCGCGGGGCTGGCGGCTCGCCTTGATCCGACGCCAGCCCTCCGCAAGCTACCGCCCGCACAAGTCTGGCCGGGGCGGATCGACGCTCGCCAGGCACGAGGAGTATTGAACATGAGATGCGTTACCCTGCCGATCATCTTCGGCGCAATCACCTTGGCAGCCGTGCCAGCCACGGCACAAACACGCGGTGGGTTCGAAGTCGGGCTGCGGGTAGCAGACTATAATTACCGTGAGAGGCTCAACAGCACGACCATCGTTCGGGACGACGGGCTCCTGTACGGCCTTGCCGTGGGCTACACGCAAACCCTGGGCGGCGGCTTTTTCCTGCGCGGCCGGGCGGAAGGTATGACGGGCAGCATCGACTACGAGGATGACGATGGCGAGCGTATCGAGGGGGTTCAGCAGACCACCGGCTTCGCCGAGTTTCACGCGGGCCGGGATTTCCGAGTTGGAGAAGCGACGGTGGCGCCTTTCGTCGGCATCGGCCACCGCTCGCTTGAGGACGAAAGTGGCGGCGAAACGACGCAGTCTGGTCTGGAAGGCTATGATCGGGAGGTGCAGTACATTTACGTGCCCGTTGGAATGACCGCCGCTCTGCCGATTGGCGGCCGCAGCCGCCTTGCACTTTCCGGGCAGGTCAACTGGATCGTCTCAGGCGACGTCGAGTCGAAATTCTCGGAACTTGATCCCGAGTTTCCGGATGTACGCGCAGACCTTCGCGGCGGGCACGGCTTTCGCCTCTCCGCGATGATCGAAGTCCCGGTTGGCGGCAATGTCGTCAAGTTCGGCCCCTTCCTTGAACACTGGCGGGTGAACGCGTCGGAGTCGGTTCTGCTGAGCGACGACGAAGAGACCATCGAGTTGTTCGAGCCGGCAAACCGCACGACATTAATGGGGCTGGCGCTGAGCTTCGCATTCTGAAGTGGCGAGCGGCGGGTTGGCAGCCGCTCGAACCGACCAGGCAGCATGGCTCGGACGTTGCGGGGCAGCGTTCGAGCCACGCGGCCCCGCCTGGTATACGCGGCTCGAAAGCGGACACTTTGCGGCCTCGGAGCCGCACCGGACCCGGACGGAAGAACAGGACGCGCAAGGTGCGCAGCAGCTTCGACCGATTCAGATCCGTGACCTCAGCCGCCGAATCGGACAGGAAGTGTCGCAGCGTGAGGTCGCGCCCCCGCAGCTCCGGAGCGCCGCAGAAATGGCAATATTCGCCGATCAGATCCGCACCGCAATTCTCACACGAGCCCTGACCTGGGCGGGCTACAGCGGAAGAATCCATCGAGAAGACTCTCCTGCTTGAGGTAGGGGTTTTTCGCTGTTGGGCCGAACTCTTAGACCAGCGTGCCGAGATATATACAAACGAGGACGGCAGCCGCGATCAACACGATGCCCTTGATTTTTCCTTGGTCCATCATTCCCCCCTGGAGGTGCGGTTCGATTTATCTCGATGATCTTCCGATGCATACCGCCGCCACGCTGGCCGTGAAGGCGGAGATCAGGACCGCAAGCGCGGCGCCGATGCCCAGAGCGCCGATCCGGCTTCCCAAATCGGGCGCGCCAACCCAGCTCAGAAAACCGACGCCGCCGAGAAAAAACACGGTCGCCGACGCCGCGCCTGTCTTTGCGCCGGCACGGGAGAAGCCGCTGCAACCCTTCCACTTCGTCGGTGACATCAACACGGCAACGGCTCCACCCACTGCCGGCCACATCAGCGGCCATGCGTGCGTGCCCGGAAACGCTGCATGCACACAGAACAAGGCGCCAATCAGAAGACCCAGAGCCACCTCGTCGGGCAGCTCGCGGTAGCGGCTCTCCACCCGCAATCGAACAGTGGACCAAAAGCAGCCCAATGCGAAGTGCAGCGAAGCGGCGCCGAGCGGCACGCACGAAGCTTCAGCAGCCATCGCCCGCGCCCAATCCAGCCGATCGGCGGGGGTGAGGCGGCCGACTTGCCGCATGAGACATGCCGCCACGCGATCCGAAACCCCGCTCATGCGACACCTGGAGCGGAACGGTCTGTCGCTGCGGGCGCTTCGGCATCGGCGGCTGCCCTGAGCCCGGCCGCGGTTAGTCGGTAGACGTGGCGAGGCGGTATTCCCGGACTGACCGGCGGCCGCCACTCCGCTTCCAGAAGCCCTTGGTCGTGCAGCCGGATCAGAATTGGGTAGACGGTCCCGGAGCTCAGTCCCGTGGCCTCGCAAATGTCATATCCGTGCCGCCACGTTTGCGCCCTGGCGCTGAGCTCGGCGAGGACTGCGCGCGTCTGGCGCGAACTATTCGGCTTTCGTGGCATTGAAATCCAATATATGTAGACTTTCAAGAGTGAACCTATCAGGAGATCGGCATGCGCGCCAGCCGCTACAGTCTCGGCTTCCTCGCTTCGGTGGCGACGCGAGCCGCTCCCGTCGCTTTACTGCTGTGCCTCACCGGTGCGACTGCGCAGCGGAGCGCGTTCGATCCGTACGAGCAAGGAGACATGCTGAGCCGGCGCCTGATGGAAGGCGACGTGGCTGCGCTCGAGCAAGCGATGACGCCCCGCTTCCTCGCCGGCATCGGCGGTCGCGAGGGACTCGCCCGCATGATTCGAGAGCTGAGAAGCGAGGCGGGCCGGGAATCCAATTTGCTGCGGCAGGTGGCTTATTCCGAGGCAGGCCATGTCAGCTACTATCGCGTAAGCAGGTTCGAACGGATGCCAAGCGTCACCACCCGGTGGGTGTTCGATGCCGATCGCAAGGTCGCGGCACTGAGCGTCCGTCCCTCCCAGGCACCCGCACCGACCCGCCGAACCCGCCGTCGGCTCCACCCCCGGGCAACCATGTCGTGATCGCACACCTTCGTCTGGGCTCGCTGGCGGTTCGCCAGGGGCAACAGGTAGCCCGGGGAACGTTGGTCGGCCGGTGTGGGAATAGTGGCCGGAGCGACCTTCCCCACCTTCATTACCATCTGCAATCCGCAGCGCG
>DASQND010000091.1:0-16066 GCA_035645215.1 Allosphingosinicella sp.
TTCGGGATCGTCCAAGTCGATTTGCGACACGTCGCAGGCGCGCGCCGCGTGGAACTCGCTTTCGGGATCGAGCCCGAGGCGCAGGAGATTGAGCGCGGCGGCGCGGTAGAGCATGCCGGTGTCCATGTGCGGCAGGCCGTAGTGACGGGCGAGGGCGCGGGCGACCGTACCCTTGCCGCTGGCGGCGGGGCCGTCGACGGCGACGATCATGGCTGGGGGCTTCCGGCCGGGGATGCGGGCTGCGGCGCCGTTTCCGTGCGGAGGCGCGTTCGGATCGCGGGCCATTCGCTTTCCGGCACGAGGCGGAGCGGCGGCGGGCCTTCGGCGGCGGCGGCAAAGCCTCCCATGCCGGCATGGCAGACCCACCACGGGCGCGTGCCGGCTGGAAGAGCCGCGTCGCGTTCGAGTGCGAACAGGCGCGCGCCCCGCATCTGCTCGGGTGTCGCATGCGCGAGGATGGAGTAGAAATCCGGCCGGACGAGGATTTCCCACGCGGTGGGACCCTCACGCGCCTGCGGGTCGGCGCAACGCATAGCATCGTAGCTCATCCGCAGGCGCGCGAGCATCAGCCAGCCGAGCCCGCGCTCCGGCGAGACGAGGGCCGCGCGGCGGGCGATCTCGTAGAGCCAGGGCGTCGGCAGGTTCGCATGGTCCCGCTCCAGCCGCGACAGGATCGCGGGATCGCTGAGGCTGGAATAATGGACGCGGCGGAATTCGTCGGTGAAGCCGAAAGCAGGCGGGATTTCGGGATTGGCGAGCGTCGGATGGTTGCGCACTTCGATGCGCGCGGGATCGGGATCGGGGTGGAGCTGGTAATTGCTGGCATTCTCCTCGCTGCCGAGCATCAGCAGATATTGCGCGGCGCCGCGGACGTTCGCGGCGGCGGCCGCTTCGAGGATGCGGCGGCCGCGCGGCACGTCGCGCGGGATGTGGCGCTCAGTCAGATACAGGAGGGCGAGCCGGGTGGCGGCGCCGTCCATGCCGCCGGCGGCGGCGCGCTCGTACAGCGCGACGGCGCGCGGGACGTCCTGGGCCACGCCCCGGCCGTCGAGGACGAAGCCGGCGAGGAGATCGGCCGCGGCGGCGTTGCCGCCAGCGGCGGCGCGCTCGAGAAGGGGAATGCCGCGGGCGTAATCGGGAAAGGCGAGCTCGCCGGTGGTGAGGAGCGACCCCGCGGCATAAAGCGCCGCCGGGTGGTTCTCGGCGGAGATGGCGCGCTCGAGCTGGGCGATGGCGGCGGCGATGGTCGCCGGCGACCGCGATGCCTGGAGCGAGGTGAAGGCGACCTTGATGCTTGGGCCGGTCTCTCCGCGGGCGACGCGGGCGGCGCAGGCGCGGTTGGCGGGGAGCGTATCGAAAGTGAGGCCGTCGCAGTCGCGATCGAAGATGAGGCGGCCCGACGTGGCGCTGAAGGGGGCGCTCTCGCTGGGAGCGGCGATCGCGGGGGCGGGCGCGGCGGCCGGGGCTTGCGCGGCAGGGGCCTGAGCGGCTGCGCCGTCCGGTAAGGCGGCGAGTGCGAGCGTTGCGAGTCCCGTTGCGATTTTCATGGCGTTCCTCCGCCGAGCAAAGCGAGCGTTTCCGCGAAGCCCGGGAAGCTGGTTTGTACCGGGGCGAAGTCGTCGAGGGCAATGGCGGCGCGGCTGCCTAGCGCGGCGACGGCGAAGCTCATGGCGATGCGGTGGTCGAGGTGGGTCGCGACTGTCGCGCCGCCGGGGAGGGGCTCGCCGGCGGTGCCGTGGATCGCGATCGAGTCCTGGGCTTCGGCGGCGTCGGCGCCGATTGCGCGCAGGCCCTCGGCCATGGCGCCGAGGCGGTCGGATTCCTTGACGCGGAGCTCGTGGAGGCCGGCGGCGGTGCTGCGGCCTTGGGCGAAGGCGGCGGCGATGAAGAAGATCGGATATTCGTCGATCATCGAAGGGGCGAGCTCAGGGGGGACGTGGACGCCGCGCAGGGGGGCGTGGCGGACGCGGAGGTCCGCGACGGGCTCGCCGGAGGCTTCGCGGCGGTTCTCGAAGACGATGTCGGCGCCCATTTCGGCGAGCACCTTGTAAAGCCCGGTGCGGTGCGGGTTGATGCCGACATTCTCGATGAGGATGTCGGAGCCGGGCACGATCGAGGCGGCGACGGCGAGGAAGGCGGCGGCCGACGGGTCGCCGGGGACGAGCAGGTTCTGGGGGCGGAGCTCGGTTTCGCCGCGAAGGGCGATCTCGTCGCCTTCGACGGTGAGCTCGGCGCCGAAGAGCTTGAGCATGCGCTCGCTGTGGTCGCGGGTGGCGACGGGCTCGATCACGCGGGTGACGCCGGGCGTGTTGAGGCCGGCGAGGAGGAGGGCGGACTTGACCTGGGCGGAGGCGACTTCGAGCCGGGTGTGGAGCGGCACGGCGGGGGCGAGGCCGCGAACCGTCAGCGGGAGCGTGCCGCCGGGGCTGGCGAGGAACTCGGCGCCGGTGCGGCGCAGGGGTGCGGCGACGCGCTCCATCGGGCGGCGGCTCAAGGACGCGTCGCCGACGAAGGTCGCCTGGATCGGGTGGGTGGCGACAAGGCCCATGAGGAGGCGGGCGGAGGTGCCGCTGTTTCCCATGTCGAGCGCGGTTTCGGGCTGGAGGAGGGCGCCGGCGCCGACGCCGTCCACCTCCACACTGCCGTCACCCTGCCAGTGGACCAGGGCGCCCATCGCCTGCATCGCGCGGGCTGTGGCGGCGGCGTCCTCGCCGCGGCTCAGGCCGAGGATGCGGCTGCGGCCGGCGGCGAGGGCGGAGAACATGAGCGCGCGGTGCGAGATCGACTTGTCGCCGGGGACGCGAACGGTGCCGCGCAAGGGGCCCGCTGGCCCGAACTCCATTCGCTTCCGGGGCACGCCTTCCATGCGCGCGGCTTTTGACAGCGGCCCCCGGCTATGGCAAGGCGCGGCCAACGAGGCGGCCCCGCCGGGCGCCGCCCCTTTTTCACACTTTATCGGAGACGTTTCACCCATGGTGAAGGCTGAATGGGGCACCAAGCGCACCTGTCCCAAATGCGGCAACCGCTTCTACGACCTCGGCAAGGAGGATCCGGTGACCTGCATCGCGTGCGGCATCGCCTGGGACCCCGAACCCGTGCTGAAATCGAAGCAGCCGCTTCCCTATGATGAGCCTGCCAAGGCGGTGGTCGACAAGCCGGAAGCGGAAGACGCGGATCTCGCGGCCGACGAGCTGGCGATCGACGAGGAAGCCGAGCAAAATCCGGACGACGAGGTCGATCTCGGCGGTGACGACGATATCGGCGTGCCCGGCGCCGGCGGAGACGACGAGGAGGTTTGAGGGTGGGGGGGCGTGCCCTTTCATGGGCTCCCTCCCCGCTCATCCTGAGTAGGGACTGAGCACCGGCGAAGGCCCGTCTCGAAGGAACGTGCACCGTCCTTCGACACGCCGCTTCGATACGACTTCGCCTACTCAGCGGCTCCTCAGGATGAGCGGAGTTCAAATCAAACAGCCTTGCGCCGGGGCGGATGCTCACTTAAAGGCGCGGCTCACCGGCCCTCCCAGGGGCGGTGCGAAGGGTGCGGGGCCGTAGCTCAGCTGGGAGAGCGCTGCAATGGCATTGCAGAGGTCAGGGGTTCGATCCCCCTCGGCTCCACCATTCCCCTCCTGAGCTGAAACAGCTCGAACCTCCCGCATCCGCTCCTATCGGAGACGCAGAGCCGCACGCACAGTCGTGGGTTCGTCTGAAAACTAGTCGCTGAGTATATCGAGAACAGTGCCGATGCCGACGAGCCGGCCGCCTTCCTGGATCCGCCATTCACGTCCAGGTGAGATGTCCGTGTCCAGAGGCCAAGGATAGAGCGTCATTTCAACCTCCACGCTCTCGCCGGGCTGGAGCAAAAAGCCTGGGGGGAGGTCAATCGCCCCCATCCCCATCTCTACATTCTGATCGCTCATAAAATTGTGGTTTGGGCGATAGCTGGTGCCGCCGACGATCGGGGTCGCTCGCCCGCCTTCCTCGCGGGGCAGCAAGCGGATCCGGGCCCTGACAGGAATGGGGTTGTCGACCATTCCATTCCTGTATCAGACGTGCGCTTCTTGTAAGATCCCTGCGTCTTGGGAGCCGCCACATTATCTTCCACAAGCTCGCCAATCTCGCCAATCTTCCAAAGCCGATCCGGACCCGCTGCCGCACGCAGACCTTCCTTTCGAACGCTCCGCGGATCGGCTAGGACGGCGCGATGCGCCCAATGCTTCTTCTCCCGCTGGCCCTCACCGCCGCGCCACTCGGCGGGTGCGTCGCCGCGGCGGCGGCGGGGGCGGTCGGGAGTGCGGTCAGCCATGCGGCTTCGGACGGGGAGCGCTCCGTCCCGGATCCGGCTGGCGCGCGGGCGGCTTGCACCGCGCGTGCCGGGCAGGCGGGAAGCGAGGTCCGGATCATCGATGCGGCGGTGCGCGGCGAAAGTGTGCGGGTGTTCGGAACCGTGGGCGTCGGCGGGGTCAGGCGGTCGTTTCAATGCGACCATCGCGGCGGGCGCGTGACCGGGTTCCGGCTCGGGGGAGTTGCGCGGGTCGGGTGACGCTAATCGCGGGCGGGGCCGGCGACGAAGCGCTCGGCGACGTCGCGGGCGAGGCGGACGGGGCGCTTGGTCGAAACGTCGAGGCAGCACCAGCAGCTCTTCACTTCGGCGAGCACGTCCTCGCCGCGGCGCACCACCGTCGTGAAGAACGCGCGGGCGCCGTCCACTTTCTCGGCGAGCACGTCGGCGACGACGACGTCGTCGAGGAAGGTCGGCCGGCGGTAGGTGATCTCGTGCTTCAAGGCGACCCAGAGGTGGCGGGCGACGGCTTCGGCAGGCGCGGCGCGCTCCCAATATTCGACGACGGCGTCCTGCACCCATTTCAGGTACACGCTGTTGTTGACGTGGCCCATATGGTCGATGTCGCTGGCGTCGATGGCGATCGCGTGACGGAACATGTGCGAGCCTCCTTGGGGCTGTAAGTCGTCTTTGCCTACATCGCTGTCAATAGATCGGGGCAACCTTTGCCGTGCGCCGGGAGTCTCGGGGCCATGAATTCGCGCTTGCCGCGGCCCGCCTCCTCGTTTCAGTGGCCGCGATGATTCTCGGGAACGAAGACGAAGGGAAGCGCGGCGCATTGCGCGCGGCGCTGGATCATTATGCGGTCCGGCTCGCCTTGCTGACGGCGGCTTACTGGGCGACCGGGTTCCTCGGCCTGCGATGGTCGATCGTGCCGGGGGCGGGGACGGCGCTCTGGCCGGCGGCCGGCGTCGCCTTCGCAGGGCTGATGATCGGGGGCCTGCGTCTCTGGCCGGCAATCGTCCTCGGGCGGCTGCTCATCGCCTGGGCCGTGAAATCGCCGCAGCCGATCTGGGCGGACTTCGCCTTTTCGATCGGAACCATGCTCGGCGCTCTGGTGCCGGCCTGGCTGTTCGCGCGCTACCGCTTGTTCGATCCGGCGCTGCGGCGGATGCGGGACGTCGTCTGGCTCGCCTTCGGAGCGGGCGTGGGCGGGGCGGCGATCTCGGCGAGCTTCGGCACGGCGGCCTTGTGGCTGGCGGGGACCGATCCGGACCGCCTCTTTACCGTGTGGCGCAACTGGTGGTTCGGCTTTTGCGTCGGCGTCGTGGTCGTCGCGCCGCTGATCCTGTCCTGGTGGTACCGGCGGGGGGAAGGGCTTCGCGCGCAAAGCTGGCTGCATCTCGCGCTGGCGCTCGGCACCGTCGCCTTTCTTTCAGGCCTCGTCTTCCTTTGGGGCCAGTCGCCGATGCTGCGCGTGTGGCACATCCTTCCCGCCTTCGTCTGGGTCGCGATCGCCTTCCAGGTGCGCGGCGTGACGCTCGCGCTGGCGATCGCGTCGGTGGCGGCGGTCTGGGCGGCGATCGTCGGCGGCGGGCCGATGGCGCTCCACGAACTGGACGTCGCCGGGCAATTGCTGCTCACCCAGGAGTTCATGGCGATCAGCGCCGTCACCATGCTCTTCCTCGCCGCCGCCGTGGACGAGCGGCGCGATCTCGAAGGGCAGGCGCGGCTCGCGGCCATCGTCTCCTCGTCGCCCGACGCGATGATCAGCTATTCGATGAACGGGCGGATCCGGAGCTGGAATCGGGGCGCCGAAGCCCTGTTCGGCTATAGCGAGGAGGAAGCGCTTGCCGCCGATTACCGGCTGCTCGTGCCCCAAGGGGCGGGCGCGGGGCACGGCGCCGCGTTCGAGCGCGCGCTCGCCGGAGAGGCGGTGCAGTTCGACACGCTGCGGGTGGGCAAGGACGGTCGGCCGATCGCGGTGGCGATCACAGCGAGCCGGATGCTGGCGCGCGACGGTAGCGTGCTCGGCGTCGCCGCGGTGATGCGCGACGTTTCGGAGCGCAAGCGCGCGGAAACCTACCAGCGGCTCCTCGTCAACGAACTCAACCACCGGGTGAAGAACACGCTCGCCATCGTCCAGGCCATCGCCCACCAGAGCTTTTCGGGCGGGCGCGACGTCGAGGAGGCGAAGGCCGCGTTCGAAGGGCGGTTGACGGCGCTTTCGGCCGCGCACGACGTGCTGACTCGCGAAAGCTGGGAATCGGCGTCGATGCTTCGGATCGTCGAGGATGCGCTTGCGCCCTATCGCGGCGAGACGGGGCGCTTCCGGATCGAAGGGCCGGACCTGCGCCTGCCGCCCAAGACGGCGGTGTCGCTTGCGCTCGCCATCCACGAGCTTGCGACCAATGCGGTGAAATACGGCGCGCTTTCGGTGGACGGCGGATTCGTCCGGATCGGGTGGCGCGTCGAGCCGACCGAGGGCGAGCGCGGCGGGCGGCTCCATTTCGAATGGCGCGAGCAGGGCGGTCCGCCGGTCGCGGCGCCGTCGCGGCGCGGCTTCGGGACCCGACTCATCGAGCGCAGCCTGGCGGCCGAGTTCGAAGGCGAGGTGGCGATCGACTTCCGGCCCGAAGGCGTGGTCTGCACGGTCGACGCGCCGCTTCCGGACGCGGCGCGGTGACTGGGCTCGCCGGCAAGCGGATCCTCATCGTCGAGGACGAGCCGATCCTGGCCATAGCGCTCGAGGACATGCTGGCGGACCTCGGCTGCGCGGTCGTCGGCCCCGCTTCCCGGCTGGAGCCTGCATTGCGCCTGGCGCGCCATGCCGCCGTCGACGCCGCAATCCTCGACATCAACCTGCACGGGGAGACCAGCCACCCGGTCGCCGATCTCCTGCGCGCCCGTTCGATCCCGATCCTGTTCGCGACCGGATACGGAAGCGCCTGCGGCATCGGCTATGAGGACGTGCCGGTGCTTCCCAAACCCTACCGGCAGGACCGGCTCTGCGCATTGCTCGAGCGGCTGATCGGCTGATCCCACGCTGTCCTGTTGACCTCGCCGGTGTATTGCAATAGCAGTACAGTGACTTGGGTTGAACGGGAGGGGTGCGGTTTATGAAGCTCACGATCATGGTCGCGTTCGTGGCCGCAGCGTGGAGCGGCGCCGCCGCGGCCGCGCCGCCGCCGCCGGACTTCAGGGCGCGGGCCGAAGCGATCGTGCAGTCGTCGTTTCCGGCGGACGGGCCGGGGGGCGCCGTGGTGGTCACGCGGGGCGGGCAGACCATCTACACCGCCGGGCGCGGCCTGGCCGACGTCGAGGCGCGGCGGCCGATCACGCCGCAGACGGTCTTCCGCCTCGGCTCGATCACCAAGCAGTTTACCGCGGCGCTGGTGCTGCAGCTCGTGGCGGAGGGGAAGATATCGCTCGACGATCCGGTCTCGCGCTTCTTCCCGGATTATCCGCAGCCCGGCGCTTCGGCGACGGTGCGCCAGCTCCTCAACCACATGTCGGGCATCCAATCCTACACGTCGATCCCCGGCTGGATGGGGGACGATGCCAATACCAATCGCGCCTATACGACGGCGCAGGCGATCGCAGTCTTCCGCGACCTTCCCTCGCCGGCGCGGCCCGGGCAGGCGTGGCAGTATAACAATTCCGGCTACACCCTGCTGGGCGCGATCGTCGAGCAGGTGACTGGGCGCCCCTGGCACCAGCAGCTCGCACAGCGGATCGCGGGGCCGCTGCGGCTGCCGACCATCGGCTACGGAGTCGATCGCGAGACCCGGCCGGACATGGCGCGCGGCTATACGGCGGGGGAAGGCGGAGTCCGCCCGGCGCGGCCGATCCACATGAGCGTTCCGCACGGTGCGGGCGCCCTGGTCGGCACCGTGGGCGATCTCGCGCGCTGGGCGCAGGCGCTCCACCACGGCCGGGTGGTGAGCCCGGCGCTCTACACCGCGATGACGGCGCCGGCGCCGCTCCCGGACGGGAAAACGCACCCTTACGGCTTCGGGCTCGCCCTGGGCGAGCTGCGCGGGCGGCCGTCGCTCGAGCATGGCGGCGGGATCTTCGGGTTCCAGACGGACAGCGTCTATATCCCTTCCGAAGACGTGTTCGTCGCGGTCTTCGCCAACAGCGATGCGCCCGCGACTCCGCCGGGCCTCGTCGCGCGGCGGTTGGCCGCCCTTGCCGTGGGCGATCCGTTCCGCGAGTTCACCCGCGCCGACGTCCCGCCGGCGGCGGTGGCGCCTTTCTACGGAGTCTACCAGGTGGAGGCGGGCGGCGCGCCGCGGCGCTTCTACGCGCGCGACGGCAAATATTATACCGCGCGGGCCGATGCGCCGGAGCGCGAAGTGGTGCCTGCGGGCGACGGCCACTTCTTCTATCCGGGCGACGTCACCTGGTTCCGCCTCGTGCGCGGCGAGAGCGGCGCCATGACTATGGAGATGCACCAGAACGGCGCGGCGGCGGCGGAGCTTGCGACGCGCACCGGCGACATTCCGCCCGAAGCGCCGCCGGCGGCCGTTTCGCGCGCGGTGCTCGAATCCTATGTCGGTCGCTACCAGACGATGGGGCCGGTGGTGGACATCGCGATGGGCGCGGACGGTGTGCTGACGGTGCAGCTCACCGGCCAGCCGGCCATTCCGCTCCGCGCGGCCAGCGACACGGAGTTCACCGTGCAGAGCGTCGGCGCGCGGATCGTCTTCCACAGCGAGAACGGGCGGCCGAACCGCCTCGTCATCCACCAGGGTGGGCGTGAGCTGGAAGGACGCCGCGTCCCGCGGCCCTAAACGCAGGTGATCGACGGGGCTTCCCTCCGCCGCTAGGGTCCGTACTCAATACGCGCAAGTCGCCCGCCGCTTCGCGGTCGCCCGGAGAGGCCCGCCGGCGGCGTCGCTTGCTTGCGCGTAGCCCCGCTACGCGTCTGCGCCGCGCTCCTTGCCGGCGGGCCTCTCCGGGCGATCCCGGCCATTGCGGGTATTGGGTACGGACCCTAGAGCGAGCCCCCACCAGAGGCGCATCTTGGCGGCGGGGGATTTTTCATGTTCCAGAGCTTCTTCATGGCGGGCTTCGAATGCTCGTCGCACCGGCGGCCGGACGGCATGCGGCTCGATCTCGTCGCCGCGACCGGGCACGACCGGCTCGCCCCGGGCGATTATCGCGCCTGTGCCGCGCTCGGCATCCGGACGGCGCGCGACGGGCTGCGCTGGCACCTGATCGAGACGGCGCCGGGCCGCTACGACTGGTCGAGCTGGACGCCGATGCTCGAAGCCGCGGCACAAGCGGGCGTGCAGGTCATCTGGGACCTGTTCCACTACGGCTCGCCCGACGATCTCAGCCAGGGGAGCGAGGACTTCGCGGCGCGCTATTCGGACTTCGCGGCGGCGGCGGTGCAGGAGCACCGGCGGGTGACCGGGGCGCCGGCTTACGTGGTGCCGGTCAACGAGATTTCCTTCTTCGCCTGGGCGGTCGGCACCGGCTATTTCACGCCCGCGGGTCCGGGCGAGGGGGGATGGTTCAAGCGCCAGCTCGTCCGGTCCTCGATCGCCGGCGCCAGGGCGATGCGGGCCGCGGACCCCGAATGCCGCTTCTTCACCGCCGAGCCGCTCATCCACGTCGCGGCCAAGGCGGAGGAGGACGAGGCGATGCGCGGCAAGGCGGAAGGCGCGCGGGCGTCGCAGTTCGAAGCGACGGACCTCCTCATGGGGCTGGCGGAGCCGGAGCTCGGCGGATCGGCCGATCTCGTCGATGCGATCGGGCTCAATTTCTACCCCGAGAACCAATGGTATGCCGGCGGCGGCTCGACCATCCCGATGGGCCACCGCGACTATCGCCCGCTTTCCGAAATGCTGGTCGAAGCATATGCGCGCTACGCAAAGCCGCTCTTCATCGCCGAGACGATGTCGCAAGGGTCGGCGCGGCCGGCCTGGCTCCATTATGTCTGCGCGGAGGTGCGCGAAGCGATGGCGCTCGGCGTGCCGGTGCTTGGCATCTGCCTGTATCCGGTGACGGCCTATCCCGGCTGGGACGACCTGCGGCTCGTCAATCTCGGCCTGTTCACGGCGCCGGAGGGGGAGGGCGGTCGCCGGGTCGTGGCGCCGCTCGCCGAGGAGCTGAAGCGGCAGCAGGCTTTGTTCGCGGTCCTATAAGCGCTGGCGTCGCTCGCCGAAGAGCAGGGCTCCAACCGCAGCGCCTGCGGCGGCGCCGGCGAGCTGGGCGGCGACGAAGGCGGGGACGTCCGCGGGGGCGATGCCGGCGAAGCTGTCGGAAAGGCTGCGCGCAACTGTGATCGCCGGGTTGGCGAAGCTGGTCGACGCGGTGAACCAGTAAGCGGCGACGATGTAGAGGGCGACGCTCGCCGGCACGAAGGACGGGCGGTGGCGGACGGTGCCGATGATGGTGACGATGAGGCCGAAGGTGGCGATCGCCTCGCTCAGCCACTGGCCGCCGCCGGTGCGGGCTTTCACCGAAAGCTGGAGGGCCGGAAGGTCGAACATCAGGTGCGCGGCCCAGGCGCCGATTATGCCAAAGGCGAGCTGCGCGGCGATGTAGGCGCCGGCGTCGCGCCAGGGGAACTCGCGGCGGGAGGCTGCGACGAGGGTCACGGCCGGGTTCATGTGCGCGCCGGAGACCGGCCCGAGCATGGCGATGAGGACGAAGAGCATGGCGCCCGTCGCCGCGGTGTTGGCGAGGAGGGCGACGGCTTCGTGCCCGCGCGACAAATTCTCGGCCATGATGCCGGAGCCGATGACGGCGGCGAACAGGAAAAAGGCGCCAAGCCCTTCCGCGGCGACGCGCCGCGGAAGGGAAGGCGACGGAGCCTCGCTCATGCCGGAGCGCAGCATTTCGCGGGGGCGGCGCTCGCGGCCTTGGTGGAGGGGACGAGGCCTTCGAGCCCTGCGCCGCCGCCGTAGACGGTCGACTCGCCTGTCGTGTGGAAGGCTTCCCAGACGAGGCCGTCCGGGTCGCTGATCCAGCTCTTCTGCGAGTTCGCGTAGCAGCAGGTGGTGGCGCCTTCCTCGAGGACGGGGCGGTCGGCGGCGGCGAGGCGGGTATAGACTTCTGCCAGCTCCTCCTCGTTCCCCGCCAGAATGCCGAGATGCTCGATGCCGCGGGCGCGGCCTTCGCCGCTGGAGATAGCGAAGTTGACGCGCGGGTCTTCGAGCATCCACTTGGCGTAATCGCCTTTGACGACGCTCGGCTCGGTGCCGAACAGGGTGGAATAGAAGCCGATCGAGCGGCCGAGGTCGGCGACCGAGACGTGGACGTGGAGGCGCTTCATGCGGGGATCCTTTCACTGGGTGGTGAGGCCGCGGGGGCGCACGGCGCGCCGGCGCAGCAATTTTCCATGAGATAGCCCAGAAGCGCGTTCATCGCGCCGAAGTCGGCGCGGTAGATGAGCGAGCGGTGGCGCCGCTCCTGGGTGACGAGCCTGGCGCTTTTCAACTGGGCGAGGTGGAAGGAAAGCGAGCTGTTCGGCACGCCGAGCGCGTCCGCGATCGCGCCTGCCGCCATGCCGTCATTGCCGGCCTGGACGAGCAGCCGGAACAGGGCGAGGCGGTGCTCCTGGGCGAGGGCGGCGAGCGCAGTGACGGCGGCTTCGGTTCGGTTGCTCGTTTCCATGAATGTGGAAATGGCGCGCTGCCCGCCGCCTGTCAATCCTTATTTCGAGATTTATCGAATCGAACGTCTTTTTTCGGCATTGCGAACGCTGCGCCGCCGTTTCATCATGCGCCGGAGTCGCGCCGGGGGGTGCGGCGGCAAGGGGAGGGGCAGGGATGAAATCGAAGACGTTGGCGCTGGCTGCGTGCCTGGCGCTCGGGGCGCCGTTCGTCGCGGCGGGGGGAGCGGCTCCGGCCGCCGCTCAGACGCAAGCGAAGGGCGGGGCGGCAGAGGAGGCGATGACCGCCGAGCAGCAGAACATGATTCGCGAGCTCGACGCGCTCGGCTGGCAGGTCGGGCCGAAGCAGGTTTCGATCGGGACGCAGGCGCAGCTTCGCCTGCCGGCGGGGGTGCGGTTCCTCGGCCCGGCCGACACGCGGCGCTTCATCGAGCTCAACCGGAACCCGCCCGTCGACAACGCCTATACGGTGGCGGCGGACGATCTCAGCTGGTTCGCGATCTTCCAATATGAAGACACCGGCCATGTCGACGACAGCGAGGCCCTCGATCCCGCCGCGCTTCTGACGACGCTTCGCTCGACCGAAGTGGACGAGAATAACGAACGCCGCGCGCTCGGCATGCCCGAATCCTATCTCGACGGCTGGCTGGTCGAGCCGCGCTACGATCGCGGGCGCCACAATCTCGAATGGGGGACGCGCTTCCACGATTCGACGAACACCGTTTATGCCAATTACACGACGCGCATCCTCGGGCGCGACGGCGTGATGGTGACGATCCTCGCCACCAACCCGGAAGACATGAACGCCGATTTGGCCGAGTTCCGCCAGGTGCTCCAGGGCTTCTCGTTCGTGCCGGGCCGCACCTATGCCGAATTCCGCTCCGGCGACCGGGTGGCCGAATATGGGCTCGCCGCGCTGGTCACCGGCGGCGCGGCGGCGGCGCTTGCCAAATCGGGCGGCGGCAAGGCGATCCTCGCGGGCGCCGCGGGGCTCTTCAAGCTGCTCGCGGCGGGCGCCGTGGCGATCGGCGCCGGCCTGTTCGGCTGGCTGCGGCGCCGCCGCGGCGAGGAGGAGGAGGTCTGATCCTCCTCCCCGAGACCGAAGTGCTGATCTGGGCCGCCGCCTTTCTGCTCTGGGCGTGGGACGCGGCGGCCCCCGCGCGGCCCGGACAGGCGGCGGTCCGGATCGGCCTTGCCGGCGTGACGGTGCGCGAGCTGCGCCACCCGCCGGGCATCGGGCGCCGCCGCTTTCTCCCGGCCAACCCGCTGCAGCCGTTCGAAGCGGCGATCCTGCTCGACCGGGGCGAGGCGGACGGCCGGGACATGCGCGACGGCCTCGCCCTGTTCGAGCGGTTCCGGCGCGAGCTGCGCCCCGCGCAGTGGCTCTCGGGCGCGCTCTATCTCCTCGTCTTCGCCGCGATACCGGCGGCGGTGTGGCGCTGGAGCTTCGCGATGATCCTCCCCTGGGGGCTGGCGCTTACCTACGCGCTTCTGATCGCGGCCTGCCTGTGGCTGTTTTCCGTGCGGGGGCGCTACGGGCTGTCGCGCGGCGAGGCGCTGAACATGTGCGTCCAGATCCTGCTTTGCCCGCCTTACGGCGCCAATCTCGCGCGGCGCCTGGCGGCGCGCCGCCGCCCCGCGCTCGATCCGCTGGTTCTCGCCCGCGCGCTCGATCCGGATAACGCACGCTTCCTGTTCGCCGACGCCGTGGAGGTTGCCCAATGACCCAGCTCGAAACGATCGGCCTCCTCGCTCTGTGCGCCGTGGCGGGCTTCATGGTCGTCTGGACGACGCTCGGCGGCAGGGAGGAGCCGCCGCCTCCGCCGCCCGGCGGCGAGGGCTGAGGCACGGGAGCGCTTTGTCGCGGCGGCCGGCGGTGCTAAGGCGGGCTCCATGTTCACCGACATGAAGCACGGCACGGCCGAGGACTGGCGGCACATCGCCGCCGAGCATGCGAAGCATCAGAAGAACGACGCGCCGCGCCAGATCATGGAAAGCCTCGCGCGGCTCGAAGCGATCGAGGTCGGCTTCGGCGCCAACCAGCTCCAGCACAGCCTGATGGCGGGCACGCTGGCGCGGCGCGCGGGGGCGGCGGACGAGGAGGTGGTGGCGGCGCTTTGCCACGACATCGGCAAGCTCTTCTCGATCCCCAATCACGGGCCGATCGCCGCCGAGATGCTGAAGCCCTACGTGTCGGACGACATCTACCACGCGGTGTATCACCACCAGGCGTTCCAGGGCCGCTATTATTTCGAGCATCTCGGGATCGACCCGGAGCAGCGCGCGCGCTTCTCCGGCGAAAGCTGGTACGGTTTCGCGGTGAAGCTGGTCGACGATTGGGACACGCCGGCCTTCGATCCGGGCTTCGAAGCCGATCCGCTGGAAAGCTTCGAACCGGAAGTGACCCGGGTCTTTTCCAGCCCGAAGAAGATGGTTTGAGCGGAGCCGCTTAACCGCCGGCGAGGGCGCTGTTCCGCGGCGGGACAGCCGGTTCGGAGCGCGCGCGGGCGCTTGCAACCAAATGGTTATTTAAGTCTTAACAGCGGTCATGAACCGCATGTCGCCGCTCATCGTCCGCCGCCCCCGCAGCGCCGCTTATGCAGCGGCCGCGGCGCCCGCCTTCGCAGCCATCGCGGTCGAGGCCGCCCCCGCGCTTTCGGAGGACGTCCGGCTGTTCGCGACCAACTTCCTCGGCGGTCTCGCCTTCTTCGGCACCTATCTCGCCTGACGCTCAGACGTCTTCCGGCAGGATCTCCGTGTCGGTGCAGACCTTGTCGCCGCAGGCCTTGTGGAGCTTCCAGCCGAGCCAGGCCGAGACGAGGCACATGGCGGCGGCGAGCAGGAGCTGATCCTCCACGGCGATTCCGGCGACGGAAAGCCCGATGGCGAGCAGGGAGCCGGTCACCATCGCGCCCGAATTGACGATGTTGTTGGCGGCAACGGTGCGCGCCGCCTGCGCCTTGGGCACGGTGGTGGTGAGGAAGGCATAGAGCGGGACGACGAACATGCCGCCGGCAAATGCGATGCCGAAAAGCGAGCCCAAGAGCGGGACGATGGCGGGCTGGCGGACGAACTCGCCCACTTCGTAGAGCCGGTCGCTCGCCGGCCAGTTGGCCGAGACGAGGTGGAATAAGACGACGAAGACGCCCATGCCGATCACCGCCGGCGCGCAGAAGCGGGCCGAGACTTCGCCCTTCAGGAGCCGGTTGATCGCGATCGACCCGAAGGCGACTCCGACCGAGAAGATGGCGAGGAAGAGGCTGGCGACTTCGCGGTCGGCGTAGAGGACGTTCTTCACCAGCGGCGGGAACTGGATGAAGAGCACGGCGCCGATCGTCCAGAAGAAGCTGATCGCGACGATGGCGAGGAACAGGCGCGGGATGTGGAGCGTGGCGGCGATGAGGCGCGCGGAGGAGCGGAAGACGTTGAGGTCTATCCTGTGCCCGTCCTCCATCGGTGGCGCGGGCGGGACCTGGCGGCCCGAGACGTAGCCGATGAGGGCGACGGCGACGACGGCGGCCGCGGCGGCCTGGACGGAGATGAGGCCGGCGAGAAGCGTGCCGCCGAGGATCGCGACATAAGTGCCCGCTTCCACCATGCCGGTGCCGCCGAGCACTTCGTCGGGCTCGAGATGCTGGGGGAGGAGGGCGTATTTGATGGGCCCGAAGAAGGTCGAATGGACGCCCATCGCGAACAGAGCGAGGAGCAGGATCGGGATGGCAAGGCTGTTCACCGCCATACCCTGCCACGCCATGAAGAGGCCCAATGCGCCGACCAGCATGATCAGGATTTCGCAGAATTTGACGATGCGGATGATCTTCGCCTTGTCCCGAGCGTCGGCAAGCTGGCCCGAGAGCGCCGAGAGGAGGAAGAAGGGAAGGATGAAGACGCCGGTGGTGACGGCCGAGAACCAGGCTTCGTCGGCCTCGCTGTTATAGACTTCGTAGACGACGAACAGGACCATCGCGTTCTTGAAGAGGTTGTCGTTGAACGCGCCCAGCATCTGGGTGACGAACAAAGGCAGGAAGCGGCGCTTGCCGAGCAGGCCGACGGCGGAAACGGTCATTCGTCAGGCTCCGGGCACGGCGGAGGCGGATGCCTCTGTTCTGATATTCAACGGCATCCTCGTCCTCGGCCATCCGGTCGGGGCCGCAGACATA
>DASQND010000092.1:0-6065 GCA_035645215.1 Allosphingosinicella sp.
CCTCGTCGACGGCGATCCGCCCTCGGGCGCGCCGCCGCATCTCGGCGCCTTTTTGACCTGGCTCGCCAACCGCACGCCGGGCCTGCACATCTACATCCTCGCCTGGGACCAGGGCGCGATCAGCGTTCCCGGCCGCGGCACGACCCTGTTCCGGATGCTGCGCTGGGGCACGGACCCGCAGATCAGCGTCAAATGGGATCACCAGCATCCGCTCGACGGCAGCCACCACCAGAAGATCCTCGTCATCGACGACAAGGTGGCGTTCTGCGGCGGCATCGACATGACGGGATCGCGCTGGGACACGCGCGCGCACTGCGACAAGCATTCGGGCCGCCGCCGCCCCTTCACGCACCGCGCCTACGATCCCTGGCACGACGCGACCATGGCGGTGGACGGCGACACGGCGGGCGCGCTCGGCGATCTCGCCCGGGTGCGCTGGCACTGCGCCACCGGCCACACCCTGCCAGTCCCGCAGCGCGCCGGCCACGATTGCTGGCCGGACGCGCTCGAGCCTCATTTCCGCGACATCGACATCGCCATCGCGCGGACGCGCGGGCAGGAAGGCGCGCTGGAGGAAATCCGTGAGATCGAAGCCTTGTTCGCCGACCTGATCGGCCGGGCAAAGCGCTTCGTCTATGTGGAGACCCAGTATTTCGCCTCGCGAGTCATCGCCGAAGCGATCGCCAAACGCCTGGACGAGCCGGAGCCGCCCGAATTCGTCATCGTCAATCCGCGCCACGCCTACGGCTGGCTCGATGAATCGGTGATGAGCCCGGCGCGGCACCAGCTCGTCAAGGCGCTGCAAGGGCGCGACACGCACGGACGCTTCCGAATCTATGCGCCGGTGACGGAAGGGGGCGCCGACATCTATGTCCATGCCAAGATCATGATCGTCGACGACTGCATCCTGAGGGTCGGGTCGGCCAACATGAACAACCGCTCGATGGGCCTCGACAGCGAATGCGACCTGATGATCGACGCGAGCGACGATCCGGCCGCGCGGGCCACGATCGCGGAGCTTCGAAGCGACCTTCTCGCCGAGCATCTCGGCTCCACCGCCGATGCGGTCCAGGCCTGCTTCGAGGAAACGGGCTCGCTCGTCGCCTGCGTCGAGAAGATGCGCAGCGAGGGGAGGACGCTGGAGCCGCTTCCGCTCGGCGACCCGAACCAACTCGAAAAGGCGCTCGCCGACACCGAGATCTTCGATCCCGAGGCCGGCGACCAGCTCTTTGAAGCGCGCGCCCGGCCCGGCCTCCTGTCCCGGCTCAAGCCCCGATAGAAACCGTTCATGCTCCGTGCAGCCGCCCTGCCGGAAACCGCAGCTCAGGCGGGAACGGGAGGGCGAATGGCGACGCGCGCGGGCTCATGGCTCCTCAAGGGTGGCGGCGCCCTCATGCTCCTGCCCGCGGCGACGGCTTTCGTGCCTGCGCCGGCTGGGGCGCAGACCTCCCGGCCTGCCGATCCGCTCCGCATCCAGGTCCTGAACCGCGACTGCGAAGGCGCGCGCGGCGACGAGATCCTCGTCTGCGGCGATCGCGGCGAGCGCCGCTCCCCATTCCGCCTGCCGGAAGAGCCCGACACCGGCTACGATCCGCGCGGCACGATGGAAAGCGTCTCCGAAGAGCGCAACGCGATGACCGAGCACGGCGCGCGGACCGGCCCCGGCTCCTGCTCCACGGTGGGTCCGGGCGGCGCCTATGGCTGCGCGGCCGCCGACTTCCGCCGCGAGGTCCGGCAGCATGGCGGCGTGCCGATCGGCAGCACCTACCGGCGCAGCCGCCGCTGACCCGGAACCGCCGCCGCGGGGAACCGCAGGGCCACCGGAGTCGTTGAGCGGGCGAAACTTCCACGGAGTTGAAGAACGATGTCGCGCATCCCCAGTAAAGCCATGCCCCACGCTTATGCCCATGACGACGGCGACCAGCCCGGCTCGGGCAAAGGCGGCTCCGGCGGCGGCACCGGCTCCGGGGGCGGCGGCAGCGACGGCAACGACGACAGCGGACCCACGCTCGGCGAGCGCGCCAGCGAAATCGCTGGCCGGGTGCGCGGCAGCCGCGCGGCCAAGGTCGCGGCGGGCGCGGTTGTCGCCGGCGCCGTGGTCGCCGGCGCGGCGGCGGTGGTGAGAAGCCGCCGCACCAAGAGCTCCGACGACAAGAAGTCCGAAACCAAGAGTTCGAGCGGAAGCAGCTCGGGCGGCGGCAGCGCTTCGACCAGCGCCAAGAAGTCGGCCGCGGGCGCCAAGGGCGGCGCCAAGTCCTCTGGCGGGACCAAGTCCTCGGGCAGCGCCAAGTCGTCCGGCACGGCCAAGTCGTCGGGCACGGCGAAATCCTCCGGTGCGTCCAAGTCGTCCACTTCGGGCGGGTCCAGGAAGTCGTCGGGCGGCGAGAGCGGCGGCGCCAAGTCGGAGTGATGGGGCTCGGCTGGCCGCGGCGCCGCATGTCTGCTAGCGCGAGAACTCGCCCCGCCGCGTCGGCGTGGCGCCGGCCCGGGGGCGCGCCGCGCGTCGCGCTTGCCGGCAGCGGAGTATCGATGATCGCAGACGACGCCGTCCGCTATGCCCGTCTCGAAGCCGGCGCGCTTCATCTCGCCGGCCTTGCCCGCTGCCTTTCCGAACGCCAGGAGCATCTCGGCATGGCCGCGCTTTACGCCCGCCGCCGTGCGCAGGCGATCAATTGGGGGAGTAACTGAAATGGACATGATCCGCGCCACCGCGACCCGCCGCCTTTCGATCCTCGAGCGCGCCTACGACCTCGCCCGCAGCGGCGCCTGCCGCAGCGTCGAGGAGATCGCGAAGAAGCTCAAGCAGGAGCAATACGAAGCCGTCGACACCCACCTCGGCGGCGCCTCGCTGCGCAAGGAGCTGCGGAAGATCTGCGCGGAGGCGAGGGCGGCGCGGCTTGCGGCCGAGCCTTCCGTGCCGGCCGCGGAGTAAGGAGGCGGGCGCCGCCTGTTTCCGCCCGCACTCCGTCATTGCGAGCGAAGCGAAGCAATCCAGCGGAAGTCGGTGCGGGTCTCCGCCGTCCGCTGGATTGCTTCGTCGCTTCGCTCCTCGCAATGACGGTTGTGTAAGCGAACTCCCGGCGCCTGAAGCCACCCGCAAGCGCCCAACCCCAACACCGTTCTGTGAAACTCCTCAGGGCGCGGCCCTAGAGCCGCTCCACGATCGTCACATTCGCGAGGCCGCCGCCTTCGCACATGGTCTGGAGGCCGTAGCGGGCGCCGCGGCGCTCCAAGGCATGGAGCAGGGTCGCCATGAGCTTGGTGCCGGACGCGCCGAGCGGGTGGCCGAGCGCGATCGCGCCGCCGTGGACGTTGAGGCGTTCGGGGTCGGCGCCGATCTCGCGCAGCCACGCCATCGGCACCGGGGCGAAAGCCTCGTTCACCTCGTAGAGGTCGATATCCTCGATCTTCATCCCCGCCCGGCCGAGCGCGCGCCGGGTCGCCGGGATCACCTCCTCGAGCATGATCACCGGATCGCCGCCCGTTACCGTCAGGTTCGCGATCCGGGCGAGCGGGGTCAGGCCGTGCTCCTTCAGCGCCCGCTCGCTCACCACCAGGACGCCCGACGCGCCGTCGCAGATCTGCGACGCGTTCGCCGCGCTGATCTTCCCGCCCTCTGCGAGCAGCTTCACCGAGCCGATGCTTTCAAGCGTCGAGTCCGCGCGGATGCCCTCGTCGCGCGTGTGGAGGCTTTCATTCCCGTCCGCGTCGACAATTCTCAGCGGCACGATCTCCTCGTCGAACGCACCTTCGTCCCGCGCCCGCGCTGCCTTCCTGTGGCTTTCCAGCGCAAAGGCGTCGAGCTCCTCGCGCCGGAACTGATATTTCTCCGCGATCATCTCCGCGCCCTGGAACTGGCTGAACATCGCCACGCCGAACCGCTCCTGGATGCGCTTCGAGAAGGGCCCGGTGCCGATCCCGTGCTGCGCAGGAAGCGTGAAGGGCAGCCCCATCGGCACCCGGCTCATCGACTCGACTCCGCTCGCGATCACCACGTCCTGAGTCCCGCTCATCACCGCCTGCGCGGCGAACTGGATCGCCTGCTGAGAAGAGCCGCATTGCCGGTCGATCGTCACCGCCGGCACCGATTGCGGCAGCTTCGACGCGAGCACCGCATTGCGCCCGACATGGAAGGCCTGCTCGCCCGCCTGGCCGACGCAGCCCATGATCACGTCCTCCACCGCCGCCGGGTCGATCCCCGCCCGCGCGACGATGGCGTCGAGCACTTCGGCGGCCATGTCCGCCGGGTGCCAGTCGCGAAGCGCTCCGCCGCGCTTTCCTCCGGCCGTCCGCGCGGCGGCAACGATATAGGCTTCGGCCATGGCGGCATGCTCCTTACGTAAACGTAAGCGGCCTCTAGCCGCCCGCCGCCCTCCACGGCAAGGCGCCCCCGCAAGTCCGACGCCCCGCTTGCGCCCCGCCCTTATTCACTGGCGGCTAAGGGGCGGGGGCGATATTGCGGCTCCGAAACCAGCAAAAGCGCAAGGCAGGCATGGCGGACAACATCTTCACGCAGCATCCCGACGAAGTCGGCGAAACCTACGGCGAGCATTTGCGCAGCGCCGGCGGCTTCGGCCTCCGCATGGTCCTTGGCGGTCTCGCCTGCATGGTCCACGCCGTCTTTCCGTTCCTCTTCGTCCATACCGGCAGCCGCACCATGTCCGCCCTTCATCGCCGAATGAACCGCCGCGCGGTGGCGGCGGAGCTGGAGCGCTATCCGATCATCTGAGGGCGCGGGTCCTCGATGCTCCAGCAGGCCGCGCGCCGAGGATGGCGCTACGGGAACATCATCGGGCCGAGCCCGCCCATCCAGAGCGCCCAGCCGGCCGCCGTCCCGATCGATATTGCAGGAATGGACAACCGGCGATCGGGGAGGACGGCGATCAGCCAGCCGAGCACCAGCAGAATTGTGGCCGATGTCAGTCCCAGCAGCAACTCGCCGGACCAGCCGAGTGCATCCGCCGCTTTCTGCTCGTCGAAGGCCGGCGGTGCCAGCCGCTGCCCGGACGCTCGCACATAGAGACTTGCGAGGCTGAACGGCACGGCGACGGCGAAGCGCGACGCAGCCGCGAGCGCAAGAGCAAAGGGCCAGGGGGATCGAGGCCAGCGCCGGTGCGCCGCAATTCCCGATGCGGTGAGCAGCGCCGTCACGGCCGGGCCCGCGAGGCCGACCGCACCAAGCTCCCACTGCGCCTGCCCGCCGACCTCGCCGGGCGAAACGGCACTGAAGTGGAACTCGGGGTTCGGGAAGCCGAGCGCCAGGGCCATCAAAAGGTGGCCCAGCTCATGCAGCACGATGCAGATCGGCACGAGGATGAGCGACGCGCCGGCGAGAGACGCCGCTCCCCTGCTTCTGCTCCGGACCGCCACGGCTCCCTCCCGACATTCCACGTCGCCTGGGAGTGGAACAAGCAACGCACGTCCGCAATGGGTGGAACATCGATCAGTCGCGCGGGTGAACGACTCCGTCCATGTTAAAGAGGTACTCTTCTGCATAGGCGGCGTGGAGAGGGAGGCTCCGAAGCAGGGTCGCCTTGCCGCTCAACGTTTTCAGGACATCCTCGCTGATCATGCTCTCGTTCAGCGGCTCCAGCGGCCGGATCCAGTGCAATAGGCGGATCGGAAGCCGCAACAGGTTGCGGTAGGCGATCCGTGCGTGGATCGAGAGGAAGCACCGCCTCAGGCTTGCTCCGAGGGGCAGCCACAGGAGAGGCCGCGCGAGGCGGGGGTACCAGCGCAGCTCCACCGGCGACAGCGACAGGTTGAGCCGTTTCTTCGGCACCGGATGGCGCGAAAGTCCGAACCTTTCCGACAGAAGGTCCGCGAAGCGCTGCGGATCGTCCCTGAGCAGCTCGTAGGGCAGCACGATCAGGCGATCGCCGAACGACGCCCGGTAGGTTTCGATCAGCCGATCGTAGTTCCAGGCATGGCGGGTTCCATCGGTGGAGCCGAAATCGGGTGCCGCTGCGAAAAACTCGGCGCTGCCGCCGGTTCTCACATATTGCGAGTAGCTCGACAGCATCATCGACTTGAAGCCGCGCGTCACCAGAAGGACGCTCGCTCCG
>DASQND010000093.1:0-82564 GCA_035645215.1 Allosphingosinicella sp.
CATCGCCGTTTCCGCCGCCCTTTTCGCCTTCGCCGTGCCTGCCGCCGCGCAGTCGGACTCGGCGATCAAGCAGCGCATCATTCGCGAGTCGATCGCCAACTATTCGGGCTCCTGCCCGTGCCCGTACAACACCGACCGGGCGGGGCGGAGCTGCGGCGGGCGGAGCGCCTACAGCCGGCCGGGCGGCGCCGCGCCGATCTGCTATCCGAACGACGTGACGCCCGCGATGGTCCGCGCCGCGCGCGGGCATTAGAGCCACGCCCGGAGCGCCAGCCAGCGTTCGCGCTTCGCTTCGAAGGCGAGGGTGAAGGCGGGGCTGGAGGAGGGGAGATCGAGGAGGGCGAGGTCCGGGCGGCCGGCGAGCTGCCGCCGGCCGATCGCGGCCGACTTGCCGCCGTTGAAGCCGACCCCGCGCAAGGCGGGGAGCGAGGCGGCGAGGCCTTCGAGGTCGCTCGCTTCGTGGAGCTTGATCGCCTGGTCGAGGCTCCCTTTGCGCTCGGCCGCAGCGACGGTGTCCCAAAGGCCGATGCCGGCGCCCAGCAGCGCTTCGAGCCGCGCTTCGTAGGGGAGCGTTTCGAGGTCGCGCTCGATGACCGCGCCGGCGAGGCGCCAGAACTGGTTGCGCGGGTTGGCGTAATAGCGCGCCGCCGCGAGCGACATCGCGCCCGGCAGGCTGCCGAGGAGGAGGATCCGCGTGTCGGGCCTCGTGACGGGCGGGAAGCAATGTTGCATAGGCTTCTCATCATGAAGATCGAAGGCGGCTGCCATTGCAAGAAGGTGCGGTTCGAGGCGGAGGTTCCGCGGGCGCTCGAAGTGCTCGACTGCAATTGCTCCATTTGCAGGGCGACGGGGTTCCTCCATGTCGGCGTGCCGCATGCGGACTTCCGCCTGCTTACGGGCGGTGAGGCGCTGGTCAGCTACCGCTTTGGGACGGGGGCGGCGGAGCACCTTTTCTGCGGCACCTGCGGGATCAAGAGCTTCTACCAGCCGCGCTCGCATCCGGGTGAGTGGAGCGTCAATCTGAACTGCCTCGACGATCCGGATGCGCTGGAGGTGACGATCCGGCCGTTCGACGGCCGCAACTGGGAACGGGCGCGGGCCGAGCTCGGCTGAGTCATCGCTTCACGCCGAAGAGCCTGCGCAGGAGATCCGGCCGGTATGCGGCGACCAGGAGCCCGAAGATGACCAGGACCGACATCATAAAGGCACCGACGTCGGACGGAGGCTCGCTGGCACCCGGCCGGGTGGGGATCGGCCTGGCTCGCGGCGCGGCGACGTCCGAGCCGCCGCAGGACGGGCCCGAGCAGAACGTGCTCCCCGTGTCCATCATCTCGGCCAATTCTACGAAGGCGGCGGGATCGAAGGTGGCGCGGAGCTTGGACAGGTCGTTGTCGGCGGGCCAGTGGAAGACGAGGAGGAACATGGTCACGGCGGCGACCGGGATGATCATCCTGGGCGTGAGGCCGATGGCGCCCCGCCGGTCGTCGCTGCGCCATTCGTACCAGGCGATGCAGGCATGCTGCCAGCGCCAGAAGGCGGCGCGATCGGTGAAATACAGGCCGAGCATGGCGAGCGTCGGCGTCGCCGGTTCCTCGAGCGGGCGGCCCGTGGCATCGCGGGCGAAGGGCGGCGGGGCGACGAACTTGCGGCCGAAGCCGGCGGTGGCCGCCGGGCGTGCGACCCGGGTGTCGCGGCGCTTTCGGCCGGGGTCCATCAGCGCGGCGCCGAGCGAGGCGATCGCCGCGATCCGGTCGGAGACGGGCGAGCGCCGGCCGCCGTCGCGGTCGGGCGGGGCGTCGAAGAGCAGGCCCTCGACGGCATAGCTCCCCTCGAACGCGCCGCGGCCGCCGATTTTGCGCAGCGCGTCTATGAGCGCTTCGGGATAGTGGGTGACGCGCACCGCCTCGCCGTCGGCGATATGGTCGCGCCCGAGCTTGAGGCCGCGGCGCGCGAGCCGGGCGAGGCCCATCGAAATGGCCGTCGCCGCGCTTCCGGCCAGCATGATCAGCAGCATCGGCGGCAGGATCAGCGGGATGACCAGTTGCCGCCAGTCCTCGATCCGGAGCGGATTGTGGGTCTGGAAGAGGATTGCGGTGCGCATCAGCGCGTGGTTCGCGGCGAGGATCTTCGTGTCGCCCATGCGGATGTGCGACGCTTCGTGGGCGAGCACGGCGGCGAGTTCGTCGTCGTCGAGTTGGTCCAGAAGGCCGCGCGTCACGGCGATCAGCCCCGCCGCCGGGCCTTCGCCGACGGTGAGCGCATTGGGCTCCTCCGCCTCGATGATGCCGAAGCGGGGGAGGCGGACGCCGAGCGTCGTGCACTGCTCCTCGGCGAGTCCGACGAAGCGGGGCTCCTCCGCGCGCGTGACGAGCCTGATGCCGAGCGCGCCGGTCACGAAGTCCGCGTGGCCGCGGTACATGCGCCAGAAGAGGAAGAGGCTGAGGAGGGCGATGGGCAGAGCGTAGCGGACCGCATAGCCGGCAGGGTTGGTGAAGAGGGTGGTCCGGGGATCGAAGACCATGATGAACAAGGCGGACGCGAAGGCGCCGATCATCTGGAACGCGGCGAGATAGGCGGCGACCAGCCAGGCCGTGAAGCGGCGGTTGCGCGCCGCGTGAGTGACGTAGCCGTGGACGGCCATGAGCGCCTCGCTTCCGCCGCTTAGAGGCTGATCCTGACCGGTTCCGCATATTCGGAGCGGCGCTCGCCGAGCGAGAATTTCTCCCGCGGCGGCTCCGACGGCCTGGTGAGCCAGTTGCCGGGGAAGGCACGCCGGACGCCGTTCAGCTCCTCGACGGCGAGATTGTAGAAGCGGCGCGCGGCCGTGATGCGGTCCTCGATGCGGATGAGGTCGTCGCGAAGACGCGAATAGTGCGCCGCGGAAGCCAGTTCGGGATAGCGTTCGCTGACCGTGAACAGGTTCTGGAGCACGCCCGCGATCTGGGAATCGGCATGGACGTTGCCCTTGGCGATCGCCTCCAGCTGCTCGACGCGGGTGGTGAGCACGTCGCGGATCACCTCGTGCTCGCGAGTCGCGAAGGCGCGGACGATCTCGACGAGATTGTCGATCAGGCTGCGGCGCTCCACCAGGAGGGCGTCGATGTCGCCGAACGCCGCGTCGGCCCGCTCGTCGAGCATCCCGATCAAGGCATGCCGGGCGCGCAGCTTGAGGGCGATCCAGAGCGCGAGGCCGGCGACCAGCCACAGCCACCAGTGATCGAGCATGAAGTTGGCGGCGCGGGCGAGGCGGCCCCACCAGTCGATGGCCTGCAAAAAACTCTGTTCGGGCATGGCGGTCCCCCGGATCGGCTGCGTCGGCATGCGGCCTAGAGGAGGGAGGTGAACTTTCGGTAAGCGGCCGCCCCTCTCCCCGTGCGCCTAGAAGGCGAGGAAGGGCCGCCCGGCCACCGCCTGGAAGAAGACGCCGAGCGTCACGGCGACGTAGAGCGCCGTGCCGCCGGCCAGCACCGCCCAGCGCAGACGCGCCGCGAGGCCGCCGGCGAGGAAGGCGAGGAGGGGGATCGCCTGCTCGGCATGGATGCCGAAGAAGTGGGCGACGCGCAGATCCCCGCCGAGGCGGTTCCAGCCGAAGACCGGGAAGTGCCCGCCCGCCGCGCCGACATCGTGCCCGGTGCCGCTGCTCATATAGCCGCCGAGGCCGCCGCCGAGCAGGAAGGTAAGCGCGAGCCCGGTCACGACGGCCGCGACGAAGTCGGTGGCGAGGCCCGGGAGCGGGCGCCGCGCGATCTCCCAGGCGAGGGGGAGCGTGGTGCCGACGAGGACCACCGCCGCAACGCCCATGAGGCCGTACATGAGGGCGGCGACCGGCGTGCCCATGTTGAAATGGGAATCCTGCCCCTGGCTCGCCTTCCAGCCGATGTAGGCGAGCTCCAGAGCGGAGGCGACCACGATCGTCCAGGCGGTCCGGCGCATCATGGGACTGCGCCGGCGTTCCGGCCGGACGTAGCCGTAGAACCAGGCGGCGGTGAGCGTGAAGATGCCGATCGAGACGAGGAACTTCGCCGGCTTCATCCAGACGCTGACGCCGTGCAGCGTCCGATCGTCGAGAGGGATCAGGGCCAGGACCGGCAGGGCGAGGAGGAGGGTCGCGAGGCCGTAGAAAGCGAGCATGCGCTGGCGCTCGACGATCTCCGCCAGGAGGTCGCGGCCGAGCGCGGGGGCGGTGAGGGCGAGGCTGTTCATGGCGCTGTCTCCGTGCCGGCGCGGCCGCGGAAGGCGAGGCGCAGGATGAGGAAGAGGACGAGGCCCGTCGGCCCGAGCAGGAAGGTGAGGAGGAGGCAGGGGATGAGGAGCAAAGCGGGGATGCGGGCCTTGAGGCCGAGCTCGGCGATCCAGCTTCCGACGAACAGGTCGAAGGCGAGGTAGTGGAGCCAGCCGGCGGCGAGCGCATTGTCGTTGGCGAAGAGGGCGCGGACTTGGGAAACCGAGCCGAAGCCGCCGCCCGGCGTGTTGCCCCAGCTCGCCCAAAAGAGGAGCATGTAGGCGAGGCCGATGAGGCCGGGGATGACCCAGCGCGACAGCATCCACGCCATCGGCCGCGCCGAGGCGATGAAGAGCGAGACGAGCAAGGCCAGCCAGCCGAGCATCGCCAGCATGCCGGCGACGGAGAAGGCGGAATGAGGGTCGAGCACTGGTTGCGGCTCCAATCTGGACAGCGTACAGATCGCCTATGGCCGACGATTCGAACAGTGTCAAGATGGAGGAGCGGGGCTACCATCACGGTGCCCTGCGGCCCGCGCTGATCGCGGCCGCCGAAGACGTGATCGCCGAGCGCGGCGTCGACGGCTTCTCGCTTCGGGAGACGGCGCGGCGGGCGGGCGTCTCGCCCTCCGCGCCCGCCCACCATTTCGGCGACGCGCGCGGGCTCCTCACCGCCATTGCGACGGCCGCCTTCGAAGCGCTCGGCGATGCGCTCGAGGCGGCCAGTGCGGCCGGCACGCGCGACGAGCGTATCCGCGCGCAGGGGATCGCCTATGTCGGTTTCGCGCTTCAGCAGCGGGCGCGGTTCGACGTGATGTGGCGGGCGGGGCTGCTCAACAACGAAGACGAGGCGTTCGCCGCCGCCGGGCGGCGCGCCTTCGGGCTGCTCGACGGGGCGGTGCGCGGGACGGGAGCGATTCGCGAAGGCCCCGCCGATCCGGCGCTCGCGCCCTCGATCGCCTGCTGGGCGGCGGTGCACGGCTTCGCGCGGCTGGCGATCGACGGCGCGTTCGGCACCGAGGACGGCGCCGCCGAACGCGCCGCCGACGCCTTGCTGCCCCTGGTGCTGGACCGCCTCACCGTCTGAAGACGCCCGTGCGGTGCGGGGGTGCCCGGTCAGGCGCGGGCGGGCGCAAGCTTCGCATCGCCTCCGCTCCGGCGGCGAAGCGCGAAGGCGCCGTCGCCGAGCAGCATCTGGACCACGGAGGCCGCGACCAGGAAGGCGGGATATTCCCAGCCGCCGCCTTCCGCCGAGAAGACCCAGCCCTTGCCGCCGTGGACGAAGGCAATCGAGCCGACCAGCACCGGAATGAGCGCCGCCGAGACGTAGCGGCTGCCGATGCCGGCGAGGAGGAGGAGGCCGCCGGCGATTTCGCCGAACATGGTGAGGTGGCCCAAGATGCCGGGAAGACCCATCGCCTCGAAGAAGCCGGCCGTGCCCGCGGGGCCGAAGACGAGGAGCTTCATCGCGCCGTGGGCGACGTACATGGCGCCGAGCGACAGGCGCAGGATGAAGGCGGCATAATCCGCATTGTTGTTGGTGGTGCTCATGGCCGTTCCCCTTTGAAACGCGTGGTGCATGCGGCGGGGATACGGCTCGGCAGGTGTTTCGTGAACCGGGTGTGTGGGCAACGCGGTGTTGCTGGATCAGCAACGAGGAGACCGGGATGACCGTCTTGGACGTTGCAGTGAGGCGCGCATCGCCGCTACGGCACCGGCCATGGCCCACCACCCCCAGCGCCTCCGCCTCGACGCCGAGGCGCTCGTTTCCAACTGGCGCTGGCTGAACCGGCGCAGCGGCGCGGCGGCTTGCGGGGCGGCGGTGAAGGCGGATGCGTACCGGCTCGGCGCGCGGGACGTGGTGCGGCGGCTGGCGGAGGCGGGGTGCCGCGACTTCTTCGTCGCCACCTGGGCGGAAGCGGAGGCGCTGGCGCCTTGGGACGAGGGGCTGTCGCTCTCCGTGCTCCACGGCGTGGCGCGGGACGATGCGGAGGTGCCGCGCTGGGCGCGTCCGGTGCTGAATTCGGCCGAGCAGGTCTGGCGCTGGCGGGGCAGGGGGCCGGCAGACGTGATGCTCGATACCGGGATCAACCGGCTCGGCCTTTCGGCGGGCGACGTTTCGGACGGGGTGCTGAGCGGCATCGAGATCCGCACTTTGATGAGCCACCTCGCCTCGGCCGACGAGGACGGCGACGCGAACGAGCGCCAGCGCGCGCTGTTCGTGGAGCTTGCCGCAGGCGTCGAGGCGGGGCGCCTCAGCCTTTCGAACAGCGCCGGCATTTGCCTCGGCGAAGCTTACGCGTTCGATCTCACCCGTCCGGGTCTCGCACTCTACGGCGGCATTCCGCGGCGGGAGGCGGAGGGGCATATCGGCCAGGTCGTGCGCCTTGAGGCGCAGATCGTCCAGCGCCGCCGCGTCGAGGCGGGGGCAAGCGTCGGCTACAATGCGACCTTCACGGCAGACGCCGCGTGCGAGCTCGCCGTCGTGAACCTGGGCTATGCGGACGGCTATCTGCGCGCCTTTTCGAACGCGGGGCGCGCCCGCGCCGCGGCGGACGGGCCGTGGCTGCCGGTGGCGGGGCGCGTGTCGATGGACTTGACCGCCGTGCGCGTCGACGCCGCTCCGGAGCTCAAGGAAGGCGACTGGCTGGAGGTGGATTTCGACCTGCCGGGCGCCGCCGCGCAGTCCGGCCTGTCGCAATATGAGCTGCTGACCACGCTCGGTTCGCGCTTCGAGCGCGTCTGGAGCTGACGGGCGAGGCAACCCCGCGCGTCCCGCGTCGTTCAGCCCCGCATGGCCACCATCGCGCACCTTTCCGACATCCATTTCGGCGCCAACGACCAGAAGATCGTCGACGCCGCCGAAGCCTGGCTCCTCCAGCACCGCCCGGACCTCGTCATCCTGAGCGGCGACTTCACGCAGCGCGCCCGGGTCGAGCAGTTCAAGGCGGCGTCGGCCTGGCTCAACAAGCTGCGCGCCGACGGCTTCAAGCTCCTGACGGTGCCCGGCAATCACGACATCCCGCTTTATGACGTCGCGCGGCGCTTCGCCCGGCCGCTGGAGCGCTACAAGCGCTACATTTCGAACGACCTTTGCCCCTGGTATGAGGACGACCAGCTCGCCGTTCTCGGCATCAACACGGCGCGCTCGCTCACCATCAAGGACGGGCGGATCAACCGCGAGCAGATGGAGATGATCCGCGAGCGCTTCGCCAAGGTGGCCGAGCACAAGACCAGGATCCTCGTCACCCACCACCCGCTCTTCGCCATGCCGATCGGCGAGGGCGGCGAGCTTTCGGAAGCGGTGGGGCGCCACGAGGATGCGGTGGTCGCGGTCTGCCAGGCCGGAGTGCATGTGGCGCTGGCGGGGCATTTCCACCGCACCTATGCCGAGTCGGCGAAGAAGATGGTCGAGAAGGCCGGGCGGGCGCTGGTCATCCAGGCGGGGACGGCGACCAGCGTTCGCCTGCGCAACAACGAGCTCCAGAGCTTCAACTGGATCGAGACCACGCGCAACGACGAGATCGACCTCCAGATCGTCGCCTGGGACGGCGCGCGCTTCCAGCCCGGGAGCCACGCCCGCTTCATATCGGACGGCGAAAGCTGGACCGCGAAGCCGGTGACGGGCGACACGGAGCTCGGCCCGCCGCGGGCGACGGCGACGAGCCCGGCGGAGGCGGCGGCGGCGACGGCTGCCACGGCGAGCGCCGCCGCCTAACCGTCCTCCGTATCCGGCCGCCGTCCGGGATCATCCGCGGAAGTTTCATAAAGTTCGGCTTCCCTGGGCCGAAAAACCCGCGGCTTCTCGCGGCCGCCCGCAAAGCCGAAATAGCAATCGCGGCGGGCGGCTTCGGCGGCGATATAGTCCTCCCGCTCCTCCTCTTCCTCCGTCTCCACCATGGCCTCCTCGGCGGCGCTCAGCGTGCGGCGATAATCACCCTCGCCGCCGAGCGTGCCTTCCTCCACCCCGCAAAAGCCTTCGGGCGGCGGGAAGGTCGTCCACCAGCGTCCGTCATCCTCCAGCCAGACCTCCTCCCCGTCCCAGAGGAAGGCCTCGTGCCCTTCTGCCGGCGCGCGCTCCGGCGGCCGTTCGGGCTCGGGGAGGCCGCGCTCGACGGCGTCCATCCAGCCTTCCCAGTTCGCGGCGACGGCCTCGGCTTCCGGGGGCGGCTCCAGCGCCTTTTCGGCCTTGCCGAGGAGGTAGATGAGGAGGCGGTTGTCGTAGACGATCTCCTCGCTCTTGACCTCGCCGTGATAATAAATGCGCTTCACCGTGCCTTCGATGGCGCGCTCCCAGGCGATCGAGCGCAGGCACCGCGCGCCGATCCGCTGCGCCGCCTCGCAGGCGAGATCGAAGGCGCGCGCATCGGCGCGGCGGCGCACCCGGTTCACCGCCTGCTCGGAAATGCCGATCCGGGCCGCGGCTTCGCGGGCGACTCCGGTGTCGGCGAGCGCCTCGACATATTCGCGCTGCTTGGCGGGGGTGAGGCCGTCGGTGCGGTAGCGCAGGGGGACGGGTTCGAAATCGGTGATGCTGCTGCAGGGAGAAGCGGGCTCGTCGGTCGCCGCTTCGGGGGCGAAGTGGTTCTGGTTATGTTCCATGGAAAGGATGGAGCAGGCGAAAACCTACATTGCAAGAAGAGCCCCCTGCGTTCGTGCTTTGCCATCCAGGGCGGCCGCTCGGCAGCGCAACCATGCGTTGCGGCAGCTCGGCTAAGCGTGTACAATTCGCAAAGTCTGTATAAAGGAAAAACCCGACATGAATGCTGAGCGGGGCAGATTGGTCAGCGGCGGGCGGCTGCAGATTCCCGCCCGGCTGCGGCGTGAGCTGCAGCTCAAGGACGGCGACGCGGTGATCATGGAGACGGTGGACGGGGAGCTGAGGGTCCGCGCGTATCGCGACGTGCTGGCCGACGTGCGGACACGACTGCGCAAATATGTGCCGGAAGGCGTTTCGCTGGCCGAGGAGCTGATCGCCGACCGCCGCGCCGAGGCGGCGCGTGAGTGAGCATGTGCTCGACGCGTCCGCCTTGCTCGCCGTCATGTTCGGCGAGCGCGGGGCGGAGCAGGTGCTGGAGATCCTCGCGGGGAGCGTGATCGGCGCGGTGAACCTCGCGGAGGTCGCCGCGAAGCTGCAGGAGCGGGGCGTTCCGGACGCGGAGATCGAGCGCAGCGTGGCCGAGCTCGGACTGCCGGTGATCCCATTCGACGAAGCGCAGGCAATGGCCGCCGGAACCCTGCGTCGTCGTACGAAGAGCCTCGGGCTCTCGCTCGGCGACCGCGCTTGCCTTGCCTTGGCGATGGCGCGGCGTGTGCCGGCGGTGACCACCGACCGGAACTGGGCCAAGCTCGACATCGGCGCGAAGGTCGTCGTCGCCCGCGACTGAGCGGCGGGCGACGCTCCCGCGGCTTAGTTCATCATCTCCACCGCCATGGCCGTGGCTTCGCCGCCGCCGATGCAGAGGGTGGCTAGGCCCCGGCGTTGGCCGTGGGACTGCAGCGCCGACAGGAGCGTGGCGAGGAGCCTCGCGCCCGAGGCGCCGATGGGGTGGCCCAGCGCGGTGGCGCCGCCGTGGATGTTGAGGATTTCGCGGGGGATGCCGAGGTCGCGCATGGCGATCATGGCGACGCAGGCGAAGGCTTCGTTGACTTCCCACAGATCGACGTCGCCGATGGTCCAGCCGGCCTTGTCGAGGAGCTTTCGCACCGCCGGGACCGGCGCCGTCGTGAAGAGGTTGGGGGCCTGCGCGTGGGCGGCGTGGGCGACGATGCGGGCTACGGGCTTTATCCCGAGGCGCTCCGCCACGGACGCTCGCGTCAGGACGAGGGCGGCGGCGCCGTCTGAGATGGACGAGGCGTTGGCGGCGGTGATGGTGCCGTCCTTGGCGAAGGCGGGTTTCAGGCCCGGGATCTTCTCGGGATTGGCGCGGCCGGGCTGTTCGTCGCAGGAGACGATTTCCTCGCCCTTGCGGGTCTTGACGGTGACGGAGACGGTTTCGCGGTCGAAGGCGCCGGAGCGGATCGCTTCGGTGGCGCGGCGGAGGGACTCGATGGCATATTCGTCCTGCTGCGCCCGCGTGAACTGATATTCGCGCGCCGAGTCTTCGGCAAAGGTGCCCATGGCGCGGCCCTTGTCATAGGCGTCTTCCAGGCCGTCGAGCATCATGTGGTCGTAGACACTGTCGTGGCCGATGCGGGCGCCGGCGCGGTGCTTGGTCATGAGATAGGGGGAGTTCGACATCGACTCCATGCCGCCGGCGACGACCACGTCGGCCGAGCCCATGCCGATCATGTCGTGCGCGAACATCGCCGCCTGCATGCCCGAGCCGCAGACCTTGTTGACGGTGGTGGCTTCGACGGAGCGGGGGAGGCCGGCGCCCAGCGCAGCCTGGCGGGCGGGGGCTTGGCCGAGGCCGGCGGGGAGGACGCAGCCCATGAAGATCTTGTCGACCTGGTCGCCCGAGACGCCCGAGCGCTCGACGGCGGCGGCGACGGCGGCGGTGCCGAGCTCGGTCGCCGAGGCGCCGGTGAGCTGGCCCTGGAAGGCGCCCATCGGGGTGCGGGCGTAGGAGAGGATGACGATGGGGTCGGCGGGGGTCATGGGGGCTCCTTGTCTCTGTCGTCATTGCGAGCGGAGCGAAGCAATCCAGCGGAAGCCGGTGCAGGTCTCCGACGCCCGCTGGATTGCTTCGTCGCTTCGCTCCTCGCAATGACGCTTGGCGGGGCACATAGTCCCTCGCCCGCGCTTGTTCAAATCCCGCCCGCTCTGCTAACGCGCGGCGCAAAGGAGAGGATTGGATGGATTTCGGGCTCGACTTCGCCCTCGGCGAGATGGCGGACGCCATTCGCGACACGACCAAGCGCTTCGCTTCCGACAGGATCGCGCCGCTCGCCGCCAGGATCGACGCGGACGACTGGTTTCCGGTCGAGCTCTGGCCGCAGATGGGGGAGCTGGGGCTTCACGGCATTACGGTCGACGAGGCGGATGGGGGCTTGGGCCTCGGCTATCTCGAGCATGTCGTGGCGCAGGAGGAGATTGCGCGGGCTTCGGCTTCGGTGGGGCTTTCCTATGGCGCGCATTCGAACCTGTGCGTGAACCAGATCAGGCGCTGGGCTTCGCCGGAGCAGAAGGCGAAGTATCTGCCGAAGCTGATTTCGGGCGAGCATGTCGGGTCGCTCGCCATGTCCGAAGCGGGGGCGGGGTCCGACGTGGTTTCGATGAAGCTTCGGGCGGAGAAGCGCGGCGACCGCTATGTGCTGAACGGGACCAAGTTCTGGATCACCAACGCGCATCATGCGGACGTGCTCGTCGTCTATGCCAAGACCGGGGAGGGGAGCCGCGGCATCACCACCTTCCTCATCGAAAAGGGCATGCCGGGCTTCAGCCTGGGGCAGAAGCTCGACAAGATGGGGATGCGCGGGAGCCCGACGGGCGAGCTGGTCTTCAACGACTGCGAAGTGCCCGAAGAGAATGTGATGGGGCCGCTGAACGGCGGCGTGGGCGTGCTGATGTCGGGGCTCGATTATGAGCGGACGGTGCTTGCGGGTATCCAGCTCGGGATCATGCAGGCGTGTTTGGACGTGGTGCTTCCGTATGTGCGGGAGCGCAAGCAGTTCGGGCAGGCGATCGGCGGCTTCCAGCTCATGCAGGCGAAGATCGCGGACATGTATGTCGCGCTCAATTCGGCGCGGGCTTACGTCTATGCGGTGGCGCGGGCGTGCGATGCGGGGAAGACGACGCGGTTCGACGCGGCGGGGGCGATTCTGCTCGCGAGCGAGAATGCGGTCAAGACGTCGCTCGAGGCGATCCAGGCGCTTGGCGGCGCGGGCTATACCAAGGACTGGCCGGTTGAGCGCTTCCTGCGGGACGCGAAGCTGCTCGACATCGGGGCGGGGACGAACGAGATCCGGCGCATGCTGATCGGGCGCGAGCTGATCGGGGCGGCCGGGTGATGTTTATGCGACCGGCATTGTTCGCATCTTCTGCACGGAAGAAGGGAAGGGCGGGGCTTCGACAGGCTCAGCCCGAACTGGTTTTGGGAGCTCAGCCCGAACGGGTGTTGGGCGATCATCCCAATCTGGTGTTGGGAGAGCAGCCCACACGGTTGTGGGAGGACCGGGCATGAGCCTCGCCGAAATGGTGGAATGGTATGCGACGGTGAGCGGGGTCGTGGCCGCGATCATGCTGGCGGGGGATTTCGGGCGGCGGGTGACGGGCTTCGGGTTCGTGCTGTTCTGCACCATGAACATCGCCTGGATCGCCTTTGCGCGGATGGACGATACGGGCGGGCTGATGTGGCAGAACATCATCCTCTTCGCGGTGAATTTGCTCGGCGTCTGGCAGTATCTCCTGAGCCCCAAGAACCGGCGGAAGATGCGGGCGGTGAGGCAGGCGGTCGAGGAGTTCGAAGCGCGGGAAGCGGAGCGGGCGGCGTGAGCGTGCTCACCACCAAGGTGGATGAGGGATCGGACGCGTTCCGGCGCTATTCGGCGCACAATCGCGGGCTCGCCGAGGAGCTGCGCGCGAAGGTCGCGGCGGCGGCGCTCGGCGGGCCGGAGAAGCATCGGGAGCGGCATGTCGGACGGGGCAAGCTGTTGCCGCGCGACCGGGTGGGGCGGCTGCTCGATCCGGGCGCGCCGTTCCTGGAAGTGGGGCAGCTCGCCGCGAACGGCATGTATGGGGACGAGGCGCCGGGCGCCGGGATGATCGCGGGCGTCGGGCGAGTCTCGGGGCGCGAGTGCATGATCGTCGCCAACGATCCGACGGTGAAGGGCGGCGCCTATTTCCCGCTTACCGTGAAGAAGCATTTGCGGGCGCAGGAGATCGCGCTCGAGAACCGGCTTCCCTGCGTCTATCTTGTCGACTCGGGCGGGGCGAATTTGCCGCACCAGGCGGAGGTGTTTCCGGACAAGGAGCATTTCGGGCGCATCTTCTTCAACCAGGCGAATATGTCGGCCCAGGGGATCGCGCAGATTGCGTGCGTGATGGGGAGCTGCACGGCGGGCGGCGCCTACGTGCCGGCCATGTCGGACGAGAGCGTGATCGTCCGGAACCAGGGGACGATCTTCCTCGGCGGGCCGCCCTTGGTGAAGGCGGCGACGGGGGAGGTGATTTCGGCGGAGGACCTGGGCGGGGGCGACCTGCACGCGCGGCGCTCGGGCGTGGTCGATCATCTCGCCGAGAATGACGAGCATGCGCTGGCGATCGTCCGGCAGATCGTGTCGCGGCTGAATACGGTGAAGGCGGTGGACCTCGACATCGCCGCGCCGGTGGCGCCGAAGTTCGATGCGGACGAGCTTTACGGGATCGTGCCGGACGACGTGCGGACGCCCTACGACGTGCACGAAGTGATCGCGCGGATCGTCGACGGATCGGAGCTGCACGAGTTCAAGCCGCTCTACGGCACCACTTTGGTGTGCGGTTTCGCGCGCATCTGGGGGATGCCGGTCGCGATTTTGGCGAATAACGGCATCCTGTTTTCGGAAAGTGCGCTGAAAGGCGCGCACTTCATCGAGCTTGCGTGCCAGCGGCGGGTGCCCTTGCTGTTCCTGCAGAATATTTCCGGCTTTATGGTGGGCGGCAAGTACGAGGCGGGCGGGATCGCCAAAGACGGCGCGAAGCTCGTCACCGCCGTCGCGACGGCGCAGGTGCCCAAGGTGACGGTGCTGATCGGCGGCAGCTTCGGCGCGGGCAATTACGGGATGAACGGGCGGGCCTACGGGCCGCGCTTCCTGTTCACGTGGCCGAACTCGCGCATCAGCGTGATGGGCGGGGAGCAGGCGGCATCGGTGCTGGCGACGGTGCACAAGGATGCGGAGCGCTGGTCGCCGGAGGAGGCGGAGGCGTTCAAAGGTCCGATCCGCCAGCGGTATGAGGACGAGGGCAATCCGTACTACGCGACGGCGCGGTTGTGGGACGACGGGATCATCGATCCGGTGCAGACGCGCGATGTCTTGGGTCTGGCGTTCGCGGCGTGTTTGAATGCGCCGATCCCGGAGCGCGCGCAGTTCGGGTTGTTCAGGATGTGATGAAGCGTAGGACTTTTCCAGGCCGAGTTGCCCCTCCACCATTCTTCTCATGGTCCCCCTCCCCGAGGCGAGCTCGGGGAGGATTTCTCAGTCGCGGCGCTTCAATCCTCCCCGAGCTTGGCTCGGGGAGGGGGACCGCCCGGCGCAGCCGGGTGGTGGAGGGGCAGGCGGGAGGCGGCCTCGGCGACGATGCCGGCAACGACGGCATCCAGATTCTTCAGAATTTCAGTTGCGGGAATGCGCATTGTCTTGATGCCGGCAGCGGCGAGCCACTCGTCGCGGACAGCGTCTCGGGCGGGCCGGTCGCCTCGATTGTGCGCTTCGCCGTCCACCTCGATGCACAGGCGGGCATCGCTGCAGAAGAAATCGAGATCGTAAGGACCGGAAGCATGCTGGCGTCGGAACTTGAACTCGTTCGGGCGCGGCCTCAGCACCTGCCACAGCAGGACTTCGGGGAGCGACATGGTGCGGCGAAGACGGCGCGCGCGGCGGACGCTGGCGGCGTTTCCCTTGGGTGCGATGTTTTTGAAAATGGCGTCGGCCCCTCCACCATGCTTCGCATGGTCCCCCTCCCCGAGACAAGCTCGGGGAGGAATTTTTGATGATCCGCTCTGTCCTCATCGCCAATCGGGGCGAGATCGCTTGCCGGATTGTTCGGACGGCTCGGCGGCTTGGGGTTCGGACTGTTGCCGTGTTCTCCGATGCGGATCGGCATGCGATGCATGTTCGGGAGGCCGACGAGGCTGTGCATATCGGGCCGTCCGCGGCTCGGGAATCCTATCTAGTGGGGGAGAAGATCATCGCCGCGGCCCATTTCAGCGGGGCCGAGGCCGTGCATCCGGGCTACGGCTTCCTTTCGGAGAATGCGGCCTTTGCGGAGGCCGTCGAGGCGGCGGGGCTCGTTTGGGTGGGTCCCAAGGCGGCGAGCATTCGCGCGATGGGGCTGAAGGACGCGGCGAAGTCGCTGATGATCGCGGCGGGGGTGCCGGTGACGCCGGGCTATCTCGGCGAGGAGCAGGCGCCGGAGCGGCTGCATGCGGAGGCCGATGCGATCGGGTATCCGGTGCTGATCAAGGCTGTGGCGGGAGGCGGCGGGAAGGGGATGCGGCGGGTCAATGCGTCCGCGGAGTTCCTCGATATGCTGGCAAGCTGCAAGCGGGAGGCGGCGGCGTCGTTCGGGGACGATCGGGTGCTGATCGAGAAATATATCCTCCGGCCGCGCCATATCGAGGTGCAGGTGTTCGGAGACACGCACGGCAATGTCGTGCATCTCTTCGAGCGGGACTGCTCGCTGCAGCGGCGGCACCAGAAGGTGATCGAGGAAGCGCCGGCGCCGGGCATGGACGAGACGACGCGGTCAGCGGTGTGCGGGGCGGCGGTCAAGGCGGCGCAGGCGGTCGACTATGTCGGGGCGGGGACGATCGAGTTCATCGCTGACGCTTCGGAAGGGCTGAGGGGCGACCGCATCTGGTTCATGGAAATGAACACGCGGCTCCAGGTCGAGCATCCGGTGACCGAGGAGATTACCGGGCAGGATCTGGTGGAGTGGCAATTGCGGGTCGCGTCGGGCGAGCCGTTGCCGCTGCGGCAGGACCAGCTCGCCATCCGTGGGCATGCGATGGAGGCGCGGCTTTATGCCGAGGATCCGGCGCATGAGTTCCTGCCTTCGACCGGCAGGCTCGACCATTTCGTGCTGCCGCGCGGGGTGCGCATCGATACGGGCGTCGAGGAAGGCGACCGGATCAGCCCTTATTACGACCCGATGATCGCCAAGGTGATCGCGCGGGGGCATTCGCGCGAGGAAGCGGCGGAGCGGCTGACCGACGCGCTGCACGAGGTCGAGGTGTGGCCGGTCAGGACGAATGCCGGGTTCCTCGCGCTGGCGGCGGCGGATCCGGATTTCCGCGCGGGCGACGTCGACACCGCCTTCATTCCGTCACGGCTCGATACGCTGGTGCCCGATGCTCAGCCGAGCGAAGGCGTCTGGAACCTGGCGGCGACCGCGTTGCTGGCTTCCGACTTCGGCAATGGGGACGAGCAGGACCCGTGGGCGGCGCTGCAGGGCTTCCGGCTCAATGACGACGCGCATCCTTCGGTCGCGCTCGCCCATCGCGGCGAGGTTCGGGTCGTCGAGGCGGACGGCGGCGCGATCGAGGGCATGGCGACGGCGTCCGGCGAGAACGTGCTCGTTTTCTCCGCGGGGCAGGCCTTTGGGTTTACGCTGCCGGGCGTCGGCGGAGCCGGCGCGGGCGGGGGCGCGGGGGATGGGACGATGCTTTCGCCGATGCCGGGGCGGGTGCTTTCGGTGCAGGTGCGGCAGGGGGATCGCGTGGCGAAGGGGCAGAAGCTGCTGACGCTGGAAGCGATGAAGATGGAGCATAGCCTGGTGGCGCCGTTCGACGGGGTGGTGGCGGAGTTGGCGGCTGAGGCTGGCGGGCAGGTGACGGAGGGGACGATGCTGGTTCGGGTGGAGAAGGAATGACGGAAACGGGCGAATTCCTCCCCCAGCTTGCTGGGGGAGGGGGACCATGCGAAGCATGGTGGAGGGGCGTGAGCGAAGCGAACGTGCAGCCCCTCCGCTTCGCTGCGGGCCCCTCCACCGCACTTCGTGCGCGTGGGGGCGAGATCGTGTCCCCCGGACACGATCTTCGACTGCCGGTGGCAGTCGAAAGCCCACGCGCCCTCCCCGAGACAAGCTCGGGGAGGATTTGATGGCCGGTCGCTTTTTCGAGGAATGGACGCTGGGGGACCGGCTGGAGCATCAGCCGCACCGGACGGTGACGGAGACGGACAATCTTCTCATTTCCGCGCTGACGCATAATCCGCAGCCGCTGCACCTCGACGCCGACTATGCGGCGGGGACGGAGTTCGGGCGGATCGTCGTCAACGGGACTTTTACGTTCGCGCTGATGGTGGGGCTTTCGGTGGGGGACACGACGCTGGGGACGCTGGTTGCGAACCTGGGGTACGACAAGGTGCGGATGCCGGCGCCGGTGTTCATCGGGGATACCTTGCGCGCGGAGACGGAAGTGATCGGTTTGAAGGACAGCCGCTCGCGGCCGGATGCGGGGATCGTGACGTTCGAGCATCGCATGTTCAATGGGCGGGGCGAGCTGGTGTGCGTGTGCGAGCGGACGGCGCTGATGCGGAGGCGGGGGTGAAACTCCGCTCGCTTCTCTTCGTCCCCGGGGACCGGCCCGACAGGATGGAAAAGGCGCTTGCGTCGGGCGCCGATGCGTTGATCCTCGATCTGGAGGATGCGGTGGCGCCTGCCGCGAAGCCGGAGGCGCGGCGGGCGGTTCGGGAGTTTCTCGGCGCGCACGAGCAGGCGCATCTCTGGGTGCGGATCAATCCGCTCGACGGCCCAGAGGCGGAGCGGGACCTGGACGCCGTGGTGGCGGCGCATCCGTACGGGATCGTGCTTCCCAAGGCTGAGGGCGGCGCTTCGGTGGCGGAGCTGACGCGGCGGCTGACCGAGCGGGGGAATGCCACGGCGCAGATCCTGGCGATTGCGACGGAGACGCCGGCGGCGATCTTCCAGCTCGGCACTTATGGCGGGGCGCGGCGGCTTGCCGGGCTGACGTGGGGGGCGGAGGATCTGCCCGCCGCGATCGGGGCTTCGACGAGCCGGGAGGAGGACGGGCGGTTCACGCCGCCCTACGAGCTCGCGCGCTCGCTCTGCCTGTTCGGTGCGGCGGCGGCGGGGGTGGCGCCGATCGAGACGGTTTATCCGGCGTTTCGCGACCTGGAGGGCCTTGCCGCTTACGCGGCGCGGGCGCGGCGGGACGGCTTTGTGGGCATGATGGCGATCCATCCGGCGCAGGTGCCGGTGATCAACGAGGCGTTCACGCCCTCGGAGGCGGAGATCGCCCATGCGCGCGCGGTCGTGGCGGCGTTCGAGGCGAGCCCCGGCGCGGGGGCGCTGTCGCTCGAGGGGAAGATGATCGACAGGCCGCACCTCGTCCAGGCGCAGCGGATACTCGCGGCGGCGGCCGACTAGGCTTCGTCCTTCTCCGCCTTGGCGCCGAGCCGTGCGGCGATCCAGGCGCAGATTATGAGCTGGGCGGAGTGGAAGATCATGATCGGCAGGATGACCAGCCCGGCCGCGGCGGCGGGGAAGAGGATGCGCGCCATTGGCGCTCCGCTCGCCAGCGACTTGACCGAGCCGCAGAACAGGATGGCGGCGCGGCTTTCCTTGGGAAAGGCGCTGCCGAGTGTCCATGCGGCGGCGAGCACGATGGCGAGCAGGAGGAGGCAGAGGGCGAGGAGGATGGCGAGCTCGGCCGGCGGAACGCTCGACCAGATGCCGCCCGCGGTCGCCGCTGAAAAGGCGCCGTAGACGGCGAGAAGGATCGTGCCCTTGTCGACGATGCGGGTGAGGCCCGGGCGCGCTTCGACGGGCGCCTTGAGCCAGGGTCGCAGCGCGTGGCCGAGGAGGAAGGGCGCGAAGAGGAGGAGGACGATGCGCAGGATCCCGCCCGCCGAGACGCTGGCGCCCTCCGCGCCCACCATGGCACGACCAGGAGCGGGGTCAGGAACACGCCGGCGAGGTTGGAAAAGGCGGCCGCTGCGACGGCGCCGGCGACGTTGCCGCGGGCCATGGAGGTGTAGGCGATCGCGCTTTGCACGGTGGAGGGAAGGGCGGCGAGGAAGAGGAAGCCGAGCCAGAGGCCGGCGGAGAGGAGGCCGGGCGCCAGGGCCCGGAGGAGCAAAGCCGCGGCCGGGAAGACGGCGAAGGTCAGGGCGAGGATCGCGGCGTGGAGGCGCCAGTCGGTGACGCCCGCCTTCAGCGCCTCGCGCGGCAGGCGGACGCCGTGGAGGAAGAAGAGCGCGAAGATGGCGGCGAGCGTGAACACGTCCACGGCGCCGGCGGCGGGACCGCGGACCGGCAGGAGGATGCCGGCGGCGGCGACTGCGAGCAGCCAGAGGATGAAGCGGTCGGGGAGAAGGCGGGCGAGCACGGCGCGGGGCCTAGCGGGAGGCGCGGCCTCCCGGCAAGCCTAGCGCCAGCCTAGCGCCAACGCCCGGCGCGGAGCTGGTTGGGGACGCGGAGGCGCTGGACGAAGTTGCGGATGTTCGTCGGCTCTCCGAAATAATAGCCCTGGACGAGGTCGCAGTTCATCTGCCGCAGGAGATTGAGGACCTCTTCGGACTCGACGCCTTCCGCGACCACGACGAGGCCGAGCGCGTGGGCGAGCTTCACCGTCGAATCGACCACCGCCGCGTCGGAGCGGCTGGTGCCGATCACCTGGACGAAGCTGCGGTCGATCTTGAGCTCGGTCGCGGGGAGGCGCTTCAAGTAGCTCAAGGTCGACTGGCCGGTGCCGTAATCGTCGATCGAGATCGAGACGCCCAAGTTGCAAAGGCTGTTCAGCTCGTCGATTCCCGCCGAGCCGGCGAGGGCGGCGGATTCGGTGATTTCGAGCGTCAGGCGCTTCGCGTCCATGCCGGCATGGGCAAGCATCTCCGCGATCGGCTCGAGGAGGCGGTTGCGGCCGATCATCTTGGCCGAGATGTTGATCGCGACGGTCAAGTCGTCGTCGAGGACGGCGAAGTCGCGGATCGCGGTTTCGAGGACGTGGAGGGTCAGCTTCTCGATCCGGCCATTGTCCTCCAGCGTCGGGATGAACTGGTCGGGCCGGATTTCGCCGCGCACCGGGTGGGACCAGCGCACCAGGGCCTCAGCGCCGCAGACGGAGCCGGCGCGAAGGTCGAACTTGGGCTGGTAGGCGACCCAGACATGGCCCTGGTCGATCGCGCGGTCGAGCTCGTTCAGGAGCGACAGGCGCCAGTTGGCGTCCTCGCTCTCGTCGGAGCAATAGCGCTCCCAGGCGAGGCCGTGGCGCTCGGCCTGGCTCGCCGCCGCCATCGCGGCCGCGACGGCTTCGGCGGTGGCGAGGCTCGGATCGTCGCTGATCCCAACGGCGATGGTGACGTCCACGGTGCGGCTGCCGACCGGAATGCCGCTCGCGAGGAGGGCGTGCAGGCCTTCGAGCGCGTCGGAGGTGGTCGAGCCGCTGTCGACGGCGCGCCAGGCGAAGCTGTGGTCGTCGACCTGGAACATCCGCGCCCCGCCGGCGGCGAGGGTGATGCGGTCGGCGACGCGGCGCATCAGCTCGCCCTGGGCTTCGGTGCCCAGCAAAGCGGTGGTTTCGACATGGTTGCGCAGGCGCACGGCGACGGTTGCGACGCCTTGCGGCGAGGCCATGCTCATCGCGGTCAGGTTCGGGATGTGGCTGACCGGAGCGAGCGTGATCCGGGCGAGGACGGCCGAGGTGATGGCCATCGCCGAACCGGCGACGAGCGCGGCGAGCGCGGCGACGACGCCCGCGCCTGGCGCGGCGATCAAGCCCGTCGTTTCGTGCAGCAGCATGGGCAGCGCCCCGGCGAGGAGCAAGGCCGCTGCGAGCGCGCCGACGCGCGCCACCGGGCTCCGCAGGACGAGCGACAGCGCGACCAGGATGAACGCGAGCGCGAGCCCGGGAAGCGGTCCGAGGGGCACCGGCGTGTGCCTGCGCAGCGTCTCCGAGCCGATCGCCTGGATGAACACGCCGGGGATGCGGCCGTGCGACGGCACGAGGAAGCGATCGCCAAGCGTGCTTGCGGTTGCGCCGACGATGACGTTCCTGCCTCGGAAGAAGCCGGGGGCAACGCGACCCGCCAGTACGTCCGCGTAGGAGACGATGGGGAAGCCGACCGGATCGATCGACCAGTCGAGCGGAATCGTGTCGGTTCGCCGGCTCGGCTGGTCGGCGAGGTAGGTCGCGAGCGACGGCCGCTGCGCGCCTTCGATGCGGACACTATAGGGGAGATTGCGCGCAAACAGGTCGGGATCGAGATTGAGCCAGATCGCCCCGATGTCGGCGTGCCTGCCCAGGGCAGGGATCGGAAGCACTTCCGTGCGTTCGCCATACTCGCCGTCCGCGTTTTCGAGCAGTGCCGGAAGCACGGCGCGGCCGTGGGCGCGTTGAAGGGCGGCGGCGAAGGCGCGATCTTCGGCGGGGTCCTCGGACGGCGCGGCGAAACCAACGTCGAATGCGATGCGGCGGGCGCCGGCCTCGCGCAACCTGTCGACGAGCTGCCCGTGCCTGCTGCGCGGCCAAGGAAAGTTGCCGATCGCGTCGAGGCTCGGCCCGTCGATTGCAACGACGACCGTCTGTCCCGACGGGCTCTTGCGAAACAGGCTGTGCCGGATCTCCTCCACGCCGCTGTCCACGTAGCCGGCGGGGGCAAGCAAGGCAGCCGCGATCCCGGCGATCAGCGCGAGCGCGAGAATGCACGTCCTCGCTCTTCGCTGGAACAGATCTGCAATGCGGATCAGCATGGAATTGACGAACCCCCCAGCTCGCCGGAAAGCGCGCCGCAGCCAGGGATAGGGAAAAGTGGTTTCTAAATCCCTACGACGCCTTAACCTCGCTCAGGAACGATCCGTCCAGCATCCAGCACCACGACGCGCTCGGCGGCGGCGAGGGTCTCGCGGCGGTGGGCGATGACGATGCGGGTGATCCCCATCGATGCGATCGCTTCGTTGACCCGCGCTTCGTGGCCGGAATCGAGGTGCGCGGTGCCTTCGTCCATGACGAGGAGCTTGGGGCGGCGGTAGAGCGCGCGGGCGAGGAGGATGCGCTGCATCTGTCCGCCCGAAAGGGTGGAGCCCATGTCGCCGACGAGGGTGAGGTGGCGCATCGGCATCGCTGCGACGTCGTCGGCGATCGCGGCGGCCCGCATCGCTTCGGCGAGCCGCTCCGCATCGACCGGCTCGAAGCCGGCGACGTTGTCGGCGATCGTGCCGGCGAAGAGCGCGTCGTCCTGGAGCACCACGGCGACGCTTTCGCGCCACGCCCGCCGGCCGTAGCGGGCGAGCGGGACGCCTTCGACCAGCACCTGGCCGGACGTCGGCTCGAGCAGGCCGAGGAGGATCTTGGTGAGCGTCGTCTTGCCGCCGCCCGACGGGCCGGTGATCGCGACATGTTCGCCGGCGCGGATGTGCAAGTCGACGCCCTTCAGCACTTCGGGATCGTGGATGCCGTAGGCGAAGGTCACGCCGCGAAGCTCGATCTCGCCCGTGGGAGGCGCGGGCTGCGCCACCGGCTCGGCGAAGCCGCGATCCTCGTCGGTGAGGGCGATGTCGGACAGGCGATCGAGATGAAGGCCGAGCATCCGGAATTCGCTCGCCTTGTCGATCAGCGACTTGGTCGCCGCGGCGAACTGCATGCGATAGGCGAGGAAGGCGAAGATCATGCCGACCGTGAAGCCGCCTTCGATCGCCAGCGACACGGCCAGCCAGGTCACCGCGACGATCTCGACCGACCAGAGAAGGGTGGAGACGGTCGATTGCCAGACCTTGATCCGCTCGTGCGCGAACTTGGCGCCCAAGGCCTCCGAAAGCCGGTTTTGCCAGACGGCGTGGCGGATCGTCTCGCGGCCGGCGAGGCGGAGGGTGACGATGCCGCGCAGCGTCTCGATCATCGAGGATTGCTCGCGGCCTCCGGCTGCGATCCGCTCGTTCTCGGCGCGCCGCTCGGCCGGCAAAGTGAGCCAGCGAAACGCGCCGTAGAGGAGCAGCGAGACGAGCGGGATCATCGTCAGGAGGGGCGAATAGAAGAGCATCAGCGCAAAGGTGAGGATGGCGAGCACGCCGTCGATGAGCGCGGCGGCCGCGCTTTCGGTGAGCAGGCGCTGGATCGGGATCACGGACTGGAAGCGGGACAGGACGTCGCCGACGCTTCGTTTCTCGAACCAGTCGACGGGAAGGCGCGTCAGCCGCCGCGCGACGTTGGACGCAATGCCGAAGGCCAGCGCGGTGCCGGAGGTCAGGAGCACGAAGGAGCGCAGCAAAGCCGCCCCGGCGTTGACGAGCGCGAACAAAGCGAAGCCGATCGCGAGCACTGTCATCAGATGCACGTCGAGCGCCGGCAGCGCCTCGTCGACGGCGAGCTGGAGGAGATAGGGCGAGGCGAGGACATAGGCCTGGAGAACGAGGCTCAGCACGGCGGCCTGGGCGATCGAGCGCTTGAGCCCGACGGCGCCGCCCCAGAGCTGCGACAGGCGGAGCGGCTTCTTTTCGGCTTCCGGCTTGAAGTCGCGGCTCGGCCTCAGCTCGAGGGCGACGCCGGTGAAGTGGCGCGACAGGGACTCCTGGTCGTGCCAGCGCCCGTCCTGCGCCGGATCGACGATATAGGCCTTGCCCTTCGAGACGCGCTCCAGGACGACGAAATGGTCCATGTCCCAGTGAAGGATGGCGGGAAGCTGGATGGCGGAGAGGCCGTCCAGCCGGACCTTTAGGGGACGCGGCGAGAAGCCGAGCGCGTCCGCAGTTTCCATCAGGGTCTTGAGGCCGATGCCGCGCGAGGACACGCCGAAGCGGCGGCGCAGCGAACCGAGATCGAAATCGTGGCCCCAGAAATTGGCGACCATGGCAAGCGCGGCGAGGCCGCATTCGGCCGCTTCAGCCTGGCGGATCGCCTTCAACCGCCGCCTGGGCAGGAAGGTCATCTCGATGCCGGCGGGGGCGTTCACCGGGCGGCCACCGCGTAGAGCGGCTCGAAGAGCAGTTCGGCGAGGCTGCGCTCGCGCGTGGTGATCCGGGCGCTGACGGTCATGCCGGGGCGGAGGCGCTGGTCGCGGCCGAAGGCGCGGATCGCGTCCCCACCGAGCGCGGCGTCGACCAGGAAGGCCTCGGCCGCGGCGCCGTCCGGCCGCTGCACCGAGATGGCCGCTTCCGACACCGAGGCGACGCGCGCCTCGACCGTGCCGTAGGTCGCGTAGGGAAAAGCGTCGACGGCGACGCGGATCGTCTGGCCGGGCTCGATGCTCCCGGCGGCGGCGGGCGGGACTTCGATGCGGGCGTGGAGCCGCGTGCCGGCGGGAACGATGGACAGCATCGCGCGGTCCGGCGAGACGGCGTCGCCGCGGTGGACGAGGATGCCGGTGACGGTGCCGGCTTCCGCGGCGGTGACGAGGAGAGTGGAGGCGTTCTCGTCCGCGGCCGCCGCGCCGGCGAGTTCGGCACGCTGGCCCGCGACGTCGGCGCGCTGCAAGGCGAGCTCGCTTTCCATCCGGCGAAGATCGGCGGTGCCGGACGCAATGGCGGCGCGGCGGGTGCCGAGCTCCTGCTCGAGGCGTGACAGGCCCTGGCGGCGGGTGGCGAGCAGCTCCTCGCGCTGGAGGATGTCGTGCTGCGAGACGAAGCCGCGCGCGGCGACGCGGCGGGCGCGCTCCAGCTCGGTTTCGGCGGAGCGGACGAGCTCCTGCTGCTGCGCGATCTGGGCGGAGAGGCCCGACACCTGAGTGCGGTCCCCCTCGATCCGGGCACGCAGCGCCTGCGCTTCGGCGCGCGTGGCGCGCAGCATGTCCGGCTCGCGGGCGCGAAGGATCGCCTCGCGCTCGGCGATGGAGGCATCGCGGCGCGTTTCGCGAGATGCATCGCCCGCTTCGGCCGCGATGCGGATTCGAAGCAGCGGCGCGCCGGCGGCGACCTGCTGGCCTTCGCGGACGAACACCTCCTCGACGATGCCGGCGCGGGCCGGGACGGCGCGCACGATGCCGCGGTCGCCGGTCAGGCGCCCCGTCACGGGCGTGGTCTTGGAATAGCTCGCGGTGGCGAGGAAAAGGGCGGCGAGCAGGATGGCGGCGAGAAGGAAGCCGCCGAGGAGCTGCCAGGAGACCGGCGGAACGAGCACGACATCGCCATGAAGACGATCCTGCCCACGCATCGCTTCGGGCCTGAATAACTGCACGAAAAAAGCCCCTCCCGGGGCTTCTTATAAGCGAGTCCAGCGACTTGCGCGAGGACTTAGATAGTGTTCGCGGCGTCCGCCCCCGGGCGGAGCCGCTGAGGTCCGGTCGCCGAAGCGGCCGGACCCCGCAACGGCTTATTCGCCGTCGACGCCGCGGATGCCCGTCTGGGCATCGGTGCCGCGGCCGCCACCGGCAACGGCGGCGATTTCGGCTTCGGTGAGCTCGATCATGTCACGCTTTTCCATCGGAAAATTCCTCCCTGTCCGATTGTTTCGGAGGCCAAGGAATAGGCGTCTGTAAACATTTCGTAAACCGAATTTAGAACCGGTTTGGGAACCATCCCTCGAAACGAAGGTTTACGAGCCCCTTCCGCAAATGGTTAACGCCTTTGCCGGACTCCCTCTTCCAGGATCGACTGCGCCGCCGCCGCGTTCCGCAGAACAGGCCCCCCTCAAGCCGCAGTCCCGAAGAAAAACGAACTATCTCAACAGCATCGACAAGCGAGGGCGCAGACGCGGATGGACCGGCGCGGGTTTCGGGGCGCACGGGCACACGGCGCGCACGGCCGCGCGAGCAGGTCCGCTTCGGACGAGCGTTGCATTTGGGTCACGGTTCGCAAGTCCCGCTTCGGAACGGCCGGAAAACCATCTCCTAAGCCGCTCGGATGGCTCGGAAGCGGCCCCGCGGGCCCGGCCCCGGCGCCGCGATTCGCGAATCGCGCGAATCAGTCGCGGCGGAGCCGGTCGTCTTCGCGGTAGCGGCTCTCGATGAAGCGATGCTCGATCTCGAAGCTCGCCTCGCGGCAGCCGTCGATCTCGCCGCAAAGACGCGTCAGCTCCTCGGCGACGACGCCGAGGCTTTCGGTGATCCGCCGGTCGTTCTCCGTCCCGCGCCCGCGCGTTTCCGGAGGGAGCGCAAGGTAGGAGTCGACGAGATTGGGAAGATGCCCGCCGACGAGGCGCCGCACCTCCGCGGTGAGCGGCGAGGCTTCGGGAAGCGCGTCGAGCGCGGGCTGCATGCGCTGGAGCCGCGCGAGGATGAGGTCGGCGGAGGGAAGGGCGGTGTGCGGAAGTTCCTCGCAGCGGTCGATCAGCCAGGTTTCGCAGCGGCCCGCCAGCATCGGCAGCGGCACCTTGGCGACCGCGTCCGGAGTGGGAACGGGCGGCGCCTTGCGGGCGGCGCGGGTCGGCAGCGTCAGGGTGAGGAGCGAGGCGAGGAAGATGCCCAGCAGCGCGAACATCCAGGTGAAGAAGCCGATCGACGCGCCGGCGACGTCCAGGACGACGAGCGCGAAGATCAGGCCGACGAAGACGAAGGCGGCGCGGCGGACGCGGCGAAAGGCCTCCGCCGCGGTGCGCTTCAGCTTGCGCGAGCTTGCTTCGCGCGCGGCGCGCGATCCCATCTGCCGGCGAAAGACGTCGGCGGCACCGTGGAGCGAGCGTTCTAGATCGTGCACGTCAGCTTCCTTCGAGACCCGTCGGATCCTTGTAGCGGCTTTCGATGAACCGCCCTTGAGTCTCGAACGCGTCGCGGTCCTGACTGACCAGCTTCGTGCCGATCTCGCCCAAAGCTTCGTTGGCGGCGCGAAGGCTTGCGGCGAGGCGCTCGTCGACCGTGAGGCCGCCATTGTCGCGCTCGCGGCGGTAGGGGGCGGGCACGCGCTCGTAGCGTTCGATGAGGTCGGGGAGGTGCTGGCCCATCAGGCGGCGCGCGTCCTGGGCGATCGGATCGAGGGGATCGAGGGTCGCGAGGCGCGTTTCGAGGAGCGGGAGCTGGGCACTCAGCGCGTCGACCTCGCGCGCGGCGGGCGGCGGCAGGGCCGGACGCTCGCGGACGAGGAGGCTTTCGAGCTGCTGGACGACCGCCTTGGTGGGGAGCTGCTCGCTATAGGGGACGCGCTTCGCCTGGCCTGAGGGCCAGAGGCTGGCGAGGACGATGACGGCGAGGATCGCCAGAGCGACGAGGAACAGGCCGCCGGTGCCGATCGGGCCGACGATCAGGCCGAAGGCGATGGTGGCGACGATGAGGGCGCCGACGGCCATGGCCATGGTCGCGACCCGCCGGCCGACCGCCGCGGCGTTGCGGCCGTGGCGGCGGCGCCGCGCCGCGACCGCCTGCGGCGTGCGGCCGTCGTAGCGCGCCACCACCTCGTCGAAGCGCGAAATCGCTTCGTCGACGCTGGCGGGGTGGCGCGCCAAGGTCAGCCCTCCAGGGCGCTGAGCGGCGAGGAACCGGCGGTGCCGCCGCCGGCGAGCCGGTTCTGCTCGACGCCTTCGGCCCGGGCGATGTAGCCGCGCGACTTCTCGACCTCGGAGGTGAGCACGTTCACCGTCTGCTTCATGCTGCCGAGGGCTTCCAGTTTGAACTTATCGACCATGTCCATCGTGTCGTAGATGTTCTGGAAAGCGCGCTGCAGCGTTTCGAGCGGGATGGTGGCGGAGGCGGCCTGCTTGTGGATTTCGCCGGACTGGTTCTTGAGCAGCGAGCCGGTGGATTCGATGACGTTGGCCGTCGTCGTGTTGAGCGCCGTGATCTGCTCCAGCACCAGCCGCTGGTTGGTGAGGGCGGAGGCGACGGTGACGGCGGTGCGGAGCGCCGAGACCGTGGTGGTGGAGGCGCGGTCGACGCCTTTCACCAGCTCGACATTGTTCTTCTTGACGAGATCGAGGGCGAGATAGCCCTGCACCGTGACCGCCATCTGCGTCAGGAGATCGGTGGTGCGCTGGCGGGTGTAGAAGAGGGCGGTCTCGCGGATCGCCTTGGCCTTGGCGGGCTCGGTGGCGTCGAGCTCGTTCGCGGTTTCCTCGAGCCGGGCGTCGAGCGCGTTCGAGATGTGGATCATCTGTTCGAGGCGGCCCATGGTCTTCCACATGTTGGCCCGCTCGACGTCGATCGCCGCATTGTCCTTCAAAAGCTCGTCCTTGCCGGAGGCGAGGCTGGAGAGGATCTTGGAAATGTGAGTCTGCGCCGACTGGTACTTCTGGAAGTAATTGCGGAGCTTGTTGCCGTAGGGGATGATCCCGAACAGGCGCTTGGAGCCGGTGATCTTGCCGTTGCGGCCGGGATCGAGGTCTTCCACCGTGCGCCTGAGTTCGCCGAGATCGGCGCCGATGCCGTTGTCCGCGTTGATGGCCTTGACCGGCCGGTCGAGGAAGCGGTTCGAATGGCCGGCAGCCTCGGCGATCTCCTTGCGGCCCATGGAGGTGAGCTGGTCGACCTTGCGGCCGAATTCGGGCGAATTGGCGTCGAGCGCGACGAGATCGGCGACGAACTGGTCGACCTTCGCTTCGAGCTGCGTCTTCTCCTCCGCCTTCAAGGGCACGAGGCCCGCGGCCTGTTCGGGCTGGACGATCTGGAGCGGCTTGGGCGGCTCCAGCGTCATCGTCGGCTGGCTGGCTGTGGTCGTGTCGGTCTGCGTCGCCATGTCTCGTCCCCGCTTCGTCGGCTTGAAATTGGTGATTAGCCCGGACCGCGCAAGAGCGAAAGTGTGTTAATCGCGTAAGTCACGGCTGCACCGCGGCGAGAGGCTGGCTTTCACGGCCAGTCCCGATTAGCCAGTTGGCAAGGGAGTCTTCGATGCTGAAATGGATATTGGCCGCCGCACTTGGCGCCGCGGCTGCCGCGCCGCTTGGCGCGCAGGTGCCTGCGTCCCCATCCACGCCCACGCCGCCGGCCTCGGCCGAGGATCAGATGCGGGATATCGTCGTCATGGGGCGCAGGACCGGCATTCCCTTCTGGGAAGTCAGGGGGGAGGGAAGGACGATCTTCCTCGTCGGCGCGATCAACGGCGTTTCGAGCGAAGGGCGCTGGGATCCCGAGGCGCTGACCGCGGTGCTCCGCCGCGCCGACCGGGTCATGTTTCCCGAAGCGCGCGAGTTCACCATCGGCAACCCATTCCGGATGATCGGCTACTTCGCCCGCTGGCGGCGGCAGGCGAGCCTCCCGCGCGGGCAGACGCTCGGGAGCATGCTGCCGATCGCCGAGCTGGCGCGGCTCGCCGCGCTTCGCGACCGGAGAATCGTGGACAAGGATTATCTCACCACCCATCCCTTTCACCTCGCGAACGACCTTCGCGAGGGCGCGCGCCGCGGCACCGGGCAAGGTCAGGACGTTCGGGAGTTCGTGCGCCGTGCGATCCGCCGCGAGCGGCTCGTCCAGGTGCCGGTCGTGCGCGGCAACACGCGCGAACTCGCCCGGGACCTTTTCACCTCCCCGCCGGAGGAGCATGTCCCCTGTCTCGTCAGCTCCATCGCGCTCGCCGAAGCCGGGCCGGAGGCGATCCGGGCGCGCTCCAGGGCCTGGGTCGAGCGCCGCGTCGCCGACGTGCTCGCATCGCCGGTGGAGGCGGCGGAAACGAATTGCTGGCCGAGCGACCACCTCGCCGACCTGCAGGATGCGGCCGATATCCGCACGACGATCCGCGGCGTGCTCGGCGATCCGCAGGTGACGATCGCCGTGCTGCAGCTCAGGACGCTGGCAAGCCCCGGCGGTGTTCTCGACGATCTCGAGGCCGCCGGTTACGAGATCGTCGGGCCGGACTGGCGCTGAGGTTTCTCAGCGCCGGCGGGGCCGCCGCGCCGGGGCGTTGGTGACGCCGAGTTCCGCCAGGAGATGCGGCTGGTTGTAGGCGTGGCGCAGCGCCGCGGTGACGGCCGCGGTGGTGACGAGGACGCTGCGGTTGACGTTGGGGTCGTAGCCGTAGGCGTTGCGCTGGGTGAGCACGGTGGAATCGAAGTTCGCGCCGACGATCTCGCCCGCCGCGTTGACCGCGGGGGAGCCGGAGGAGCCGCCGATCGTGTCCGTGGAGGCGGAGACGTCGAGGACGGTGTCGGCCGGAATGAGCCGGCGCGCGGCGGCGAGACGGGGCGGAAGGTCGAACGGCTCGGCGCCGGTCGCGCGGTCCCACAGGCCCGCGAAGGTGGTGGCGTGCGGCACGCGGCGGCCCTGATGCTCCCATCCCTCGATCCGGCCGTAGGTGAGGCGCAGGGTGCCGGTCGCATCCGGATAGAGGCTGGTGCCGTAGATCGCGAATCGGGCGCGGGCGAGCGCTTCGCTGGCGCGGTCGGTCGGCGCCTGGACCTTGCCTTCATATTCGCCGCGGGTCGCGCGGGTGACCGGCTGGATGCGCAGCAGGAACTGGATCAGGGGGTCGTCCGACGCCCGGACGGCGGCGAGCCCGCCTTCCCAGAGGCGGCGACGAATGGCGGGATCGCCGAGGCTGGTGCCGCGGGCGAGGCGCTCGGCGAGCTTTTCGGGCGACTCGCTGCCGAGCAGCGGCCGGACGCGCGGGTCGTCGACGGTGAGGATCTCGCGGGTCTTGGACAGCCACCACGCGAGCTGCACTTCGTCGACGGCGCGGTAGGTCGGCCGCTCGGCGAACAGGCGCTGCTCGACCTGAGGGAGGCGGGCCTCGCCATATTCGGGGAGGCGCTCGGCACTTGGCTTCGCCCTTTCCTGCGCGCCGCGCACGATGTCGCGCGCCCAGGCATAAAGCTGCGAGCCGCCGCCGGCGCGGGTCTCGAGCATGTAATAGCCGGGGTAGAGGCGCCTCAGCTCCGGCTGGAGCGCGGAAAGGTCGCGCCACGGATCGCCGACGTCGCGGGCGACATCGCGGTTGCCGGCGACGCGCCTCCGGAAATCCTCTTCGGAGGCTTGGCGCGAGGCCATGAAGCGTGCGTCGATCAGCGCCTGCTGGCGCCCGTAGCCGCGCTTGTAGGTATTCTCGATGCCGTAAAGCGGGCCCTGCGCCTGGAAGGCGTTGTCGGGGCTCTGGCGGCTGAACTGGATGAGGCGCCCGCGAAGCTCGGAGTTGACGAGTTGCTCGAGCGGGAGCGTGACTTCGGAAACGGTGCGGAGCTGGTCCTGGGTCAGGAGGCGCTGCGTCGCGCCGGGGCTTCCCGAGAGGAAGACCGGCTGGCGGGCCGCGGGCGGCGCCGGGTTCCAGCGGAAGTGGATCGGAGTCGCCGCGGGGCGGCCGTTCTCGTAGGCGCGGACGAAGGCGCCATCGAGCGCGAAACGGGGGAAGCTGAAATTGTCGAGGTCGCCGCCGAAGGCCGAGGCGCGGTGCTCGGGCGCGAAGGCGAGGCGGACGTCGGTATAGCGGCGGTAGGTGTAGAGCTTGAACTGGCCGCCGCGGTAGAGGGTCACGACCTGGCAGCGGCGGGTGGTGTCGGCGGCGCAGGCTTCGGTCTCGATCCGGCCGGCTTCGGCGTCGCGGGCGCGGGTGAAGGCCTCGCCTTCGAGGCCGCGGCCGGCGGCCTGCATGCGCTGGGTGACGTCGGCGATGTCGGTCAGGATCTCGGCGGTCATGCCGGGGCAGCGCTGCTCTTCGGCGCGGCTCGCGGGCGTGAAACCCATTTCGACATAGTTAAGCTGCGGGGTCGATAGATCCTCGACGCAGCCCGAGACGACATGCTCGTTGGTGAAGATCAGGCCCTCGCGCGATACGACGCCGCCCGACGCGCCGCCGATCCGCACCGAGGCGAGGCGGACCCGATCGAGCCAGGCCTGGTCGATGCGGGTGCCGAGCTCGCGATTGGCGGCGGCGATCGGGAAGTTGTCGAAGGTCCACATGCCTTCGGACGCGGCGGCCGCGGTGGCTAGCGAGAGGCAGGCGGCGCAAGCGGCGAGGCGGGCGGTGAGCGTCACGGGCGGGTTCCTTGGCAAGAAGCGACTCGCCGTTCGCGCTAGCAAGCTCGAAGGATGTTGGCGAGGATGCGTCCGCCCGTGGGGCTGAGGATCGACTCCGGGTGGAACTGGAGGCCCCATTGCCGCGCCTCCGTGTCCGAGAAGGCCATGGCCATGCCGTCGATCTCGGCGTGGACGGTAAAGCGCTCGGGGAGGCGGCGCGTGCAGAGGCTGTGGTAGCGGCCGATGCGGACGGGGCCTTCGATGCCCGCGAACGGCCCGGCGCCGTCATGGGCGAGGAGGGAGACCTTGCCGTGGACCGGCTCGGGCGCGCGCTCGACGGTGCCGCCCGCTTCGAGGACGATCGCCTGGTGGCCGAGGCAGATGCCGAGGACGGGCACGCGCGCTTTGGCGATGCGGATGAGATCGAGGCAGCAGCCCGCGTCCTCGGGGCGGCCGGGGCCGGGCGAGAGGAGGAGCAGGGCGCCCATGTCCTCGGCCGCCGCGAGAGCGTCCTCGGCGGCGACGCTGTTGCGCAGGACGCGGACCTTGGGGCCGAGCCGCTCAATCGCTTCGACGAGGTTGAAGGTGAAGCTGTCGAGGTTGTCGATCATGAGGATTTGGGGGATCATCGCGCGCCCTCCGCCGCGGCGATGGCGGAAAGGATGGCGGAGGCCTTGCGCCGGGTTTCGTCCGCTTCCGCCTGAGGGTCGCTGTCGTGGACGACGCCGGCGCCGGCGCGGACGTAGGCGGTGCCGTCCTTGACCACCGCCGAGCGGATGACGACGCCGGTGTCCATCGCGCCTTCGCCCGACAGCCAGCCGACGGCGCCGCCATAGGGGCCGCGCTTGGTCCGCTCGGCGCCGCGCAGGAGCTGCGTCGCCCTGATCTTGGGCGCGCCGGAGAGGGTGCCGACGTTGAGGCAGGCCTGGAGCGCGTGAAGCGCGTCGTAGCCGATGGCGAGATTGCCCTTCACCGACGAGACGAGATGCATGACGCGGGCGTAGCGTTCCACCGTCATCAGATTGGCGACGCGGCGGGTGCCGGGGATGCTGACTCGGGCGACGTCGTTGCGCGCGAGATCGACCAGCATCATGTGCTCGGCGACTTCCTTCTGGTCGAGGCGAAGGTCCGCTTCCATGCGGTCGTCCTCGTCATGGTCGGCGCCGCGCGGGCGGGTGCCGGCGATGGGCTTCACTTCGATGCTGGGCCAGCCGTCCTCGCGCTTCACGCGAACGGAGGTTTCGGGCGAGGCGCCGAAGAGGATGTGATCGGGCGAGGCGACGAAGAACATGTACGGGCTGCGGTCGAGCGCGCGCACGGCGGCGAAGGCGGCGAGCGGGTCGGGGCAGGGCGCGGCGAAGGTGCGCGAGGGGACGATCTGGTAGACGTCTCCGGCGAGGACGTGCTCCTTCATGCGGGAGACGAGGGCGGCATATTCGGAATCGTCGAGGTCGGGCACCGCTCCGGTCGGATCGAGCGAGCCTCCCAGCCCCGTTCGGGCTGAGCTTGTCGAAGCCCTGCCTTTCTCTTTTTCCGCGGCCGGCAGGAAGGACAGGGCTTCGACAGGCTCAGCCCGAACGGTGGTGGAGGCGCATCTTGCGGCCAAACCGGTGAGCCGTTCGGCGGCGTCGTTCTGGGTGCGCTCGGCTTCGGCGGCGTCGCTGCCGAAGGAGGCGCAGACGAGACGGGGGGCTAGGGCCGGTTCGGCGACCACCAAGGACTCCGCCGCCCAGAAGATGAAGTCGGGGAAGTTCAGGCGGTCTTCGGCAGGGGCGGGAAGGTCTTCGAACAGGTCGACATGGTCGAAGGCGACGACGCCCATCAGCGCCAGCGTGAAGGGCTCTTCGGGCGTGTCGCTGCGGATGCCGGAGGTGAGCGCGCGCAGCACGTCGAAGGGGGAGGGGGCGAGGAGGCGCTGCTCGGCATCGTCGCTGGCCGTGCGGGGGAAGCGGAGGATCAGGCGGTCGGCTTCGTGCGCGGCGACGCGCTCGGGGAGGCTGCGCGCCGCGATGCGCATCAGGGCGTCGCCGCCGGCGGTGAGGCGGGTCAGGACGACCTCGCCGCCGCGGCATTCGATGCGCAAAGCCGCGCGGTCGAGGATGAGGCTGGGGCCGGCGAGCGTTTCGAGCAGCATCGTGTCGGCGCGCGTGCCGCCGTCGGACAGCGCCGCGTAGAGGGCGAGCCGGTCGGCGGGCGCGGCGAGGCGGCGGGTCAGCGCCCGCGCCGTGCCGCCGCCGGGATGCGCGGCGTTCACGCCAGCTCCCGCCCGACCGCCGCGACGACGGGGCGCAGCGCCGCCATGAGCGCCTCGAATCCTTCCGGGTAGAGCGACTGCGCGCCGTCGGACCAGGCTTCTGCGGGGTTTTCGTGCATCTCGACGAGGATGCCGTCCGCGCCGCAGGCGGCGGCGGCGAGCGCCATCGGGATGACGAAATCGCGAACGCCCGTGCCGTGCGAGGGATCGACGAGGACGGGGAGGTGGGTCTTCTGCTTGATGTAGGGGATGGCGTTCAGATCGAGCGTGTTGCGGGTCGCGGTCTCGAAGGTGCGGATGCCGCGCTCGCACAGGATCACCTGCTCGTTGCCCTCGGCCATGAGATATTCGGCCGCGAGCAGCAAATCCTCGACCTTGGCGGCCATGCCGCGCTTCAGGACGACCGGCTTGCCGGTGCGCCCGACGGCTTTGAGCAGCGAGAAATTCTGCATGTTGCGCGCGCCGATCTGGAGCGCGTCGGCATATTCGGCGACGATGTCGACGTCGCCCGTTTCCATGACTTCGGTGACGACGGGGAGGCCGAACTCGTCGCCGGTGGCGCGCAGCAGCTTGAGACCGTCGAGGCCGTGGCCCTGGAAGGCATAGGGGCTGGTCCTCGGCTTGAAGGCGCCGGCGCGAAGGCCGTGGGCGCCCGCCGCCTTGGCGAGGAGCGCGGTATTGCGCATCTGGCTTTCCGTCTCGACGGCGCAGGGGCCGGCGATGACCGCGAAGCCGCGGCCGCCGATGGCGGTCTTGCCGAGGCGCACGATCGTGTCGTGCGGGTGCATCTCGCGGCTGACGAGCTTGTAGGGGGCGAGGATCGGCTTCAGGGACTCGACCATCGGGTGGCTGTCGAGCGCGAGCTGCGCGAGGACGCGCTCGTCGCCCAGCGCGCCGAGGACGACGCGCTCGGTGCCGGGCATGTGGAGCGGCTTCAGGCCCTTTTCCTCGATCCGGCGGAGGAGCTCCTGCGCGACTTCGGGCGTCGCTTCGCGCTTCAGGACGATGATCATGTCGTGGGTTTCCGTTCGATTTCTGGAAGACGTGGAAAAACAAAAAGCCCGCCGGTGAGGGCGGGCCTTGGCTCGTGTGCGTGGAAGCTTTGAGGGCTTCGGCTAGACGATCGCTGGGCGCGCCAAATGGCTCGTGGAGGGCCAGCGCCACCACATGCCAACGTTACGCGCGATGCGAATTTCAGCCGTCATTTCGAGGGCATAGCTAAAGCGGCGAAACCTACGGGTCAACGCCCGTTCATCCGTGTGTGGGCAAAAAGCAGGCATTGACATGGAGGATCGGGGTCACCACCCTTAAGGCGCAATGAAGAACCGTTCGCACCAGATCAGCAGCCTTCGCGCCCCCGGCGCCGTGCTGTCGGCCGCGGTTTATTATTATTATGGCACCGCAAGGGCGGGACCGATCTGACGCGCTGATTTTACGAAACCAGTCACCTCGATCGACCCCGTCCGGACCACCGGGCGGGGTTTCTTTTTGTCGCCTTCAAAGGAAACTTCCGATGCTCACCGACCTTCTCGATCCCCCCGCTCCCGCTTGGGCCGCCGCCGATGCGCTGGCGCCGCCGCCGGGCTGCGCGGCCGACTGGACGATCCCCCAGCATTGGGAGCGGTTCACCGCCGAGGACCACCGCGTCTGGGACCTGCTCTTCGCCCGGCAGCAGGAGATGCTGGACGGCCGCGCCGTTCGCGCTTTTTCGGAAAGCCTCGGCGTCCTCAAGCTGTCGCGGCCCGGCATCCCGAACTTCGAGGAGCTGAACGAGCGCCTGTTCAGCCTGACCGGATGGACGGTGGTCTCGGTGCCGGGCCTGGTGCCCGACGCCGTCTTCTTCGAGCATCTCGCCGAGCGGCGCTTCCCGGCGGGCAACTTCATCCGCTCCGCGCGGCAGCTCGATTACCTGGAAGAGCCGGACGTGTTCCACGACGTTTTCGGCCACGTGCCGCTTCTCGCCGTGCCCGCGGTCGCCGATTTCATGCAGCGCCTCGGCGAACTCGGCCTCGACGCGCTGGAGCGCGGGCGCATGCACCGGCTGGCGCGGCTCTACTGGTACACGGTCGAGTTCGGCCTGATGCGCGAAGAGGGCGCGCTGTGCATCTTCGGCGCGGGCATCCTTTCGAGCTTCGGCGAGTCGCGCTTTTCGCTCGAAAGCCCCGAGCCGCGGCGGCCGGACTTCGACCTCGAGCGGGTGATGCGGACGACCTACCGCACCGACGAATTCCAGAAGGCCTATTTCGTCATCGAAAGCTTCGACGATCTGCTCGCGCGGATCGAGGAGGCGGACCTCGGCGCGCTGTACGAGCGGATGGAGGGCGGGGAGGATCTGGCGCCGGGGCAGGGGTGATCCCAAGCACCGCGTCATTGCGAGGAGCGAAGCGACGAAGCAATCCAGTGGAGGGCGGAGACCCGCACCGCCGCCCGCTGGATTGCTTCGCTTCGCTCGCAATGACGGCGGGGTGAAGCCCCTCAGCCTTCCGCTTCGCGCACGAAGGCGGCTTCGCCGCCGATGCGGGCCGCGATCCGGCCGAGCCAGATGAGGATCACGATGGCGAGCACGGTCGCGAGGATGGCATAGGTGTAGAGGCCGACGAGGTCGTCGCCGAGGCCGAGCTTGGCGAGCGTCGCCTTGATCGCCTCGTTCCAGGCCAAAGCGGCGACGAGGCCGAGCGAGGCGGAGGCGAGGGCGATCATGGTCTGGATGAAGGCGCGGTGGTTCATGTGGCTGGTCTCCCTGTTCGCGATGACTGTTAGAGAATGACGTCCGGAAGCGGCGCGTCGACGGTGCAGATGACGCCGTCTTCGCGGAATTCGATGGTAGCGGTGCCGTCGAGCTCGGCGGCGAGGCCGCGCTCGATCATGCGGGTGCCGAAGCCGCGCCTGGACGGCGAAGTGACGGCGGGACCGCCGCTTTCGCGCCAGACGAAGCGGAGGCGGCCGTCCGTCACCTCCCAGCGCACCGACACGCGACCGGCCGGCGCTGAAAGGGCGCCGTATTTGATGGCGTTGGTGGTGAGTTCGTGGACGGTGAGCGCCAGCGACACCGCCGCCTTGGGCGGGATCGGCACGGGCGGCCCCTGGATATCGAACCCGCCGGCGTGGCCGCGATAGGGAGCGACCGCATCCTCGACGATCTGGAGCATGGAGACGGGCGCCCAGCTCCGGTCGGTCAGGACGTTGTGCGCGGCCGAAAGCGCCGCCAGCCGCCCTTCGAAGGCGCGGCGCGCCGCGGGCGTCGCATTGTCGCCCTTGAAGCTTTGCTGGGCGATGCCCTGGACGATGGCGAGCGTGTTCTTCACCCGGTGGTTGAGCTCGTTCAAGAGGAGGCGCTGATGCTTTTCGGCGTCCTTCCAGTCGGAAAGATCGAGCATCGCGCCGATCATCCGCGCCGCAAAGCCGTTTTCGTTGCGGATCAGTGTCGCCCGGTCGCGCACCTCGGCGTAGGAGCCGTCGGCGCGGCGGAAGCGATATTCCTCGTACCAGTCCGCGCCCGAGCCTTCGATCGCGGCGCGGGCGCTCGCATCGACGCGTTCGCGGTCGTCGGAGTGGATGTGGTCCAGCCACCAGGCGGCGGTGACTCGCACGGTGTCGGGGTCGTAGCCGTAGGCGGTCTGGAGCGCTTCGTTCCAGTCGAGCTCGTCGGTGGTGAGGTCGCAGTCCCAGATCGCGTCCTTGGTCGCGCGGAAGGCGAGGCGGTAGCGCTCCTCGGCGCGGCGTGCCTTGTCCTGGGCGAGGCGGAGGTCGTGGACGTCGGTGCAGCTCCCGTACCAGCGGCGGATCGCGCCCGACGCATCGCGCACCGGCTGGGCGCGGCCGAGGACCCAGCGATGTTCGCCGGAGCGGTGCCGGAGGCGGTATTCGATATGGTAGGGATCGCCGGTCGCCAGAGAACGGCGCCACACGTCCCAGGCACGCTCGCGGTCTTCGGGGTGGAACATGGCGTTCCAGCGATCGCCGTCGGTCGATCCTTCGGCAACGCCGGTGAACTCGTACCAGCGGCGGTTGTAATAATCGTGGTAGCCGTCGGGCCGGGTCGACCAGATCATGTGGTCGATCGAATCGGCGAGGGCGTGGAACGAGGCTTCGCCCGCGCCGGGCGCGATCCCCGCGGCTTCCCTTGCGGAAGTCCCCACCTTTTCAGCTCCTTGCCGCCCCGGGAAACTTGAACTCCACGCAGGGAGCGGAGTCAATCGATCGAAGACAGCTCCACGCCCCGCGTCTCGCGCGCGAGCAGGGCGGCGATGCCGCTGACGAGGCAGGCCGCGCCCACGTAGACGGCGATCCAGAAAGCCTCGCCGGTCAGGCGGAAGATGGTCCCCGCCACGATCGGCGCCAGCGACCCCGCGACGATCGAGGTGAGCTGGTAGGCGATCGACGCGCCCGAATAGCGGATGCGCGTCGGGAAAAGCTCGGCGATCATCGCCGCCTGCGGGCCGTACATGGTGCCGTGGAGGACGAGGGCGATCGTCATGGCGAGGACGATGACTCCGAAGCTGCCGCTCGCCAGCATCGGAAAGAAGGCGAAGCTGAAGGCGGCGAGGCCGAGCCCCCCCGCGGCATAGACCCAGCGCCGTCCCACGGCGTCTGAGATGCGGCCGGCTAGGGGTATGACGAGGAAATGGGCGATCGAGCCGATCAGCACCGCCTGCAGCGCGACGTCGCGGGTGAGGCCGGCGGCCTGGGTGATGTAGGAGAGGGAAAAGCCGGTGATGATGTAATAGGAGATGTTCTCGCCCAGACGCAGGCCCGCGCCGACGAGGAGCGCGCGCGGGCGCTCGCGGAAGACCTCGAGAGCCGGGGCGCGGGGCGGCGCTTCGGCGGAGGCGAGGGCCGTCTCGAAGGTGCGGCTTTCGGAGACCGAGTTCCTGATCCACCAGCCGAGCAGGACGAGCACGGCGGAGAGGAGGAACGGGACGCGCCAGCCCCAGGCGACGAAGGCTTCGTCGCTGAGAAGGCCGGACATGATCGCGAGGACGCCCGACGCGAGGATGAGGCCGAGCGGCACGCCCGCCTGCGGCCAGCTCGCCCAGAAGCCGCGCCGCGCCGCGTCGCCATGCTCGGCGGCGAGGAGGACGGCGCCGCCCCATTCGCCGCCGACCGCGAAGCCCTGGACCAGGCGGAGGAGGATGAGGAGGACGGGCGCCCAGACGCCGATCTGCCCGTAGGTCGGCAGGCAGCCGATCAGCACCGTCGCCGCGCCCATCAGGACGAGGCTCAGCATCAGGAGGCGCTTCCTCCCGATCCGGTCGCCGTAATGGCCGAAGACGATGCCGCCCACAGGCCGGGCGACGAAGCCGAGCGCGTTGGTGCCGAACGCGATCAGGGTCCCCACCCAGGGATCGAAGGAGGGGAAGAAGAGCTGATTGAAGACGAGCGCGGCGGCGGAGATGTAGAGGAAGAAATCGTACCATTCGATCATGGTGCCGACGGTGCTCGCGGCGACGACCTTGCGCAGCTCCCTGCCTTGGCTGTGCGATTCCGATCCTCTTGCGTGCGTTGCCATCTCGCCCCTCTGCAAAAATGCCGCCGCGTCTCTTGCCGCAAGCCGGTGGGGAGCGCCAGCCTCAGTAGGTAATGGTGAGGTAGCGGGTGGCCGCTTCGCCGGCCGTGTCCACGCTTGCGACGACGGCCGGGCGGAGGGGCGCGGCGAACTCGATGCCGCGGGCGCCGCGGGCGGGGGCGCCGAGGATGAGGGCGGCGTCGCTCAGCGGCTTTTCGTCGCGGTGGGCGACGGTGGAGGTGGAAAAGGACGTGCCGGCCGAGCAGGCGACGGCGTGGCGGGCGGCGCTTTCCCGGTCGATCTGGCAGCTCGGCGCGACGATCGCGCTGACGGAAAGGGTGGCGCGGGCCTCGCTGGCGGCGGCGGCGGAGGGTGCGGCGGCGAGGAGCAAGGCGAGGCCCGCGGCGGCGATCCGCGCGAGGCCTGCAATGTCTCCAACCTTCAACACAGTCTTCAAACCACCCCTGGCTTTGAGCGCCGAATCAGCCACATGCGGGGTTCACATGGGGTTGGGCTCTCCATGCGGTATCTACCGTAGGGCAAGCCGCAGGTGGAGGTCCCAGCGTGCCGGGGCTCAGCCGTGCCCCGTCCTGGCACGGTCAAGCCGCGCAAAGGCGTCGGCGACCGCGCCGTAGCGCTCGGCCAGTTCGCGGTGGATCGCGGCGGCGGCCGGGTCGGTTGCGCGCGCGGCCGCCTCCCGCTCGCGGCGCGCATGCTCGGCGAAATGCTCGATGTCCCGGCTGTCCGCCACGTATCCCCGCTGTCAAAAAAAGCTGCGCCCGAACAGGGGCTTAGCCGGGATCGACCGGGGCCGAAACAACGTGGATCAACCGGCCGGCGCGCTGCCTGCCGTTGCGGATGCGTCGGGGAGCGCAAAGACGAACAGGGCGCTGCCGCGCTCGTGGCCGAACAGGCCGGGCGCGAAGCCCTTGATCCAGCCGCCCCAGCCGGTCGGCACGGCGACATATTGGCGGCCGCGCACGCTGTAGGTGACCGGGCTCGAATGGATGCCGGTCCCGGTCCTGAATTCGAAGAGCTGGCGGCCGGTGCGGGCGTCGAGGCCGATGAACAGGCCGTCCGGCGTGCCGACGAAGACGACGTTGCCCGCCGTGCTCAGCACTGAAGCGACGATCGGGTGCCGGTACCGCCACTCCCAAGCGAGGCTGCCGTCCGGCCGGTGCGCCTTGACGCCGCCGCCGTTCACCATCGTCTCGTCGACATAATAATCGCCGCCCCAATAGCTGAGGCTCTCGCGGAATGGGGTGCGGAAGGTGCGGTAGCGGGCGCAGGCGTCGATGACCGGCGTGTAGAAAAGGCCGGTGTCGCGGCTGAAGCTGCTGTGCGTCCATTCGCGGGCGCCGGCCGGGCCGGGGCAGATGATCGTGCCTTCGGGGGAGGGCTCGAGCCGGTTCGAAACTCGGCCGGTCTGCGGATCGATCCGGCCCCAGGTCACGCGGTCGCCGAACTGGGTGACCCGGATGCGCTCGCCCGTCTGCCGGTCGAGCACGAAGAAATAGCCGTTCTTGTCGAAATGGGCGAGCAGCCGCCGGCCGTTCTCTTCGAACAGGATGTTCTCGTTGACGCCCGAATAGTCCCACACGTCGTGCGGGGTCCATTGATAGTGCCACTTGAGCGCGCCGGTGGCGGGATCGAGGGCGACGACCGAATCTGTGTAGAGATTGTCGCCGGGCCGGACGCTGCCGTCGAAATCGGGGGAGGGGTTCGACGTGCCCCAATAAAGGATGTCGAGCTCGGGATCGTAGGTGCCGGTGATCCACGCGCTGCCGCCGCCGCGCGCCCATGCATCGTTGTCGCCCTGCGGCCAGGTTTCCGAGCCGCGCTCGCCGGGCCGCGGCACGTTGTAGCGGCGCCAGACGCGGTTGCCCGTCGCGATGTCGAACGCGTCGATATGGCCGCGCACGCCATATTCGGCGCCCGACGAGCCGACGATCACCATGTTGCGCACGACGAGCGGCGCCATGGTCGAGCTTTCGCCGGCGCGCGGATCGAGCCACTGCTTGCGCCAGACCGGGCGGCCGGTGCGCGCGTCGAGCGCGAAGAGGACGCCGTCGGGGCTCGAATAGAAGACGCGGCCGTTCGCGACCGCGACGCCGCGATTGACGTTGCCGCAGCACAAGGGGACGTCGAGCGGCACCTGGTGCTGGTAGCGCCACAGCTCCTCGCCGGTGGCGGCGTCGAGCGCCCAGACATAGCCGTCCCAGCCGGAGAGATACATCACCCCGTCGACGACGATCGGCGCGGCTTCGAGCGCATAGGTGGCGGGCGCGGCAAGGAGCCCTTGCGGCGCGACCTGGAACACCCAGGCGGGGCGGATTTGCGACACATTCGCCGCATTGATCTGGGCGAGGCTCGAGAAGCGGTGGCCGTCATAGGTGCCGTAGTAGGTGAGCCAATTGTGCGGCTCGGAGCGGGCGCGGGCGATTCGCTCGCCGGTGACGGCGTCGGCGACGGGCGGCGCTTCGCGGCGCTGCGCCTTGTCGAGCTCGTCGAAGCTTTGCTGATGCTGGGTGATCTGCCAGTTCGGGCCCATCTCCGAAGGCTGGCAGGCGGCGAGCGCGGCGGCGGCGGCGAGCGCGGCGGCGGCGAGGAGGGGCTTAACGATGCCTGGGCGCACGGGGCGGCCTCCTGCTTCCGGCCTGGTTCTGGCGGGGACGGTCGAGCCGCGCTTCGGGCGGCACTTCGCCCTTCACGAAGACGAAGCCGAGCATGCCGCGCGTCGCGTGGTTCTCGACCGGGCAGCCGAACCAGTACATTCCGGGATTGTCGAGCTGGATGCGGACCACGCCGCGGGTGGCGGAGGGGAGGCGGAGGAGCTGGCGGGAGCCCTCCGACTGGATGTTCACCGCATGGTTGCGATGGTCCTCGTTGGTGACGTCGAGCTCCAGCGTGCCGCCGCGCTCCATGGTGATGATCGCGGGATACCAGAGCAGCTCGTCGCGCGGCACGCGGATCTTGTCGCGCATGATTCCGTCCGCGCCCATCTCGGAGCGCGACAGGCCGCCGGTGGCGAACAGGCGGCCGACGATGGCTTCGTTCGGCTCGTCCAGCGCCGGCAGCTCATTGAGGAGCGCGGCCATTTCGGGATCGACCTGGGCGAGCACGTCGGGCCTCAAGAGCCCCGCATAGTCGCAGGAGCTGAGCGTCAGCGCCGAAAGCAGCGCCAAGGCGAATGCACGCGGAAGGCGGCGTCTTCGCACCATCCCAAGTTCCTCCACATCCAGCGCCCCCGCTCGGATCGAAGAGTGGGGACGCTATCCGGCGCCGCGCCGGGCAGGAAGAACGAACATGCTAATCTGGTTTATGTGTCACCGGTGTCGGCAAAACAAAATGACGCCGGGATCGTTGGCGGGTCGTTGGCGGAGCCTGGACAAGCTTAAGGAGAGACGATGCAGCGCGCGCGGTGGACACGGCCTTCCTGCCTGGTGATGACGATCCTGTTCGTGCTGCTCGTCGCCGCGATCGGGCTGCTCGCCTCGGGCTATCTGCTGCGCACGCCCGCCCCCACGTCCGTGCCGCGCGAAAGCCAGACCTACGACACGGACACGCCCTCGCAGCGCGACCCGGGCGTTCCCTAGGGGCCCTAGCGGCTCAGCCGATCAGCGGCCGGCGTCGGCGCGGCCGGCCATGTAGGCGGCGCAGCTTCCGCGAAGCGCGGCGCTTTCGGCCGGGCCGAGGCCGTAGGTGCGGGTCAAGGTCGCGAGAAAGGCGGCTGGGTCGCGCTGCCGGCCGGCGGCGCGGCAGACGGTCGTCATGCCTTCGAGATCGAGCAGGCCGCTCACCCCCGCGGCGGTCGTGACGCGCGGGCGCACCGCTTCGATCCGGGCCTGGCGGTCGAGCGAAGCGCGGTCGATCTCCGGAAGCTCGGCCGGCGCGAGCAGCATGGCCGCAAAAAACATGGACATGACGAATCCCCCCAAATGAACTGGAGGGGGAGGTAAACGGGCTTGGTAAAGAAGGCGTTAACCCTATCCTTTACATTGGCGCGCTTCGCCTCGTCCCGGCGCCGCTGCGGCGTTGATCCTCCTGAACCTTGGCTAACGGGTGGATTCAGACCGGGCTCATGCGAATCGCCCTAAAACTCTCCTCATCCCCGGGGTCGGCGAACTCCGAGAGATTTTTAAGGAGTGATTTCATGCGCAAGATGCTTCTCGCCGTTTCGGCTGCCGCCCTCACGGTTCCCGCGGTCCCCATGGTGGCCCAGGCTCACGACAACGGCTCCTATCAGGGCCCGACCTGGCGCGGCCAGGACGGCCGCCTGCACTGCCGCCGCTCCAACGGCACGACCGGCCTCGTCGTCGGCGGCGCCGGCGGTGCGCTCGTCGGCCGCGCTCTCGATGGCGGCCGCTCGCGTGCCACCGGCACGGTTCTCGGCGCCGCCGTCGGCGCCCTGGTCGGCCGCGAGGTCCAGAAGGGCCGCGCCGCGCGCCGCTGCCGTTAAGATCATGCGAAGCCTTGTTGCGTAGCGGCTTCGACGAGGGAACGCCCCGGCTGAAACGCCGGGGCGTTTTCTTTTGTGTTCCTCCCCATGCACAGCGTGGGGAGGGGGACATGCATTAGCATGGTGGAGGGGTAAAAGGCGGCGTCACGGCCCTCTTGCGCGGGATGCGCTGGCGTTCGCGCCCTTTACCCCTCCACCACCCTGCGGGTGGTTCCCCTCCCCATCTCTCGATGGGGAGGATTTTGAGCGGCCCAAAGCGCGGGAGCGCTGGCCGGGTTCTCGGCGGAAGTCGGAATCTGGCGGCGGAACCCGTCGGTGAAGCGCCCGTCGACGCGGATCGAGAACGACAGGCCGTCGGCCGCGTCGGCGCCGTGATACTGGTTCACCGTGTCGAACCAGGCGCTGTGCGAGCGGACGTAGCGTTTCTCGCCCGTTTCTGGATCGAGCATGTAGAAGGGCTTCGAGAAGTTGGTCCTCAGCCAGATGAATTCGTGGCAGAGCTCCTTGCTCTCATGGTCCCGGTGCGCCGGGACGGGGCGTCCGCCCCAATCGTACATCACGATGATCCGGCCCGTCGCCGCGAAGGGGAGGGTGGCGAGAAAGTCCATGAGAGGCGCGAACTCATCGGCTTCCGCCGTCGGCGTCCACAGGTCCGGCCGGTCGAGCGTGTAATAATCGTCGTTCCCGCCGGCGGTCAGCGAGACCAGGCGGGAGCCGGGCAAGGCCGGCGCGTCGGGGGTGAGCAGGAAGGGGCCGGTGTAGAAAGCGAGATCCCGCGGCGCGTCGATCCGCCGCATCAGCCGCTCGGTCATGAAGCCGTCCAGCGCGCGCAGCCGCGCCGCGTCGATCCAGGGATCGAGGTCCATGTAGCTTGGATACAGCGCCGCTTCGCCCATCGCCTCCCTTTTGTCCTCCACCAACCTCTAAACCGTTGGTCCCGCAGAGCTTCGCGCGACGCTCCGGAGGCGTAACGGAACCGGGGAGCCGTTCCGCCGTTTGGTCGTCTGGGTTATTAAAAAATCTATTCTTTAACCTGTGTTGGTGGCGCGAAAGAAGTTTTCAGCCTAACGCGCCCGGCACAGTTTCAGTCAAGTTCGATCGACGAACTTCCATGAGAAATCAGCGCCGGTCCTCGGCGGTGGAGAGGTATTGCACGCGAATATGAAGATCTATGTCAGCGGGCTTTATTCCGGCGGTAACCCGCAGCCGGGCGTGGGTATCGTTCGTTCTTTGCGGCAAGGCTATCCCAACGCGACCCTGGTCGGCGTCGAATACTCCAATCGAGTTTCGGGCATCCATTTCGAGGAGCTGGACGACCTCTGGATCCAGCGTCCGTGGCACGAGCTCAACCTCGATTCCTATGCCGAAAAGATCAAGGCGGTGCTGGACGGCGGCGCCTACTGGATTTCGGGGAGCGACCTCGAAGCCATGTGGCTCGCCGACATCTTTCCGGACGGCCACAAGAATTTGCTCGCTCCGCCGGCGGCGGGGATCAAGCGGATCGCCAAGCCCGCGGTCGAGGCGCACGAGGGCCTGCCGGTCAAGATTCCGCCCTACATTTCGACCGAGATTTCGGACTGGGATATCCACGCCTTCTGCCGGAAGCACAATTGGCGCGTCTGGCTGAAGGGCCCGTACTACGACGCCGCGCGCACGCCTTCGTGGGACGTCTTCGAAGCGGCGCGCAATGCGCTGACCAAGGTCTGGTCGACGCAGAAGCTGTTCCTCCAGGCCCATGTCGGCGGCTATGAGGAAAGCGTCATGCTCTCCGCCTATCAGGGCGAGCTGCTCGGCGCCGTTTCGATGAGGAAGCGCGACATCACGCCCGAGGGCAAGACGTGGGCCGGCGACGTCACGCCCGTGCCCGACGACTTCCTCCGGCCGCTCCGCCGCATCGTGCGCGAGCTGAACTGGACCGGCGGCGGCGAGCTCGAAATGGTGCGCGATCCCGCGAACCAGCTCTGGCTCCTCGAAATGAACCCGCGCTTCCCGGCCTGGGTTCACGGCGCGACGATCGCCGGCACCAATCTTCCCGCCCGCCTCGTCCAGGAGGCGAGCGGCGTGCTCGCACGGCCGGAGCGCGCGGAGAGCGAGGAGTTCACCCGCGTCGTCCTCGAAGTGCCGGTGCGGGCCGATTATCCGCTGCCGCCGCTTCCCGAGCCGTTCGCCGGCGCCATCGGCCATTCGATGAAGCACCCTTCGGGCCTGCCGTCGCTCGCCGAGCGCCTCCACAAGCGCGACCAGGCAATGCTCGAAGTGGAAGAGATCGAAAACGACGGCGGCGAGCCGGCCAAGGTGCCGGAAAGCTTCCTCGAGGATCTGTCCGGCATGGACTTCGACCAGGTGGCTACGCCCGAATTCCTGTTCATGGAGAAGACCGCCGAAGGCCTCTTCAAGAAGGCGAACGAGCGGGCGCATCGGATCAGCACCAACGAAACGCAGGTGGTGAACGCCTATTCGATCAAGACCAACCCGGACCCGCGCCTCATCAAGCTGGCGCGCGACAACGGCTTCATGGCCGAAGGCATCAGCCTTGCTGAAATCCAGGCGGCGCTGAACGTGGGCTTCAGGACGGACGAGTGCATCCTCAATGGCCCCGGCAAGTGGTGGCCGGAGAACATGCTCCCGGACGGGCCGCTCCATGCCGTCTTCTCGGACTCGATCGCGGACCTCGAGCGCACGCTCGACGCGTTCGAGACGGGGACACTGCGCGCCAAGCATCTCGGGGTGCGCATCCGCACGCCCAACGTCGTCTCGCGCTTCGGCATTCCGCTCGACAGCCCCAAGACGTTCCGCAAGCTCGTCGACGGGGTGAAGCGCATCCCGGAGGACGTGAAGTTCGGCGTGCACTTCCACATGGCGTCGGCGAACATCGGCGTCGCGCAATGGTGGCACCTCTTTGAGAGCATCCTCAAATGGTGCCGATCGATCGAGAAGCTTTCGGGCCGCAAGATCGAGATCCTCGACATGGGCGGCGGCTGGTTCCCCGACGATTGGCACGACGGCGAGGAAGGCAAGTTCGCAAAGGCGGTCGAGACAGTCCGTGCGCTGCTTCCGAACGTGACGCAGATCGTCTCCGAGCCCGGCAAGGCGATGGCCCAGCCCTCCATGGCGCTCGCCATGCGCGTGCTCGAGATCCAGGAGCATGAGGACGATTATGTCGAGGCCGTCGTCGACGGCTCGATCGCCGAGCTTCCAATGTATTTCTTCTACCCCCACCGCATCTTGAGGAAGGACGGCGAAACGGGCGAATGGCAGACACTCACGCGCGGCAAGACCCATCTGATGGGCCGGCTGTGCATGGAGCACGATGTCGTCGCCTCGAACGTCAAGCTTCCCGAAGGCACGCGCGCCGGAGACCTTCTCGTCTTCTGCGACGCCGGCGGTTACGACAGGAGCATGTCTTATGTATTCGGCCGCGGATAACCGCCTGGACCTCATCGTCGACAATGTGGACGTCATCGAACGGCCGTGCCCGAGCACGCGCTGGGAGACGTTTCCCTATAGCTGCATCGCCCATCACGGCGAGGCCTGCTGCGACGTCGCGCGCGAATGGGTTCTGGCTTACGACTTCGCTCAGCTGAACGGCGCCGATCCGCTGAGCGGGCCGCGCTGGCTGCGGCAGAAGTATAAGTGGGGGCCCTCGCCCTGGCCGATGCACTGGTGCGAGGCGGTCGAGCGCAAGACGCTCGATTGCGGAGCATTGGGCTGCATGGCCCGCGAAGTCTTCGTAGCGCGCGGCCAGACGGCGTTTCCGGCTCAGTTCGTCCAGCAATACACGACCGACGCCACCTCGCAGTGGGCAGGGGCGTGGGACGAGGAGAAGGTCTCGACGCACTGGATCGACGAGGACGTCATCTATCACGAGGCGACCGCTCTCGTGATCGGCGACGGCGAGGTGAAGCTGTTCGATCCGTCCGCCGGCTGGTGGATGAACCCGCGCCAGACGGGCGGCTACGGGGCCCTGCTCGCGGTGCGCATCTTCGACGGCGAGGGCAGGACGTACAAGTGGGGCGATCATCGCCTGACGGCGAACAGCTGGACCAAGGTCGCCGAACGCTCGTGAGGGGGTGAACCCCTCTCCCCTTGCGGGAGAGGGAGGGGCCCGCCGCCGCAGGCGGTGGGAGGGTGAGGGCATGAGGTGTGCGGACATGGCTCCGCCGCCGTGCTCGCTTTCCCACGCCATTCCCTCACCCTCCCACGCGCTAACGCGCGCGGGCCATGAGCGCCCGCCAAGGCTGCTTCCGGGGGAAGCAGCCAGGGCGCTCATCTCTCCGGAAATGGGAGAGGGGTTGCTTCGCTGCATTGTCTCCCCGCAACCGCTTGCGCCGCCGCGCGCTTTTCTGCATCCGTGCGGCAAGCGGAGGTGAGCGTATGAAACATAGGTATCTGGCACTTTCTGTTGCGGCCGTGATCGCCACGGCGGCGTGCAACGGCGGCGGCGAAGGAAACAACAGTTCGGCTGCCACGACCAACGAGCAGCAGAACGAGACGGTCTCCAACGTCGCGAGCGGCGCCGGGACGCCGCAGGACCATGCCGCGATCCGCAAGGCACGCCACGACCATTACGAGCTGATGGGCAAGGCGATGAAGGGCATCGGCGACCAGCTCAAGGCCGGATCGCCCGACATGGCCGTCATCCAGCGCCACGCGGGGACCGTCCACGGCTACGGGCCGCAGATCCTCGGCTGGTTCCCGGAGGGCTCGGGGCCCGAGTCCGGGCGCACCCGCGCCAAGGCCGAAATCTGGTCGGACGCCGCCGGCTTCCGCGCCGCCAACGAGCGCTTCGTGGAGGCGTCGGGCGCCTTCAACCGGGCCGCGCAATCGGGCGACCTCGCGGCGGTCCGCGCCGCGCTCCCGGCGCTGCGCCAGTCCTGCTCCAACTGCCACGACAAATTCCGTGGACCCGACAACCACTGAGGCGGGCACTGGAGAGGAAAGGACGCGGATCGCGGTCTGGGACCGGCCGGTCCGGATCGTCCACTGGCTGTTCGTTCTCCTGATCCCCGTCTCCTGGTGGACCGCGGCGGACGGGACGATGGAGTGGCACCAGCGCTCCGGTTTGGTGCTGCTCGGACTTCTCGTCTTTCGGATCGTCTGGGGGCTGATCGGCAGCTCGACGGCGCGGTTCGCAAGCTTCGTGCGCGGGCCGGGGACGATCCTTTCCTTCCTGCGCGGCCGCATCGCCTCCCCGATCGGGCACAATCCGCTCGGCGCGTTGAGCGTTCTTGCATTGCTCGGCGCGCTCGGGCTGCAGATCGGCCTGGGACTGTTCGCGGCGGACGAGGACTGGCTGTGGCCGGGGCCGCTGACCGGGTTCATCGGCGAAGAGCTGGCGGGCGAGATCGCCGAGTGGCACGAATGGACGTTCAACGTCCTGCTGGCGGCGATTGCGCTGCATGTGGCGGCGATCGCTTTTTATCTGCTGGTGAAGCGCAGGAACCTGGTTGGGCCGATGGTGACGGGCGTCGTGGAAGCGCCTGCGGGGGCGGAGGCGATGAAGGGCGCGGGGGCGGTGCGATTCATCGCGGCGGCCGCGACGGCGGTCGGCGTGGTCGCGCTCGTCTGGTGGCAGGGCTGACCCCACTTTCCGTTCGGGCTTAGCTTGTCGAAGCCCTGCCTTTCTCAACCGCCGCAACAAAAGGGCAGGGCTTCGACAGGCTCAGCCCGAACGGTTGGTTGCACCACAGCCTTCCTTGTATCCTACCGTCCCGTCCAATCCGCCTTCCGCTTCTCGACGAAGGCGGACATGCCTTCCTTCTGGTCCTCGGTGCCGAACAGGCCGTGGAAGAGGCGGCGCTCGAAGAGGATGCCTTGCGCGAGGCCGGTTTCGAACGCGGCGTTGACCATCTCCTTCGTCGCGATGGCGGCGAGCGGCGCCATTCCGGCGATGCGCTCCGCCGTCTTGAGCGCTTCGTCGAGCAGGTCGGCGGCGGGCACGACGCGGGCGACGAGCCCGGCGCGTTCGGCTTCCTCGGCGCCCATGTTGCGGCCGGTGAGGCACATCTCCATCGCCTTCGCCTTGCCGACGGCGTGGGTCAGGCGCTGCGAGCCGCCCATGCCGGGCGTGACGCCCAATTTGATCTCGGGCTGGCCGAACTGGGCGGTGTCGGCGGCGATGATGAAGTCCGCCATCATCGCCACTTCGCAGCCGCCGCCGAGCGCATAGCCCGCGACCGCCGCGATCCAGGGCTTGCGGGTGGCGGTGACGCGCTCCCAGCCGGCGAAGAAGTTGGAGGCGTACATGGACGCGAAGCCCTGGCTCCACATTTCCTTGATGTCGGCGCCCGCCGCGAAGGCGCGCTCGGAGCCGGTCAGGACGGCGCAGCGCTGGCTTTCGTCCGCGTCATAGGCGGCGAAGGCGTCGATCAGCTCGGCCAGGACCTGCGTGTTGAGCGCGTTCAGCGCCTTGGGGCGATTGAGCGTGATCAGGGTGACGGCGCCGCGGCGCTCGACGAGGATGGTCTCGTAATTCATCGCGTGGCCTTTTTTTCGTAAAAGAGAAGGGCCGCCCGCCGCGCGCTCCCTCGCGGCGGCAGGCGGCCCCCCATTGTTGCAGAGGCTTATTGCGTCGGCTTCGGACCCGCTTCGCCTTCGGCCGGGACATCCTCGCCTTCGCCGGTCGGCTTGCCGCCGGTAGCCGCATTCTCGTCGGCGGCCGGCTTGGTGCCGTTGGCGGCCTCGGCGGGTTCGGCTTCGTCTTCGGTCGGCTTGGAGACGGCGCCGGCAGCGTTCATGTCGTTGCCCGCCGCCGCTTCGTTGGCGGCAACCGCATTGTTGCCGGCCTCGCCGCCGCCGCATGCGCCGAGCGCGAGCAACGGAACCGCAAGCAGCACTGAAAGCTTCTTCATCTTGACACTCCCCTGGTGAATATTCGCTCCGCCTTCCTAAAGGGGCGGATGCGAAAATCCAGCCCGAACGAAGAGGACGAGATGGCCTTGACCGACGTGACTCACGACGAGGCGGCGCGCCGCTTCGAGATCGAGGAAGAAGGCGCGACCGGCTTCCTCACCTACATGCTCCAGGACGGGCGCATTGTCTTCACCCATACGATCGTCCCGCCCGAGCTCGAAGGCCGCGGCATCGGCAGCCGGGTCGTCGCCGCCGGCCTCGATCATGCCCGCGCCGAGGGGCTGAAGGTCGTGCCCCAATGCAGCTTCGTGCGCGGCTATATCGAGCGCCACGAAGAGTATCGGGATTTGCTCGCGTAAAAATCCCCTCTCCCATTTAGGGAGAGGGAGGGGCCCATTGCGCCAGCAATGGGAGGGTGAGGGCATGCAGTGGGAGCGGGGGCACCGCCGCTGGAGCAGATCCCGCGCTTCGTGCCCTCAGCCTCCCACCGCCTTCGGCGGCGGGCCCCTCCCTCTCCCTGAACGGGAGAGGGGAAAGCGGCATGGATACACCGGCGCAATCCTTCGTTACCGGAGGCCCGATGCCTGAATTCCCCTCATGACCACGCCCCAATTCCTCTCCTTCGCGGTTCTCGCGGGCATGATGCTGCTCTTCATCTGGGGCCGCATCCGCTTCGACATGGTCGCGGTGCTCGCGCTGCTCACCGCCGTGATCGTCGGCATCGTCAGCCCGGAGGACGCCTTTTCGGGCTTCTCGGACGACATCGTCATCATCGTCGGAAGCGCGCTCGTCGTTTCCGCCGCCATCGAGCGCTCCGGCGTGATCGAGGCGGCGCTGGCGCGAGTCACGGGCGGCATGAGGAGCGTGGGCTCGCAGCTCATCACCCTGGTCGGCGCGGTTACCTTTCTCTCCGCCATGGTGAAGAATATCGGCGCGCTCGCCATGCTGATGCCGGCCGCCTTCCAGATGGCGAAGAAATCGGACGCGTCGCCCTCCTGCTTCCTGATGCCGATGGCGTTCGGATCGCTGCTCGGCGGGCTCATCACCCTTGTCGGCACCTCGCCCAACATCATCGTCAGCCGGGTGCGCGAGGAGATGACCGGCGAGCCGTTCCAGATGTTCGATTATGCGCCGGTCGGGCTCGGCCTCGCGTTCACCGGCCTCATCTTCCTTCGCTTCGGCTACCGCCTCCTGCCCACCAGCCGCCGCGCGGCCCCGACCATGGGCGAAGCGCTCGACATCGAGGATTACGCCACCGAAGCGGAAGTCCCGCCGCATTCGCCGGCCGAGGACATCACGGTTGCCGCCTTCCGCGCGGTGGTCGACAATGAAGTCGACGTGACGCACCTCCACCGCAACGGTCGGCGGATGATCCCGCTGCCCGATACGATGATCCAGGCCGGCGACGTCCTCATCCTCAAGGGCGAGCCGGAAGCGCTCGAGCGGGCGATCGCCGCCGCGGGGCTCGAACTCGAAGGCCAGCACCGCGACACGGTCGTCAACACGGCCTCGACGAACATCGGGGTCATCGAAGCGGTGGTCGAGCGGGGCTCGATTCTCGCGGGGAGCGCGGCGGGTCGGATGGACCTCCATGCCCGGCACGGCGTCAATCTAATCGCCGTGTCGCGCCGGGGCGAGCGGATCACCAGCCGCCTTCGCGACATCGTGCTCTGCCCCGGCGACGTCGTCGTCCTCCAGGGGCCGCTCGACACGCTCCCGGAGCGGCTGCGCGATCTCGGCTGCCTGCCGCTCGCCGAGCGCAAGCTCCGGCTCGGCAATGCCCGCCGCGGCCTCGTGCCGGTCGGCATCCTCGCCGGCGCGATGCTGCTCACCGCCATCGGCTGGGTGCCGGTCGCGCTCGCATTCTTCGGGGCGGCGGCGCTGATCATGCTGACGGGCACGCTCCCGGCGCGGGACGCGTACCGGGCGGTCGAATGGCCCATCCTGATCATGATCGGCGCCCTCATCCCGGTCGCGGACGCGCTGCGCACCACCGGTGCCACCGACCTGATCGGCGCATGGCTCTCCGCGTCGGCCACCACTCTCCCCGCCTGGGCGGCGGTGGCGCTGATCATGGTCGCGGCGATGGCGGTGACGCCCTTCCTCAACAACGCCGCCACCGTGCTCGTCATGGCGCCGATCGCCGCCACTTTCGCGGGCGAGCTCGGCTACCGGCCCGAAGCCTTCCTGATGGCGACGGCCGTCGGCGCCGGATGCGACTTCCTCACCCCCATCGGCCACCAGTGCAACACGCTCGTCATGGGGCCCGGCGGCTACCGCTTCAGCGACTATGCGCGGCTCGGCGCGCCTTTGTCGGTCCTCGTCGTGATCGTCGGCGTGCCGCTGATCCTCGCCGTCTGGCCGCTGCGTTAGTCGAGCTCGATCCACACCGGGGCATGGTCGCTCGCGCCTTCCTTGCCGCGCGCGACCTTGTCGACATGGACGGTGCGGAGGCGGGGGAGGGCCTGGGCGCTCAAGAGGAAGTGGTCGATGCGGATGCCCGCGTCGCGCTGGAAGGCGTTTCGCCAATAGTCCCAGAAGGTGAAGATGCGCGCGTCCGGGTGGAGGTGGCGGACGGCGTCGGTCCAGCCTTGCGCGAGGAGCTTGCGGTAGAGGGCGCGGGGCTCGGGCTGGAACAGGGCGTCGTCCGTCCAGCGCTCCGGCTTGTAGGCGTCCTCGTCCTCCGGAATGACGTTGTAGTCGCCGGTGAGGACCACCGGGCAATCGACGTCGAGCAGGCCCTTGGCGTGCGCGATCAGCCGCTCCAGCCAGCGCAGCTTATAGTCGAACTTGGCGGTGCCGACCGGATTGCCGTTCGGCGCGTAGAGGCCGCCGACGAGGACGCCGTTCACCGCCGCTTCGATATAGCGGGCCTGCTCGTCCTCGGGCTCGCCGGGGAGGCCGCGGCGAGTCAAGATCGGCTCGCAGCCCCTGGCGAGCATGGCGACGCCGTTCCAGCGGCTCTGGCCCTGCCAGACGGCGCCGTAGCCCGCTTTCCCGATCGCCGCGGCGGGGAATTTCTCCTGCGGCGCTTTCAGCTCCTGCAGGCAGACGACGTCGGGCTCCGCCTCGCCGAGCCATTCGAGCAGCCGTTCGATGCGGCCGTTCACGCCGTTGACGTTGAAGGTGGCGATTCTCACCGAAGGCCAACGCCGCAGCGCGCGATAAGCTGCTATGACCGTCCGGCGGATCGGCTGGGGGGAGATGCGGCATGGACTATGATGCGATCGTGATCGGGAGCGGCTTCGGCGGCGCCGTCTCGGCGGCGCGGCTGGCGCAGGCCGGCGCGCGCACGCTCGTCCTCGAGCGCGGGCGGCGCTGGGACCGGAGCAATTATCCGATCCGGAGCGGCGACTGGCTGTGGGACCAGGACGATCCCGCGGGCCGCAATGGCTGGCTGGACCTCAGGATCTTCCGCAACATGGCGGTGGCGCAAGGCGCGGCGGTGGGCGGCGGGTCGCACATCTATGCGAACGTCTCCGCAGTGCCGCCGCGCGAAACCTTCGAAGCCGGCTGGCCGCCGGAGCTGACCTGGGACGCGCTCGCGCCGCATTATGCCACCGTCGGCAAGGTGATGAACGTCCAGATGGTCCCGGACGGGCAATGGACGAACCGGATGAAGCTGATGAAGGAAGCCGCCGAGGCGATCGGCGCCGGCGGCCGCTTCAGGAAGCTGGAGCTCGCCGTCTCCTTCGATCCCGATTATCATTACGGCCTCGAAGAGCCGACCGACCTTCGCCACAGCCGCCGCTTTACGAACGCGCACGGGATCGAACAGGGGACCTGCGTCCATCTCGCCAATTGCGACATCGGCTGCGACGCGGATGCCAAGAACACGCTCGACCGCAACTACCTCGCCATGGCGGAGCGGAGCGGCGCCGAAATCCGCGCGCTTCACCTCGTCACCGCCATCGCGCGCGAGGGCTTGGGCTACCGGGTCCACTATGACGAGATCGGCGGCGGCGCGCGGCGGCCGGGCAGCGCGACGGGGGAGCGGGTGGTGGTCGCGGCGGGCTCGCTGGGGTCGACAGAGCTCCTGCTCCATTGCCGCGACGTCGCGAAGACGCTGCCGGGGATCAGCCGCTTCCTGGGCCGGAACTGGAGCAGCAACGGCGATTTCCTTACGCCGGCCTATCACAAGAACCGAAGGCCCGAGCCTTCGACCGGCCCGACGATCGCGAGCGCGATCGACTTTCTCGACCGGAGCGAGGACGGCGAAGCCTATTGGATCCAGGACGGGGGCTTTCCGGATCTCGTCGCCGGCTGGATCCGCGAAGGCGAGGCGGCGCATCCCCAGGTGCGCGTCTTCATGCGCGGCCTGCGCCGGGCGCTGGCCGATACGCCGGCCGACCGGATCATGCCCTGGTTCGCGCAAGGGGTGGACGCCGCGGACGGGCGGCTGAGCCTGAGGCGGCGCTGGTGGCTGTTCGGGCGGCGCAAGCTGACGCTCGACTGGCAGATCGCGAAGTCCCAGAAGCTGGTGGAAGCGATCGTCGCCATGCACCGCCGCCTCGCCGTCGCCACCGGCGGGGTGCCGCTCGTCCCGCCGAGCTGGACGCGCTTCAAATATCTGGTCACGCCCCACCCGCTCGGCGGCTGCAACATGGGAACGGGGCCGGAGAACGGCGTCGTCGACCATGCCGGGCGGGTGTTCGGCTATCCGGGCCTCCAGGTCCTGGACGGCGCCATCGTCCCCGAAGCCGTCGGCGTGAACCCGTCCCGCACCATCGCCGCGCTCGCCGAGCGGGCGATGGCGCAGACGGTTTAAACGATCCGGATCGGCGGCTCGATCAACGACGGTTCGAGCGGCGCCTCGTCGTCGTTCTTCGGCACCGTCCTGAGCCCGATCGGGAAGATCGTCAGGACGCCGTCCGGGTCGATCCGGAGGCGGAGGAACGACTTGTAGTCCTCGATCGCCATGGAGGAGAAACCCTCGTTGGCATGCGCCCTGAACCAGCGGATGCAGATGAGGAGGTAGAGGCCGAAAACGAAGGCCGAGACGGCGGCCGAGGCCGCGGTGGCGAGCAGGATGGAAACGATCGCGTCCAAAGGCTCGCGGTCGAGCCATGGGACGCGGGCGACGAGTTCCCGGGTCAGAAGCATGACGCCGACGGTGGTGACGGTAACGAACGCTGCCTGGGCGAGCGCATGAAGGCCGCCCATCAACCATTTCTTGCGCGCCGAATGCGGCGAGTGCGCGAAGCGTGTGTAGGCGAAGCCCGAGACGAGGACGAGGAGGGCGGACCAGGGCGACGTCGCGACGAGGTCCCAATAGGTGCCGACTCCGCACAGCAGCCGATCACCCAAAGCGATATGCTCGCCGCGCAGCGCGTCCGGGAGCGAGCCGCGCCCGGACAGGCCGGCGTTGAAATCCAGGATCCAGTTGAAGAAGCCGTAGACGAAGAAAAGCGTGAGCACGAAGGACTTGTTCAGCCATGCGAACTTGAGGTTGCCCCAGCAAAGGCCCTTCGACGTCGCCTTGTCCGGGAATATCGCTTCCTTGCCGCCTTCGTCCGAAGCGATCCGGAAGCAGCGTCTCGTCGGAGCCTCGGTCGATCCGGGCTTGGCAAAGCGATAGTCGAAGGCGACGTCGCGCAGATGGTGCGTCGGGTGGAGGAAGGCGCCGCCGCCGCCGCACACGATGTAGTGGCGGGCGGGCGTCCGCGGGTCCTCGTCATGCTCGACATAGCGGCAATAATGGTGGCTGTCGCCGGTGAGCACGGCCTTGAGCACATGCCCCATCGGCTGGTCCGTCTCCGGCCACCCGTCCGCGCGATCCGGCCTGTTCCCGGGCATGCGGGCGGAACTCGCGAGCCGCTCCATATAGGAGAAGCTGTCGAACCTCTTGCTCGGGTTTTTCGGGTCGACATAGACCCAGGAGGGATCGGCGACGCACAGGATCAGCTTCGAGCCCGGCTTCATCCAGTAGGCCGCGGCATGCTGGAAATAGTCGATCTGGGGCTGGTCGATATAGCCTTCGAGCTGGCTGTCTGTGCCCCAGAGCCACCATCCGTTGGGAAGCTCGATGGCGAAATAGCTCCGCGTCTGCTGGGTCTGGCGGCCGCCGATCACCTTGCCGTCGCGCTCGATGCCGAGATCGCTCGTTTCGCGCACGACGCGCCGCCTGCAGAAGAGGCCGAAAAAGGCGCTGAGGCCGTCATACCAGTCGTGGTTGCCGGGAATGGCGTAAAGGTGCGGCCGATGGTCCGGGTGATCGTCCCATAGCGGCCGCGCGCCGCCGCGGTCGTAGGCGTGGTCGAACGGGCCGATGAAGCGGTCCTGATATTCCTCGCGCGTCGCCGTCGGATAGACCTGGTCGCCGCCGCAGACGAGGAGGCGGCCGCGCGGCAGCGTCTCGCCGAGGGTGACGCCTTCGGCGACGAGGCGCGCCATCGCGAAGGTCGGGTTCCAGCCGTCGCCGCTGTCGGCGAGATAATCGAACCAGAAATCGCCGCCCGGATGCTTGCGCGAATAATCGAACTCCCCGTCCGCGGGCGTCGGCTGGATCGCGTTCGCCGCCGCGATCGCCTCGCGCTTGTCGGCGAATGTCCCGAAGAGGGAGGATATGACGGAGCGCACCCCCGTCCCGGCGAGCAGGCCGGGATCGTACCAGGCGGCCATCGGCTTTTTGACCGGCGGCTTCTTCGCCGCAGCGGTCGGTACAGGCGCGTTGGTTGCCATGGTCATTCTCCCCCCAAAGAATGAGGAGAGGCTAACCTAGCCGGCGCGGCCGCGCGAGGGGGAAAGACGCGGGCTGATCCGTTCTGGATGGACTTCGTGGGGGCACCCCCAACGGTCCTGGACGTTTCTACTCGTCGGCAGCGGGCGCCGCCTGTTCCTCTTCCCCGCTCTCATCCTGCCCGGCCTGGTCGTAGAACCAGGCTTCCACCGGCCCCGAAAGCTTGATCGTCACAGGCTGGCCGCGGCGGTCGAGCGCTTTCCCTGCGGCGACCCGGATCCAGCCTTCCGACATCGAATATTCCTCGACGTCCGTGCGCTCGCGGCCCTTGAAGCGGATGCCGACTCCGCGGCGCAGCGCATCGCCGTCGAAGAAGGGGCTGCGCGGGTTGATCGAAAGGTGGTCGGGGGGCGTGTCCGCCATGGGTCTGTCTTCCTTCAGTCTTGTGTCGTGTCAGCGGCGGGCGCGGGCGATCCAGGCGTCGACCAGCTCTTCCAAAATGTCGAGCGGCACCGCGCCGTTTTCGAGCACCGCGGCGTGGAAATCGCGAATGTCGAAGCGGCTGCCGAGCTGCTGGCGGGCGCGGTCGCGAAGCTCCAGGATCTTCAATTGCCCGATCATGTAGCTCGTCGCCTGGCCGGGATTGTTGAAATAGCGCTCCACTTCCTTGGCGGCGTCGCGCTCGGAAAGGAGGCCGTTGTCGCGGAAATACTGGATGGCCTGCTCGCGGGTCCAGCGCTTGGAATGGATGCCGGTGTCGACGACGAGCCGGATCGCGCGCCAGATCGCGGTCGAGTACATTCCGAACTCGGAATAGGGATCCTGGTAGAAGCCCATTTCCTTCCCAAGCTGCTCGGAATAAAGGCCCCAGCCTTCGGAATAAGCGGTGAAGCCGCCGAAACGGCGGAACTTGGGAACGCCCGGAAGCTCCTGCGCCAGCGCGATCTGGAAGTGATGGCCGGGCGCGCCTTCATGGTAGGAAATGGCCTCGGTCTGCGGGCGCAGCACCTGGTTCATGTCGGCGAGGTTGACGTAATAGATGCCGGGGCGCGAGCCGTCCGCCGACGGGCGGTTGTAGAATGCGACGGCGGCCGTTTCCTGGCGCCAGGTCTCGACGGCGCGCACTTCGAGCGGTGCTTGCGGAAGGCGGCGAAACCAGCGCGGCGCGACGTCCATCACCTGCGCGATGAAGCGCCGCGCGTCGGCGAGATATTGCTGCCGGCCGGCGTCGGTGTTCGGATATTTGAACTGCTGGCCGTTGTTGATGTGGCGGAAGAAGTCCTGGAGCGAGCCGGAGAAGCCGACCTGGCGCTGGATGCGCGTCATCTCCCCGTGGATGCGGGCGACCTGCTGCCGGCCGATGTCGTGGATCTGGTCGGCGGTGAGATCGGTCGTCGTCGAGTCGCGAAGGCGGTTGGCATAATATTCGGCGCCCTGCGGCAGGCTCCACGCGCCGTTGTTGGCGGTGGCGCGCGGCTCGATGAAGTCGAGCGTTTCCAGCATCGTCTGGTAGCCGCGGCGGAAGGGTCCGGTCAGCGCCGTGCGCGCATCGGCGATGAGGCGGGCCTTGACGCCGTCCTCCGCCTGGAGCCGGCCGACCTTGGCGCGGAAATCGGCAAACACGGCGCTGTCATTGCCGTTCGAGAAGGGCGCGCCGTTCAGCACACGGCGGGCATCGGCGCGGACGGGCGCGAAGTTGAAGCGCGGCGGGACGATGCCGAGCGCCGTCTGGCGGCGCATGTTGGCGGAGATTTCGTTCATCACCCGCTCCGTGTCGCGGAGGCGGGAGATATAGGCTTCCGCGTCCTCGATCGTGTCGACGCGGTGATTGTTGATCAGGAAGACGGGGATTGAGCCCATCGGGCTGCCGTTGGTGCTCGCGGGAAAGCTGTGCCAGCGCCAGGCGAAGCCGGCGCGGTCGTCTTCCACCTGCTCTTCGAACATCCGGTAGCTGAGGCGCCCGGCCGGGCTGAGCCGCTCGACGTTGAACTCTGCGCGAAGCCGCGCGAGCTGCGCTTCGGACAAAGCGAGCTGCTGCTGCCGGTAGGCATCGGTATAGTCGTTCAGCCGGTGGTAGAGGCGCTTGGAGCCGAGGCTGGTCAGGAATTGCGGGTTGGTCGCGACCGATTCCTCGAAGGCGGCGTCGAGAAAGGCGTTGAGCCGGGCATCCTCGGCGGCCGCGGTGGCGGTGGGCGCGGCGGCGGTTGCGGCGCCTTCCCCGCCGGCGGCGGACGTGCAGGAAGCGAGCGTCGCGCCTGCGAGGAGAAGGGCGACGAGGGGGAGGGGCTGCTTCAAGGGATCGGCCTTTCCGCGGGGGGTGGGGGGTGCCGGTTCTTTAGCGCATCCGCCAAGCTCGTCCAGCCGGTGGACGCGCCTTGGCGCGCCCGATCAAAGAAGCCGTGCAGGCAAGCGTGGAAGGGCGTATGCTGGCTTGCTCAAGGGGAGCGCACGATGATCTCGATCCGCTGGGCCGCACTGCTCGCCTGCAGCGCCGTTCTCGCCGTCCCGCCGGCCCGCGCGCAAGGCGCCGAGCCGCCGCCCGAGGCGCCGGTTGCGGCCGACCCTGACATCGAGGTTACCGGCGCGCGGCCGGACCGCCCGGACGTCCCGCCCGCCACCGGCTCGCGCATCGCCCGCGAACCCCTCCTTACCTTCGGAACGATCGCGTCGACAGGCGTCGCCGGCCTGACGCCCGGGAGCGGCATGGACCCGTTCGCCGGCGGCACGCGGATGGTGAGCGAGACCCTGTGCCGGAGCGACAATGCGCGCCTCTCCTCCGGTGCCGCCTGCCGCCTCTTTCCAATCCAGCAACGAATGACCGCCGGCGACCTGGAGGGCGCGCGCAACGCGCTGGATCGGTTCGAGTCCGATGCAACGGCGAGCGACGAAGAAAAATATGTCGCTGCGGCCCTTCGATACCAGATCGCCGCCGCGGCCGGGGTCCCGTTGGATCGCGAGGATGCATTGCGCGCGATGCTCGCCACGGCTGCGATGCCGGCGGCGGCGCGGGCACCGGCGCTGCGCACCCTCGTCTCGCTTGCGCTGCGGCGCGGCGACCGGGCGGCTGCGGCTGGATCGCTCGCTGAGCTCCTTGCGCTCGTCCCCGAGGACACGCGCAGCCTCGTCAACCTCGCCGCGCTGCGCGCCGAAGCCGGCGAGCGCGCGGAGGCGGCGGCGCTGATCGGCCGTGCGATCGAGATTTTGCGCGCGCGGGGCGAACCCGTCCCCGCCGAATGGCTGAGCTTCGCCGCCGCCGCGCCTGCCCGCTAGGTCAGTCGTATCTGCCGTGCATCCAGCAGGGGTCCCAATCGGGTTCCGGCCCGAAGCGTGCGGCGAGGAAATCGACGAGGGCGCGCACTCGGGCGGTCGTGGCGCGCCCCGGCGGCATGACGACGTGCACGCCGCCTTCCTCCAGCGGATAATCGCGAAGCACCGGCTCGATCGCGCCGCTCTCGATGGCGGGCGCGGCGATGAAGCTGGGGAGGATGCACAGACCAAGGCCTTGGGCGGCGGCGGCGCGCAGCATCTCGCCATTGTCGGTCCGGAGGCGCGGGCGGACGCGGACCTGCTCCCAGCCTTTCTCGGTGCGGAAGCGCCACTGCTCGGCGCTGCCCGCATTGGCGTAGATGAGGAGATCGTGGTGGTTGAGGTCGCGTGGATGCTCGGGGCGCCCGCGGGCTTCCAGATAAGACGGCGCGGCGAGGACGAGACGGCGGAGCGGCGCGATCCTGCGGGCGACCAGAGCCGAATCCGCGAGGCTGCCGAGCCGGACGGCGAGGTCGAAGCCGCCGGCGACGAGATCGACGGTGCGGTCCTCGAACGAAATGTCGAGCTCGACGCGCGGGTGCATCTTCGCGAATTCGGCCAGCGCCGGGGCGAGATGCTCGGTGCCGAAGGAGAGGGGGCCCGCGATGCGGATCGGGCCGGCGATCTGGGTGACCGCGTCGGCGACCACCTCCTGCGCCGCTTCGAGATCGGCGAGGATGTTCGAGGCGCGGGCGTAATAGGCGTCGCCGATCACGGTGGGGGTGGCGCCGGTCGCGGTGCGGGTGAGGAGCTTGGCGCCCAATTGCTGCTCGAGCCGGGCGACGCGGCGGCTGAGGATCGATTTCGACATGCCCATGCGCTCCGCGGCGCGGGCGAAGGCGCCGGTCTCCGCCACGCGGACGAAGGCGAGGACATCGAGGAGGTCTACCGAGGAGCGTTCCATCTTGAGGAACGACGTTAAGCCGCGAGGCGCCTCATGCGCAACAGGCGGAGCTTGCGCCCCGCCTGTCTCGCCGCGGCCCGGACCGCGCGCGGATCAGCCGCCGGCGGTACTGGTGCCGCCGCCGTCCTTGCCGCTGGACCCGATCAGGCCGTTGCCGCCCGACACGGCGGCGATCTCTTCGGCGCTGAGCTCGGCCGTCGAGCCCGGGGCGGGAATGCTGTTCGCTTCGGTCATCGAAAATACTCCTCTCATCCGGTTGATCTTCGCTTCGGCCGCGCGGTCAGCTGCCGCTGCCGAGCGTCCCGCCGCCGTCGTCGGAGCGGCCGCCGCTGGGGCCGACGACGCCGTTGCCTCCGGAGACGCAGGCAATCTCGTCGGCGCTGAGCTCCGCCGGCGTCATGTTTGCTAGTTCGGTCATGTCGATGTTCCTTTTGTTCGTGTGGAGCTTCAGCCGCCGCCGCCATCCTTGCCGGCGCCGGGGCCGACCAGGCCGTTGCCGCCGGAAACGTATGCGATTTCGTCAGCGCTGAGTTCGACCGGAGCGTCGGCCGCAAGGTTGAATTCGGTCATGATCGTTCCTTTCATCGATGTGTGAGATTCAGCGTCGAGGGTGCGCGGCGTCAGCCGCCGCCGCTCCAGATGAGGCCGCTATTGCCGCCGGAGACGTGCGCGATCTCGTCGGCGCTGAGCTCCTCGGCGGGGACGCTTTTCGACTCGGTCATGTCAGCTTCCTTTCCTGGGCCTCCATGGGCGGAGGGGACAGGGATGATGCGCCCGCCGCCACGGCTTCGCCATTGATCGAACTTGCTCGAAACAGGCTAAATTGCATCCGAATGGATGTCCGAAACGGACCGTTCCCCCGCCGGCAACGCCGCGGTGCGCGCCCGAAGACTACCGGGGGCCGGCGGTGCGACCTAGATTCCCGGCGTACACAGAGGAAACAGCGATGATCGATATCCGCCCCTTCGCCACGCTCGGCCATGCCAACCACGGCTGGCTCGATGCGCGCCACCATTTCTCCTTCGCCGCCTATCACGAGCCCGCCCGCATGGGCTGGGGCGCGATCCGCGTCTGGAACGACGACGAGATCGCGGCGCGCTCCGGCTTCCCGCCCCACCCGCACCGCGACATGGAAATCGTGACCTACGTCCGCCGGGGCGCGATCACCCACCAGGATTCCCTCGGCAACAAGGGCCGGACCGGCGCCGGCGACGTCCAGGTCATGTCCGCGGGAACGGGGGTGCGCCACGCCGAATACAATCTGGAGGACGAGCCGACGACTTTGTTCCAGATCTGGATCGAGACCGACCGTCCGGGCGCGGAGCCGGGCTGGGGCGCGAAGCAGTTTCCCAAGGGCGCGCGCGCCGGGAGCTTCGTGACGCTTGCGAGCGGCTTTGCCGAAGATGCGGAGGCATTGAGGATCAACGCCGCCGCACGCGTCCAGGGCGCCACGCTGGCGGCGGGCGAGACGGCCGGGCTCCAGCTCGATCCGGCGCGGCACGTCTATCTGGTGGCGGTGAACGGCGCCATCGAAGTGAACGGCGTCCGCGCCGAAGCGCGGGACGGAGTCGCGATCACCGGCGAGGCGGCGGTGTCGATCCGGGCAATCGAGGACACGGAGATCGTGCTGGTCGACGCGCGGTGATGCAAAAGCCGTCATTGCGAGGAGCGAAGCGACGACGCAATCCAGTGGGCGCCTGTGTCTTGCTCACACTTCGTCTGGATTGCTTCGCTTCGCTCGCAATGACGGCGGGGAGACTTACTCCTCCTCCAAATCCCCGGGCGTGAACCTGTCCCAGGCGGCGGCCCAGGGGCTGTCGGCCTGGAGTTCGCTCTCGAGATAGGCGGGTTTCATCATCGCGGGCACGGCCTCCTGCGGCTCGGCCTGGCGGACGAGGCGGCGCATGTCGAAGCGGGTGTCGAAGCGCACGCCGAACTGGCCCGAGCGCGCCCAGCGGACGTGGCCGGAGACGGTGCCGCCGTCGCCGAGATCGAGGACGATGCCGCTTTCCGGCGGAAGCTCGCCGGCGCCTTCCAGCATCGCGCCTTCGGCCGAAATGTTGCGGATGCGCACCTTGAAGGTGCCGTGGTCCCAGTGGAGCACGGCCTTCCAGAGGAGGCTCTGGCGGGGCTCCCGCTGGTGCCTATCGTGGGCAAGGGCGGGGCGTTCGCCTTCGCGCCGTCCGGCGACGATCAGCTCCTTCACCGCCGCGGGCGCGATCACCACCGTTTCCTGCGCGAATTCGAGGCCCATGCGGCCGCCGCGGATCCAGCGGACGGTGCAGTCGGTGCGGTTGAGGCCTTCGAAGCGGATCTGCATCCTTTCGCCGATGCGCGGCTCGATCGGCGCTTCGATCATCGCGCCGTGGCGGGAAACGTTGACCACCGCCACGTCGTAGCTGCGCTTGCGGAAGCGGACTTCGGCGCGCTCGGCGAGGTTCAGGTGACGGTCCTCGCCGCGCTGGTTGGACGTGCGCGTCTCGGTGCGCACGATGGCGAGGGCCGTGAGGCTCGGCCCTTCCTCGGCGGGCGCGGCGGCGCGCTTCGCCGACCGCTTCGCCAGCAAGGCGGGGCCGCGCGGCCCTTCCGACAACATTGAACGCAGCTCGTGCATCGAAACCCCCGCATGGCTCACATGCGGGGGTCGTTATGCACCGGCAAAGGTTGCGCTTTCGCTACCTTGAGAGCGGGGGCGCGCGTCAGCGGTCCGGGCGGTTCGGCGGGCGGCCGTCCTCATAGCGCTCCGAATGAACGGTCTGCTGCCGGTAGCCGTCGTTCCTGCGATAGAGGCCGAACAGTCCGAACAGGCCGAGAAGCCCGAGCAGCCCCCAGTCGAAGCCGTCGCTTTCCTGGCGGACCGCGACCGACATGTCGTTGCCGAAGGCCGCGTTCGGATCGGCGAAGCCGTTGGGATAAGCCTGCTCCGGAAGCTCGATGGGCGGCGGTGCGGACTGGGCCGAGGGGACGGCCACGGGGACGGGGACGAATTCAGTCCGCGTCGGCTCGCTCGCGGCGGGCGCGGGGGAGGGCGGAGGCGGGGGAGGCGCGGGCGGGGGAGCCGGCGCCGTCCCGGTGGAGGGGGTGGTGGTGCCGGTCGCCGGTTCGGTGGTGTTCTGGGCGGCGGCGCTGGCCCCCATCCAGAGAAGCGCCGCCGCGAGCGCGGTGCCGAGCATGGGACGTGTCATCGAAGCCTCTCCTGTTCCGTGTCGCGCACGATGGCGCTCGCACGCGCAATGATCAACGCGCAAAATGGACCGGCAAGTTCGCTCAAGGCTTGCGGGCTGCCTTGCGCTGCTGTGCGCGTCGCGACAGCATGTTGAGAAGCTCGACCAGCACGGAAAAGGCCATGGCGGCGTAGATATAGCCCTTGGGGACGTGGACTCCGAAGCCGTCGGCGATCAGCACGGCGCCGATCAGGAGCAGGAAGCCCAGGGCCAGCATCACCACCGTCGGGTTCCTGTTGATGAAGTTGGCGAGAGGCTCGGCGGCGAGCAGCATCACCGCGACGGCGACGAGGACGGCGATCACCATCACGGCGAGATTGTCGGTCATGCCGACCGCGGTCAGGATCGAATCGATCGAGAAAACCATGTCGAGGAGGATGATCTGGAAGATCGCGGCCCCGAAGGTGAGGGAGGCGATCTTCTTCTTGTCGAGGACGTCGTCGCTCGGCACCGGATCGACGGCGTGGTGGATTTCCTTGGTCGCCTTCCAGATGAGGAAGAGGCCGCCGGCGATGAGGATGAGGTCGCGCCAGGAGAAAGCGGTCTCGAAGCTCGCTTCGCCGTGGGCGCCGGGCGGGCCGGCCAGGCCGAGGTCGAAGACGATTGCGGTGAGGCCGACCAGCCAGGCGATCATCGACAGGAGGACGAGGCGCATGACGAGGGCGAGGCCGATGCCGATGCGGCGGGCGCGGCGCCGCTGCTCTTCGGGAAGCTTGTTCGACAGGATCGAGATGAAGATCAGGTTGTCGATGCCGAGCACGACTTCCATCGTGATGAGCGCGGCGAGCGCGGCCCAGGCGGCGGGATCGGAGAACAGGGCGGAGAGGCTTTCCATGGGGCCCGGTTAAGGGAGCGGAGTGGGGACGGCAATCCTCCGTTTTGTGCCGTGGCGTGCTTCGAGCCAGCGTCCCAGTGCTTCCGTCTCCGCGGCCGAGAAGCGTAGGCCGAGCTTGGTCCGGCGCCAGAGGACGTCGTCGGCGGTGCGGGCGAATTCCTTTTGGGTGAGGTAGGTGAGTTCCGCTTCGTGGAGGCCGTGGCCGAAGTGGCGGCCGAGGTCCTGCATCCGCCGCGCGCTGCCCACGATGTCCTGCATCCGGGTGCCGTAGGCGCGGGACAGGCGGGCGAGGAGGGGCGGGTCCATCCAGGCGGCGACTTCCTCGAGCCAGGCGAGGAAGGGCGGGAAGAGGTCGCCGCCGGGCAGCGGCGAGGTGCGGGTGAACTTGAGGCCAGGAACACCGAGGTGGTCGAGCGCTTCCGACGCGACCGCCCGCGCGGTGGTGAGCTTGCCGGCGAAGACCGAGATGATTCCGTCGCCCAGTTCGAAGCGGTGCTCGCGGCTGGAGTCCTTTGGGTTTGGAGTAAGATCCTCCGAAAGGGTGCGAATGCCGGCGAAGCTCCAGATGACGTCCGCCGGGGAGACCTGGCTCTGAAAGTAGAGATTCGCCGCGGCGCAGAGATAGGCGATCTCTTCCTCGCTCGGCGCCGCGTCTTCGGGGCCCGAGGCGGGAAAGTCGGTCGTCCCGATCATCGTCGCGCCTTCGAACGGGATGGCAAAGACGACGCGCCCGTCGGCCTGCTGGAGAATGTAGGCGTGGTCGCCCTCCCAAAGGGCCGGGACGACGATGTGGCTGCCGCGGACCAGGCGAACCCAGGGGTCGCCCGGTTCGCCGATCCGGTGGCCGAGCAATTCGCCGACCCAGGGACCCGCTGCATTGACGAGGAGGGGAGCCGTTACCTCCCTGCCGCCGGAAAGCGCGACGCGCCAGACGCCGCCTGCGCGCCGGGCCGAGAGGAATTCGGTGCGGGTCGCGATCTCGGCGCCGCGCTCGGCGGCGTCGAGGGCGTTGAGCGCGACGAGGCGGGCGTCGTCTGCCCAGGCGTCCCAATAGGAAAGGAGCGACAGCCGCGCGCTATCCTTGAGCGGGGCGCGAACCGGGTCGGCGCGCCCGACGCCGCGGGAGCGCGGCAGGCTGCCGCGCAGCGCCAGGAGATCGTAGAGGAGGAGCCCGAGCCGCAGCATCCAGCGCGGCCGCATGCCCTTCGTCACCGGCAGGATGAAGCGCAGCGGGCGGACGATGTGGGGCGCGTTCCTGAGCAGGGTCTCGCGCTCGGCAAGGGAGTCGCGCACGAGCCGGAATTCGTAGCGTTCGAGATAGCGCAGGCCCCCGTGGGCGAGCTTCGACGACGCGGAGCTGGTGTGGGACGCGAGGTCGTCTTTCTCGACGAGCAGCACCGAAAGGCCCCGCCCGGCCGCGTCGCGTGCGATCGCGGCGCCGTTGATCCCGCCGCCGATCACGAGAAGGTCGAAGCTTTCCATCCGAGTCCTTTACCGTCATTGCGAGCGAAGCGAAGCAATCCAGTGGGCGGCTGTGCGGGTCTCCGTCTTCCGCTGGATTGCTTCGTCGCTTCGCTCCTCGCAATGACGCGGAGGCTGGAATCTGCTTCCGCTGCATGCGAGCAATGCGCCTATGATACTTCTCGTTATCGACGAAGGCACGACGTCCACGCGCGCGATGCTGTTCGCGGCGTCCGGCGCTTGCCTCGGCACTGTTCAGAAGGAGCTCGGCCAGCATTATCCGCGGCCCGGCTGGGTCGAGCACGATGCGGAGGAAATTTGGCAGGCGAGCCTTTCCTGCGCGCGCTCCGTGGTGGAACAGGCGGGCAGCGCGGAGCGGATCGCCGCCATCGGGATCACCAATCAGCGCGAGACGATCTGCTTCTGGAGCCGGCGGACCGGCCGGGCGCTCGCGCCCGCCATCGTCTGGCAGGACCGGCGGACGGCGGACCATTGCGCCCGGCTCCGAGAGGCGGGCGAGGAGCCGGGGCTGCAGGAGCGGACGGGCCTCCTCCTCGATCCTTATTTCAGCGCGACCAAGATCGCCTGGGCGCTGGAGCATTGGCCGGCGCTCCGCGAGGCCGGCGACGATCTTTGCGTCGGCACGGTGGAAAGCTGGCTCGTCTTCAAGCTGACCGGCGGCCTCCATGTGTCGGACGCGACCAACGCTTCGCGCACCGCCTTGATGGACATCCGCACCGGCCGCTGGGACGAGGCGCTGCTCGCCCTCTTCGGCGTCCCGGCCTCGGCTCTGCCGGAGATCGTCGACTGCGCCGGAGTGGTGGGCGAGACGCTGTCCGAGCATTTCGGCCGCGCCATCCCGATCGCCGGCATGGCGGGGGACCAGCAGGCTGCCGCCATCGGGCAGGCCTGCTTTGCACCGGGCGATACCAAAGCGACCTACGGCACAGGCGCGTTCGTGCTGACCCACACCGGCGCGGCGATGACGCGCAGCCGCCACCGATTGCTCTCGACGGTCGCGTGGCGGATCGGCGGGGAGACGGCCTATGCGCTGGAAGGCTCGGTCTTCGTTGCCGGGAGCCTCGTCAAATGGCTCCGCGACGAGCTCGGCCTGATCGCCGCCGCCGGGGAGTGCGACGGCCTGGCCCGCTCCGTTGCCGACAATGGCGGCGTCGCCATCGTGCCCGCGCTCGCCGGGCTCGGCGCGCCGCATTGGGCCCCGGACGCGCGCGGGGCGATCACGGGGCTGAGCTTCGGGACGGGCCGCGCCCACATCGTGCGCGCCAGTTTGGAAGCGATGGCGCACCAGACCCACGACCTCATGCGCGCCTTCGCCGCCGACGGCGCGGCGTGGGAGCGTCTCAAGATCGACGGCGGCATGTCGGCCAATGATTGGATGGCGCAGGACCTCGCCGACATGCTGGGCGTACCGGTCGAGCGGCCGGGCTTCGTCGAAACGACGGCGCTCGGCGCGGCTATGCTGGCGGGGCTCGGCTGCGGGTTGTTCGCCTCGCTCGATGAGGCGGCGGCGATGCGCGGCGCGGTCGAGCGGTTTGAGACGGCGATGGCGCCGGAGGTGCGCGAGGCGCGGCTCGCGCAGTGGCGTTCGGCACTTGGCGCAGTGCTGAGTGCAACATAGCGGCCGGGCAACCGTTTCACGTCCGTCCCTTCCCGGTTTGGAGTGAAACCATGGACCAGTTGCTTTCCCGCCGCAGCCTTCTCGCCCTCGGCTGCACCCTTCCTTTGCTCGCCCTCCCCGCCTGCAACTCCCTTCCCGGCTTCGGCATGGTGGACGCGATCCGGCGGCTGCTCACCATCTCCTCGCAGCGCGCCTTCGCGGGCCTGCTGCAGGACAACGGCTTCTTCCAGGACGAGGTGGCGCGCATTCCGCTCCCGCCCGAGCTGCAGCGCGCCGGCGGCATCGCCTCGGCCCTGCTCGGCACCGGCATCGTCCAGAACCAGCTCCTCCAGCTCATGAACCGCGCGGCCGCCAATGCGGCCGACGTCGCGGCGCCCATCGTCTACGACCAGATCCGGTCGATGAGCTTCGGCGACGCGGTGTCGCTGGTCCGCGGCGGGCCGACGGCGGCGACCGATTTCCTCGAGCGCGCGATGGGCAACGCCATCGTCGACGCCATGCTGCCGGGCGTCGGCAACGCGCTGCGTTCCCTCGACAACGGAGTCCTGAACCAGGTCCTTCGCGCCGCGACGGGCGTCAACTTCATGGGCATCCAGCGCCACGTCACGGAAAGCGCTTCGCGTGGCATCTACCGCGCGATCGGCCGCGAGGAGGCGGCGATCCGCGCCAATCCGCGGGCGACGAACGATCCGGTGCTGATGGGCGTCTTCGGCGTGCTCGGCTAGGTGACGGAGGTGTCAGCCCCGGCTAAGGGTGCCGCGACACGCACCTGAGCCGAGGGCAGATACATGAAATTCTTCGTCGACACCGCAGACACCGCCGAAATCCGCGACCTTGCCGAAACGGGCCTGCTCGACGGCGTCACCACCAACCCGTCGCTGATCAACAAGGCGGGGCGGGACTTCATCGAAGTGGTGCGCGAGATTTGCGAGATCGTCCCCGGCCCGGTCTCGGCCGAAGTCGTAGCGCTCGATCACGTCGGCATGATGCGCGAGGCGGAAATCCTCCGGAAGATCGCGGACAACATCACGATCAAGGTGCCGCTCACCATCGACGGGCTCAAGACCTGCAAGGCGCTGACGTCCGAAGGGACGATGGTGAACGTCACCCTCTGCTTCACGGCCAACCAGGCCCTGCTCGCGGCCAAGGCGGGCGCAACCTTCATCTCGCCCTTCGTCGGCCGGCACGACGATATCGGCTTCGACGGGATGCAGATCATCAACGACATCCGGATGATCTACGACAATTACGAATACCCGACCCAGATCCTGGTCGCCAGCATCCGCCACCCGGTCCACGTCCTCGAAAGCGCGAAGATCGGCGCCGACGTGATCACCGCGCCTCCCGCCGTCATCCGCCAGCTCTTCAAGCACCCGCTCACCGACAAGGGCATCGAGGGATTCCTCGCGGACTGGGCGAAGACCGGACAGAATATCGCCTAGGTTAGAAGCCCCTCTCCCCTCGCGGGAGAGGGAATATCACGGGGGCCGCCACCCGCAGTTTTGACCATCGCTTCTTAACCATCTTGCGGTTAGGCTCGCCTCACGATGGGAACGGTGATCAACTTCGAGGATCGGGCGCTGGCGAGCCTGCGCGCACGGGTCGCGGCGGCGGAGGAGGCCAATCAGGACCTCATCGCATTCGCGCGCGGCCATTCGGGCGCGGTCGCCTCGATCCACGAGGCGGTGCTCGCCGCGGTGGAAGCGGAAGGCTTCGACCATCTTATCCATATCGTAACGCAGGAATGGCCGCAGATCCTCGGCCTCGATGCGGTCGCGGTGGCGCTTTTCGCGGGCGACATGGGCGTGCGCGCCGACGCGTCCGGGCTGCAGTTCGTCGATCCGCGCGTGATAAAGAAATCGATCGCCGGCTTCGAGGGCGTCGTCCTTCGCGGCACCGAGCGTGGGCATCCCCTGTTCGGCCCGGCCTGCGAGCTGATTCGCGCGGAAGCGCTCGTCCGTCTCGACAGCGAGCCGCCGCTTCCCAACGGCCTCCTCGCCCTCGGCCAGAGGAGCGAGCAGGGGTTCGAGACTCGGCACGGGTCCGAACTCCTCGTCTTCCTCGGCCGGGTCCTGACGCGCTGCATGGGCCGGTGGCTGATCCCCTGATCGACCATCCCGCCCGCGCCCTGGCGGCGCGCTGGCACGATCACCTGCTGCTGAGCCGCAGACGCTCGGAGCATACGGTTCGCGCCTACACGGCGACCGCGCACCGCCTGATCGAATTTCTTGGGGCACATCTCGGCGGCGGCGTCGATGCGGACTCGCTCGCCGGCCTCAACGCCGCGGACCTGCGCGCTTTTCTCACCCGCCGCCGCGCCGAAGGGCTCGGCAACAGCTCGGCGGCGCGCGAACTGTCCGCCGTGCGCGGCTTCCTCGGCTTTGCCGCTTCGGAAGCGGGGAGCACCGCCGCGCTGCCGCGCCTCCGGGCGCCGAAGCGGGCGAGGAGCGTGCCGCGTCCCATCTCACCCGACGAAGTCGTGGCGCTCGCCGAGACGGTGGAGGAGGATGCGTCGGAGGAATGGATCGCGGCGCGCGATTATGCCGTGCTGATGCTGCTCTACGGATCGGGGCTGCGCGTCGCCGAAGCGCTCGGCCTGACCGGCGCGGCCCTGCCGCTCGGCGAGGCGCTGAGCGTCACGGGGAAGCGCAACAAGACGCGGATCGTGCCGCTGCTCCCGAGCGTGAAGATTGCAATCGAGACCTATGTCGCGCTCAGCCCCTGGGGCGTGTCGCGCGACCAGCCGCTGTTCCGCGGCGCACGGGGCGGGCCGCTGCGCGGCGAGATCGTTCGCCGGGCGGTGCAAAAGGCGCGGACCGGCCTCGGCCTGTCCGAGCGGACGACGCCGCATGCGCTTCGCCACAGCTTCGCGACTCATCTCCTCGGCCGCGGCGCGGACCTGCGCTCGCTCCAGGAGCTGCTCGGCCATGCCAGCCTGTCCTCGACCCAGATCTACACCGCCGTCGACGCGGCGCACCTGATGGACGTCTACCGGAACGCGCATCCGCGCGCGTAGCCGTCATTGCGACGAAGCAATCCAGTGGGCTTCCGAGGCCGCTCTGGATTGCTTCGCTACGCTCGCAATGACGGGGGGAGGGGCGATGCGGCCTCAGGTATCCGCTTTCGCCTCCCCGGCCCTGTGCCGGCGGTGCCAGGTCGCCTGGCGGTAGAGATAGGTGAGGATGATGAGGGCGATCACGGCCGACGAAGCCGGGCCGACCACTTCCTCAACCCGGTCGAAGCTCTGGCCGAGGATGTAGCCGGCGATCGCGAGAAGGCTGCTCCAGACGGCCGTGCCGATCGTCGACCAGATCAGGAACGAATGGAGCTTCATCCTCACCATTCCGGCCGGAAGCGAGATGACGGAGCGGATGGTGGGGATGACGCGGGCGATCATCACGAAGACGCCGCCGAAGCGGCCGAAGAGGCCTTCCACCTTCTCGACGTCGCCCCAGTCCATGGTCAGCCAGCGGCCCCAGCGCTCGATGAAGGGGCGGAAGCGGGCAAGGCCGATCCAGCGGGCAAGGAGATACCAGAAGAGATTGCCGGCCATCGCGCCCGCCGTTCCGCTCGCGATGACTCCGCCGAGACTCAGCGGTCCGCTCGCGGCGCGCACCCCCGCAACCGTCATGATCACTTCCGACGGCACCGGCGGGAACACCGTCTCGAGCAGCATCAGGAAGAAGACGCCGAAATAGCCGGTCGAATCGATGAGGCGGATGACCCAGTCGGACATGGTGCGCTAAACCCAGCCCAGCCGCTCTTCGATCCGCTGCCAGAACAGGGCCGGCGTGTCGGTGCCGTTGAAGCGGTCGATGGCGACGATGCCGGTGGGCGAAGTGACGTTGATCTCGGTCAGCCACTTGCCGCCGATCACGTCGATGCCGACGAAGAACAGGCCGCGCGCCTTGAGCTCAGGGCCGAGCGCGGCGCAGATTTCGCGCTCGCTGTCGGTAAGCTCGGTCCTGGCCGCGGTGCCGCCGACGGCGAGGTTGGAGCGAATCTCGCCTTCGCCCGGAAGGCGGTTCACCGCACCCGTCACTTCGCCGTCGATGAAGACGATGCGCTTGTCCCCTTGCGCCACCTCCGGGAGGAAGGCCTGGACGATGTGCGGCTCGCGCCAGGTGAGGTTGAACACCTCCATGAGCGAGGAGAGGTTCGCCATATCGCGGCCAACCTTGAAGATCGCCTTGCCGCCGTTTCCGTGGAGCGGCTTCAGCACCGCTTCGCCATGTTCGGCGACGAACGCCTTCGCTTCGGCGAGCGAGCGGGTGATGAGCGTCGGCGGCATGTAGCGGGCGTAATCCAGCACCCAGACCTTTTCGGGCGCATTGCGGACGGCGGCGGGGTCGTTCAGGACGAGTGTCTGCCCCTGGAGGCGCTCGAGGAGGTGGGTGGCGGTGATGTAGCCCAAGTCGAAGGGCGGGTCCTGGCGCATCAGGACGACGTCGGTGTCACGGCCGAGATCGAGCTGCACGGGCTCTTTGAAGCGGAAATGATCGGCGGGCACCGGCTGCACGGTGACCGGATGCGCTTCGGCCCAGACGCGGCCGTCACGGTAGTTCAGCGCTTCGGGGCCGTAGTGGAAGAGGCGGTGGCCGCGCGCCTGCGCTCCCAGCATCAGGGCGAAGGTGGAGTCGCCTGCGATGTTGATCCCGCCGAGCGGGTCCATCTGAACGGCGATGTCGAGGGGCATGGGGGAGAGTCCTTGAATTCACCGTTCGCCCCGAGCAGCCGTCGAGCTTGTCGAGACGGCGTGTCGAGTGGTCTGGTCCCTCGACACGGGCCCTCGACTTCGCTCGGTCCCTGCTCGGGACGAACGGGGTGGTATGTCTCCCCGCGCTCTAGTGCGGCACCGCCCCCCTGTCACCCGTGCCAGACGTTCTCCATGTGCTTTGGAAACCTCCGCGGCAGCACGAAGATCGCATCGATCCGCGTCACGTCGCCCTCCCGCGCGTAGCGATGCGCGAGCGCGCCCGCGGCGGCCGCGACCCGCCTCAGCCGGTATTCGTCCAGCGCCAGCGCCGCTTCGCGCTCGTTGGTGCGCGCCTTCACCTCGACGAACGCCACGACCCGCCTGCGGCGCGCGACGATGTCCACCTCGCCCAAAGGCGTGCGGACCCGCCGCGCGAGAATGCCCCAGCCCTTGAAGCGCAGCCACCAGCAGGCGAGCGTCTCGGCGCTGCGCCCGCTTCGCTCGCGCTCGCGGCGGGTCCGGGTCACCGTGCCGGCGGGCAGCGGAGGAACGTCTCGGTTTCGCCGTCCTCGAAGGTCTTCAGCATCCGGTTCGGGCCGGCGCGGCGGATGCGGTTCAGGACGATCCGGCCGAGCTGCGCATCCTCCTCGTCGCTCACGACGATCGTCTCGGTCAGCTGGTCGCCATCGAGCCGCCATGTGCCGCGCTCGCCGAACAGATGGGAGGTGCCGTCCGGATCGTAGCGGATCGGAAGGCCGCTCGCGCAGGCCGCCGGAAAGCGCAGATCAGGCTGGATGAGGAGCCATGTGCCGGCCAGCCACGCGGCGGTCGGCGTGCCGCTGTCGGCACCTCCCGTCGTCGCGCAGGCGCCGAGGAGCGAAAGCAGGGGAAGTGCGATCCAGGCCTTCATCCTTCATCCTCCTTCATACGCTGCGCCCGCTCGTAGACGTCGCGCCGCTTGAGGCCGAGCTTTTCGGCCACTTCGGCCGCGGCGCGGGAGGCGGAAAGGCGGGTCATCGCTTCGGCGAGGGCGGCGTCGACGTCCGCCTCGCCGGCCGGTTCGGCCTCGCCGGGGGGGCCGACGACGATCACGATCTCGCCCTTGGGCGCGGCGTCCGCATAGCGCTCGGCAAGCTCGGCGAGCGAGCCGGTCACCGTTTCCTCGAAGCGCTTGGTGATCTCCCGGCAGACGGCGGCGGGGCGGTCGCCGAGGCCGCCCTGCAGCGCCGCGAGCGCCGCGCCGAGGCGGGGGCCGCTTTCGTAGAAGAGGAGGCTCCCTTTGAAGAGCGCCGCCTCCGCAATGGCGGCGGCGCGGGCGCCCTGCTTGGGCGGGAGGAAGCCTAAAAAGGCGAAGCGGTCGGTCGGAAGGCCCGCCAGGGTCAGCGCGGCGACGGCGGCGCAGGGGCCGGGCGCGGTGGTGACGGGCACGCCCGCGGCGCGGGCGTCGCGGACCAGCTTGTAGCCGGGATCGGAGATGAGCGGCGTCCCGGCATCCGAAACCAGCGCCACCGCTTCGCTCGCCATGCGCGCGATGAGCCCGGGGCGCACCTTGTCGGCATTGTGGTCGTGATAGGCGAGCATCGGGCTGCGGACGCCGATATGGTGGAGGAGCTTGGCCGTGACGCGGCTGTCCTCGACGGCGACGACGTCGGCTTCGGCGAGCATTTGCGCGGCGCGGGGGCTCAGATCGGAAAGATTGCCGATCGGGGTCGCGACGATATAGAGGCCGGGGGCGAGGGTTTCGCTCATGAGGATCGTCATGGCACTGCAGTCGCTCCAGCCGCAAGCCGGCACGCTCGTCCGGTTCGGCCTCGCCGCCCTCGCAGGTCTGGCGCTGGCCGGCTGCCAGCTCGTGCCCAAGGCGCGGACGGAGGGGCCCTCGCAGCCCGCCGCGCGCGCCGCGGAGGCGCAGCCCGACGAGCCCCGGCTCAACCTGCCGCCGGGCGAGACTCGCAACCGCGTCGCGATCCTCGTACCGCTGACCGGGCCGAACGCGGCCGTGGGGCAGTCGATCGCCAATTCGGCCAATCTCGCCCTCGCCGACACGGCTTCCGAGAAGATCCGGATCACCGCCTACGACACCGCTTCGGGCGCGGCGTCCGCCGCCAACCGGGCCATAGCGGAAGGCAACGGCCTGTTCCTCGGCCCGCTCCTCGCCGAGGACGCGCTCGCGGTGGCGCCCGTCGCGCGCCGGGCGAACGTGCCGGTCATCGCCTTTTCGAACGACGTCAGCGTGGCGGGCGACGGCGTCTATCTTCTCGGCCTCGATCCCAGCCAGGCGATCGACCGCGTCGTCGCCTTTGCCAGGAGCCGGGGCGCGCTTCGCTTCGGCGCCCTGCTCCCCACCACCGTCTACGGCGAGCGCGCCGGCCGCGCCCTGGCGGATGCCGTGCAGCGCCACGGCGGCCAGCTCGTCGCGGTCCGGACCTACGCCCGCACCGCCGACGCCCTCAGGACGGCGGCGGGCGAGCTGGGTGGACAGGGGCCGTTCGACGCGGTGCTGGTGGGCGACGGGGCGCGGCTTTCCGCTTCGGCCGTCGCGCCGCTGCGCCGCGGATCGCCGCAGGTCCGGATCCTCGGCACTGAACTGTGGTCCAGCGAGGCGAATATCGGGGCGCAGGCGGCCTTGCGCGGCGCCTGGTTCGCGGGTCCTTCCAACGTCAATTTCAACCAGCTTCGCACCCGCTACCGCGCGCGCTTCGGGGCCGACCCGTACCGGCTCGGCAGCCTCGGTTATGACGGCGTGCTGCTGGCGGTGCGCAGTGCCGACGCCTGGCGCCTCGGCCGCCGCTTCCCGGCGCGCAGCCTTCGCGCCGACGACGGCTTTGCCGGCGTCGACGGGGCGTTCCGGTTCGCGCGGGGCGGGATTGCGGAGCGGGCGCTCCAGGTGGAGGAAGTGACCGCGGCGGGGACCAACGTGCTGGACGCGGCGCCGGCGGGGTTTCGGTAGGCACGGCCTCAGCCGTCATTGCGAGCGGAGCGCAGCAATCCAGTGGCCCGCGGTGCGGGGCTCCGCCGTCCGCTGGATTGCTTCGTCGCTTCGCTCCTCGCAATGACGGAGTGGGGGATCAGGCTGCGGCGATTTCGCGCAGGATTCCGTCCAGCACGAGCATCCCCGCCGGGGTTGCGCGCAGCCGCTCTTCATTCGCAGTAAGCAGCCCTTGCGCTTCGAGCTTCCCCACCGCGTCCCAATCCACCGCGCGCTCCACCCGCGCGCGCGCCACGCCCTCGCGCAGGCGCAGGCCCATGAGCAGAGCCTCCGTCGCCGCTTCGTGCGGCGCGATCGGCCTCTCCTCCTCGATGCCGTGGCCGTTCCTCGCCAGCGCGGAGAGCCAGTTTTCCGGCTTCCGGTGCCGCCGCGTGGAGGCGCCGCCGCGGCGGCCGTGGGCGCCGGGGCCGACGCCGGCATAAGCGCCGTAGCGCCAGTAGGTGAGGTTGTGCCGGCTCTCCTCGCCGGGGCGGGCATGGTTCGAGATTTCGTAGGCGGGGAGGCCGGCGGCTTCCGCCATCGCCCGGGTCAGCTCGTAGAGGGCGGCGCCGTGGTCCGGATCGGCGGGCTCGAGTTCGCCTTTTGCGACGAGGGTGGCGAAGCGCGTGCCGGGCTCGATGGTGAGCTGGTAGAGGGAGAGGTGGCCTGTGCCGAAGGAGAGGGCGCGGGCGAGTTCCTCTTCCCACGCCGCTTCGCTCTGGCCTGGGTGAGCGTAGATGAGGTCGAAGCTGACGCGGGCGAAGTGGCGCTGCGCCGTGTCCAGCGCGGCGAGCCCCTCGGCAACGCCGTGGGCGCGGCCGAGGAAGCGCAGCGCCCCGTCGTCGAGCGACTGGAGGCCGAGCGACACCCGGTTGACGCCGGCTGAGGCGAGATCGGCGAAGCGCGCGGCTTCGACGGAGGAGGGATTGGCCTCGAGCGTGATTTCCGGCGCGCCTTCGAAGCCCCAGTGGCGCCCGGCCGCTTCGATCAGGGCGGCGACGGTAGCGGGGTCCATGAGCGAAGGGGTGCCGCCGCCGAAGAAGATGGAGCCGAGCTTCAGGCCGGGCGTGCGGCTTGCTTCATGGGCGAGGTCGGCGAGCAGGGCGTCGCGCCATGCCGCCTGGTCGACGCCCTCACGGACATGGCTGTTGAAGTCGCAATAGGGGCATTTCGAGACGCAGAACGGCCAGTGGATGTAGAGGGCCAGCCCATCACCACCGTCATTGCGAGCGGAGCGAAGCAATCCAGCGGGAGCCGGTGCGGGTCTCCGCCGCCCACTGGATTGCTTGGTCGCTTCGCTCCTCGCAATGACCGGGGTGTCAGTCACCCCAGCAACCGCTCCACCAGCTTCCTGAACGCATCCGCCCGGTGGCTGGTCGCGTGCTTTTCCGCCGGGTCGATCTCGCCGTAGGTGAGGTCGCTGCCGTTGGGGACGAACATCGGGTCGTAGCCGTGGCCCTGGTCGCCGCGCGGCGGCCAGACGAGGGTGCCGTCGACCCGGCCTTCGAACCATTCCGCCTGGCCGTCGGGCCAGACGATTGCGAGGGCGCAAACGAAATGAGCGTTGCGGCTCGTTTCGGGGCCGAGCGCTTCGAGCTCCTCCCAGACGCGGCGCATGGCGAGATCGAAATCGCGCCCGCCCTGAATTTCGCCGGCGCCGCCGTCGTGCGGGACGGACGGGTTGGCATAGGCCCAGCGCGCCGAGAAAATGCCCGGGCGGCCGCCGAGCGCTTCGACGCAGAGGCCGCTGTCGTCGGACAAAGCGGGGAGGCCGGTCAAATCCGCCGCCTGGCGCGCCTTCAAGTCGGCATTCTCGATGAAGTCGACGCCGATTTCGTCGGGCTCCGGTAGATCGAGCTCGGCCGCCGAGACCGGCTCGACGCCGTAGGGGCCGAGCAGGTCCCGGATTTCGCGGACCTTGCCCTCATTGTGGCTGGCGATGACCAGCTTTCCAGCTTCGAGGCGCCTCACCGTCCGGTCGCCTTGTCCTGCGCGGCGAAGATCTCGGCGCAGCCGATGCGGGCGAGGCGGAGGAGGCGCAGAAGGCTCTCCTCGTCATAGCTCGCGCCCTCGGCGGTGACTTGCGCTTCGACGATGTTGCCGTCGTCGGTGAGGACGAAATTGCCGTCGGCGCCCGCGTTCGAATCCTCGATATAGTCGAGGTCGAGCACGGCGGCGGCGCCGTGGATGCCGCAGCTCACCGCCGCGACCTTGCGGCGGATCGGGTCCTCGGCGATCTGGCCGGCGGCCATCGCCTTGTCGATGGCGATGCGCAGCGCCACCCAGGCGCCGGAGATCGCCGCGGTGCGTGTGCCGCCGTCGGCCTGGATCACGTCGCAGTCGAGCGTCACCTGCCGCTCGCCGAGTTTCTGGAGATCGACGACGGCGCGAAGCGACCGGCCGATCAGGCGCTGGATTTCCTGCGTCCGGCCGGACTGCTTGCCGCCCGCCGCCTCGCGCCGGCCCCTCGTGTGAGTCGCGCGCGGGAGCATGCCGTATTCGGCGGTGACCCAGCCCTGGCCCTTGCCGCGCAGCCAGGGCGGGAGCTGCGTCTCGACGCTGGCGGTGCAGAGCACGCGCGTGTCGCCGAAGCCGATCAGGCAGCTTCCCTCGGCATGCCGGGTGAAGCCGGGCTCCATCACGATCTCCCGCATCTGGTCGGGTGCGCGGCCGGAGGGGCGCATAAGGATCCTTTCAACTGTGGTGGCCGCGCCTTAGCCAGAGCCGCCGCGACAATCCACCCGTCAGCCGTCCTCCCCGCCGCCCGCACGGTTGATGTCCGCCGGGTCCGGATCGTAGCCGAGGAGATCGCCCGGCGTGCACTCCAGGGCCGCGCAGAGCGCCGCCACCGTCGAGAAGCGCACGCCGCGGACCTTGCCGGAGCGGAAGAGCGAAAGCTGGGTTTCGCTGATGCCGATGGTGCGGGCAAGCTCCTTCGCCTTCATCCGCCGCGCCGCCAGCACCGAATCGAGCGTCACGGTGACCGGCATCAGACGAACTCTCCAAGCTCGCTGCGCAGCGCCTGCGCTTCCTCGGCGACGCGGCCGGCGCGGTCGAGCAGGCCGCCGAGCAGGAAGAAAGCGAGGCCGACCACGCCCACGGCGAGATAGGCGATGTCGAAGACGAGCACCGTCCCGCTTCCAAATCGCGACGCTTCGATGATCCCGCTCCTGAGAAGCGCGCCGAGGATGTTCGGCACGCCCACGGCGCTCGCCGTCCCGCCCAGCGCGAGCGCGACGCCGGCGCGGCGGCAGCCTCGCGCCATGGCGGCGCCGATCGTGCCGCCCCGCCCGAACGCGCCAAAGGCCCGGCCGATCGCCCATAATGCGTAAAGGTAGAAGACGGCCGGCAGCCAGTTCGCCGCCGAGTAAGCGAGGTAGTGGCCGGTGCTCCACTGGGTGTGACGCAGGCCGAGCAGGAACGGCAGGACGATGAGCAGGGCCGTCGCGGCGAGCAGGCCCATGGTCAGGCGCGACAGCCAGAGGCTGCGCTGCCGAAGCTTCAACTCGTCGTCCATGCGTCCGCACCTCGAAAAATTTATATTGCACTTAAACAATCCACGTCTAACTTAAAGAGATCGGGGGACGAGTCGAGCGGAAAGGGAGGGGAATGCGATGAGCTATGCGATCGAGACGAGCGGCCTGGGGCGGCGCTTCGGGCGGCAGGTGGCCGTGGAGGGCGTCGACCTTCGCGTGCCGGAGCGGGCGGTCTACGGTTTCCTCGGCCAGAACGGGGCGGGCAAGACCACGACCATCCGGATGCTCCTCGGCCTCTTGAAGCCGACCAGCGGCACGGCGCGGCTCTTCGGACACGACGTCCGGCGCCAGCGCATGGCGGCGGCGCGGCTCGCGGGGGCGCTGGTCGAAACGCCCTGCCATTACGATCACCTCACCGGCCGCGAGAACCTCGCCATCACCGCCCGGCTGCTCGGCGCGGCGAAGACGGAGATCGGCCGGGTGCTGGACATCGTCGACCTCGCCTCGGCAGCGGACCGGCGCGTCGGCGGCTATTCGCTCGGCATGCGCCAGCGGCTCGGCGTCGCGCGCGCGCTGATCGGCCGGCCCAAGCTCCTCATTCTCGACGAGCCGACCAACGGCCTCGACCCCAACGGAATATGCGACATGCGCCGCCTGATCGCCTCGCTCCCCGAAGCAGAGGGCGTCACCGTCTTCGTCTCCAGCCACATCCTTTCCGAAGTCGAGCAGACGGCGACCCATGTCGGCCTGATGCACCGTGGCCGGCTCCTCCTCCAGGACACGGCGGCGGCGCTGCGGCAGGCGCAGTCACGCCGCATCACGCTTGCGGTGGATCGGCCGGGCGCCGTCGTGGAGATGCTGCGCGCCGCCGAAATCGGCGCCTCCGTCCGCGCCGGCACGGTGATGATCGAGGGCGCGGACGCCGAACGCGCCGCGCCGGACGTGCCGGCGATCAACTTCATGCTCGTCGAGGCCGGCATCCGGGTCTCCGGCATCGAGGTGAAGGATCCGAGCCTCGAACAGATCTTCCACGACACGCTCGAAGCGGCTGTCCTGCCGCTCGCCGCCTAAAGGAGCCGCCGCCATGCTCAACGTCCTCATCTCCGAATTCGCGAAGCTGCGCCGCTCGCTCGTCCTTCTGCTCTGCGCAGCCGCGCCGGTGCTGGTCGCCCTGCTGATCGCGCTCATGTTCCACCAGAAGGAGGGGCCGGACCAGCCCTGGTCCTTCTACCTCGTCGGAGCGTCCGCGATCTGGGGCTTCTTCATGCTGCCCATGGCGGTGACGGCGCTCACCATCCTCGTCGCCCAGCTCGAGCACGGACCGCGCTTCTGGAACCACCTCCTCGCGCTCCCCGTGCCGCGCGCGTCCTTCTTCGCCGCCAAGATCGCCGCGGTCGTGCTCCTCGTCGCGGCGATGACGCTGGCACTCTTCGCGCTCGTGCCGGAGCTCGGCTGGCTCGCCGACACCACGCAGCCTGCGCGGTCGCTGACGGGCGAGGTGGACCTCGCACAGTTCGGCAGCATCCTCGCCCGGATGTTCGGCGGCGCCTTGCTTCTGGTGACGGTGCAGCTCTGGGCCGCCCTGCGCTTCCGAAGCTTCGTCCCGCCGCTCGTGCTCGGCATCGGCGGCACCTTCGTGGCCGTCGTCGCGACCGGTTCGAGCTGGGGGCCCTACTTCCCCTGGCTGATCCCGACCAACCAGCTCGCCAGCGACCCCGCCAACGCGCAGCTCGCGCTCACCGTCGGCATCGTCGGCGGGCTGGTCGTCGCGGCGGCGATGCTCGTCGATCTCTCGCGCCGCGAGATCGTCTGAAGCCTCAGCTCCAGAGCGTTTCGCGGTAGCGCTCGAAGCAGCGGGCGCCCGCCGTCAGCCGGATGAGCGCGCCTTCGGCCATGGCGCGGGCGCGGCGGGGGTCGCCGGCGACGAGCGGGCGGAAGACCTTGTCGTTCCAGTCCTTGCTGTGGCGGACGTCGAGCGTCGCGTGCAGCTCGAAGTAGCGCCGCGCCTTGCCCGAGAGGCCGAGCCGACGCAGGCCGTCGGCCGTCGCGCGGCTGCGGCCGGGGGCGGTGAGCTCGACGACGCCGAGCGCGCCGATGGCGTGCCAGGCGTAGCGGCGATTGACGGCCATCGCGGTCATGCCGTTGGCGAGGGAGAGGCTTTCCCAGACCGTGTCGTCGATCTCGGCCTCGAGTTCGAGTTCGTCGATAAGGGCGGAGAGCATCGGGCCGTGCATTCCCTTGGGATTGCCGCGGCCCATCTCGTCCCAATAATTGTTGGCGAGCTCCAGCTTCGCTTCGGCCGGCACCTTGACCTGCGCGAGGGCGGTCAGGTCCTCGAAGCCCGCTTCGCCCGCCGCTTCCTGGGCCAGGAACCAGCGGAAATCGTCCAGGCTCGCTTCCTCGGCGAGCCAGGGGAAGAGCGGATCGCCCTGGCCGGGGCCGTTCTCCTGCAGCGCTTCGAACCAGGCGATGAAGCCGTCCACGTCGGAAGGCGCTTCGGCCGCGCGGTCGGCGATCTCGGCGCGCAGCGTCTCTACGAACGCGCCTTCGAGGCGCTGCATACGGGCGTCCTCGTCGAGCGTCGCCTGCCAGTCCGCCTCGGGGAAGCCCGGAGCCATCCGCCACCGGTTCCAATGCGCCACCGCGCGCTGGAATTCGTCGTTCAGGAACTGCGAACGCGCGTCC